>CAYZWR010000071.1:0-17798 GCA_964481735.1 uncultured Thermoanaerobaculia bacterium
CGTCCTTGGGCACCGCGCCGGCCGGCACGTGCACGTGGAGGTCACGCTCGAAGGCGCCCTCGACGATGCCGAGCGACGCCGAGTGCGCCTTGGCGTAGCTCCAGGCGGCGCGCGCCGATTCCTTCATGACGTCGCCGAGCTGGCCGGTGAGCACCAGCTCTCCCTTGCCGCGCATGGTCTGCGCCTCGACGAAGAGGATGTCGCCGCCCACCGGGGTGTAGAACATGCCGGTCGCGACGCCGACCTGGTCCTGCCGCGCGGCGCGCTCCGGGTGGACCCGTGGCCGGCCGAGCAGATCGTGCACCGCCGCGACGTCCACCAGGATGCGCTCGGCCTCGCGGCTGGCGATCTTGCGCGCCGCCTTGCGGGCGAGCCGGCCGATCTCGCGCTCGAGCTGGCGCACCCCCGCCTCGCGGGTATAGCCCGAGATGAGCTCGCCCAGCGCCTCGGGGGCGAGCTCGAGCTGTTCGGTCGCCAGGCCGTTCTCCTCGAGTTGGCGGGGTAGCAGGTAGCGGCGGGCGATCTCGGCCTTCTCGGCCTCGGTGTAGCCGGAGAACTCCACCGTCTCCATGCGATCGAGCAGCGGCGACGGAATCCCTTGCGCGAAGTTCGCGGTGCAGACGAAGAGCACCTCGGAGAGGTCGAACGGCACGCCGAGATAGTGATCGGTGAAGCTGTCGTTCTGCGCCGGATCGAGCACCTCGAGCAGCGCGGCGGCCGGGTCGCCCTGGAAGGAGACCCCCAGCTTGTCGATCTCGTCGAGCAGGAAGACCGGGTTCTTCTTGCCGGCCTGCCGCATCCCCTGCAGGATCCGGCCCGGCATGGCGCCGACGTAGGTGCGGCGGTGGCCCCTGATGTCGGCCTCGTCGCGCGCCCCGCCGAGCGAGATGCGCACGTACTCGCGCCCCATCGAGCGGGCGATCGACTTGGCGATCGACGTCTTGCCCACGCCGGGCGGACCGATGAAGAGCAGGATCGGGCCCTTGGCGAGCTTCTCCTTCCTCTTCTCGGCCGTCTCGGGTCGCCTCGCGCCCTCCTCGGCTCCGCGCTCGCTCGGGGAGCCCGTCGCTTCGTGCTCGCGAGCGGCGGTGCTCGGACCGGACTCGCCCGCACCCTCCCCGCCGTCGCCGTCCACCGGTTCTCCGGCCCCTGACGGTAGTGGGGACGTTCGACCGTCGCGGGCCAGGCGGAGCTGGCGAACGGCGAGGAACTCGAGCACCCGGTCCTTGACGTCCTGCAGGCCGTAGTGATCCTCGTCGAGGATCCGTTCCGCCTCCTGGATGTCCAGCTTCTCCGCGCTGCGCTCGCTCCACGGCAGCTCGGCCACCGTCTCGAGGAAGGTGCGGATGACCTGCGACTCCATCGACTCCCGTCCGATGCGGCGCATCCGCCCCAGCTCGCGGTCGGTCTCCTTGCGCACCGCCGGGGGGAGGTCGAGCTTGGCCAGCCGTTCGGCGAGCTCCTCGAGGTCGCCGCTGTCGTCGCCCTCGCCGAGCTCCTTCTGGATCGCCTTCATCTGCTCGCGCAGCACCATCTCGCGCTGGCGGTCGCCCAGCTCCTCGCGCACCTTGGACTTGATCTGCTCCTGGGTGTCGAGCACGGTGAGCTGGCGCTGGACGTGGATCAGGACGTGCCGCAGGCGCTCTTCGACCGAGAGCATCTCGAGCAGCTTCTGCCGCTCCGCGGTGGGCAGCTCGACGTAGGCCGAGACGAGGTCGGCGAAGCGCGAGGGCTCGGCGGCGATCGAGATGACCTGCTGCACCAGCTCGTCGGGCAGCCCGGCCCGCTTGGCGAGCTCGATCGACCGCTCCTTGGTCTCGCGGTAGAGGGCGACGAACGCCGCGTCCTGGGCGTCGGCGGGCTGCTGATCGGCGGCGGCGAGGGTGGTGGCGACCAGGTAGCCGTCGCGCTCCTGGTAGCGCAGCGCGATGCCGCGCCGCTCGCCGTGCAGCACGAGCTGCATGCCCGAGAGGTTGCGCTGGACCTGGCCGAGCCGCGCGACCGTGCCGACGGAGTAGAGACCCTCGGCCGCCACTTCGTCGACGTTCTGCCGCTGGGTCACGGCGAGCACCAGTGGATCGCCGCCCTTGAGCGCGGTTTCGATGGCCCGCAGCGTGCCGGCGCGGCCGGCGCCGATCGGCAGCGCGATGCCCGGGAAGAGCACCGCGTCCCGTAGCGGCAGGACGGGGAGCAGAAGTTGGTCGGTCATCGGATCTCCTGCGACGCGCCGGGCTCCCGGCGGCGGGGCCGGCGGTCGACGTCCCTCACAACCACCGCCGTGGGGAGCTTATTCCCCCCTCGGAGGGCGCCGCGCTCAGCGCTGCTGGATCCAGAGCACGACGGCGAGCACGACCCCGATCAGGATCACCGCGCCACGCGCCTTCGCCGGCCCGATCCAGCGCCCGAAGTTGGCTCCCGCGTAGCCGCCCACCACGGCGCCGGCGAGCATCACGAGGGCGAGCGGCCAGTCGACCGCCCCGCGGGCGATGAAGATCGCCGCCGCGACGCTGTTGATGCAGATGCCGAAGAAGTTCTTCAGTCCGTTCATGGCGTGGATGTCCTCGAGCCCGAGGTAGCCGAGGATGACCAGCATGAGGATGCCGATTCCGGCGCCGAAGTATCCGCCGTAGATCGCCACGCCGAGCTGCGCCGCGAGGGCGATCCGCAGGTGGCGTCCGGCGAGCTCCGGCGCCAGCGCGCGCGGCGCGGTGCGGCGACGGAACGCGGCGAGGGACTGGAGAAAGAAGAGGGCGGTGGCGAAGAGGATCAGCCAGGGCGCGAGCCGGGCGAAGATCCGGTCGGGAGTGGCGAGGAGCAGCAACGCGCCGAGCGCGCCGCCAGCCAGGCTCGGCAGCAGGAGCGAGGTCAGCCAGTGGCGGTGGGTCGCGACCTCGCGCCGGTAGCCGGCGAAGCTCGCCGCCGCGCCCGGCAGCAGCGCGACGGTGGAGGTGGCGTTGGCGGTCACCGCCGGGACGCCGAGCAGGAGGAGGGTCGGGAAGGTGAGGATCGTGCCGCCGCCGGCGAGGGCGTTCATGCCGCCGCCGGCCGCCGCGGCGGCGAAGAGCAGGGCGGCGTCGAGCGCTCTCACGCGGCGCCGACCGCTCAGTCCGCCTTGAAGAGGAAGCGCGAGGTGCCGAACTGCACGCGGTCGCCGTCGACCAGCGCCCGTTCGCTGATCCGCTGGCCGTTCACGTACGTGCCGTTCTCGGAGCTCAGGTCCTTGAGCAGCCAGCCCCCGTCGGTGTGCGCGATCTGGGCGTGGCGGCGGGAGACCGCCGGCTTGAAGATGCGCACGTGGTTCTCCGGAGTGCGGCCGATGAAGGTGAGCGGCTCGAGCCGGTGCTCGGGCGGCTCGATGTCGCTGTCGAGCGCCACCAGCCGAGGGTGGCCGGTGGCGACCACGGGCTGCGCCAGCGGAACGACCGGAGTCGTCTCGCCGACCGGGGGGATGTCCTCCGCGGGGGCGGGCGACGCCTCGCTGACCTCGGCGATCTCGAAGGGCTCCTCCAGGATCGCCGCGGCGGGTGAGGGCGGGAGCGGAGGCGGCCCGGGCGCCGGCGGCGGCTCCGGTGGAAGATGCAGCGTGCCTTCGTCGTGCCGCGGCTCGGAGGGTGTCACCACGGCGAGCACCTCCGCCGTCTGGCCGGGTGCCAGGTCGCTCACCGAGTCGAAGGCGCCGACGAATCGTGCCACCAGCTCCGAGATCTCGGCCGAGCGCCCCTCGGCCCCCTTCATCTTCTCGCCGAGCTGCGCCATCCGCCGGCGGTACTCCTCGTCGTCGAACTCGCCGAGGCGGTGCCGGACCCCGAGCTCCTCCTGGTCGAGGCGCAGGGCGTTGAAGGCTCCCTGCGCCGCATCCTGCAGCGGCTTCAGGCGGTTGAAGAGCTCGCGCGCCTGCTGCTTCTTGGGCGCCGACTTGGCATCGATCGCCTCGATGCGACTCTCGTAGTCGGCCTGCACCCGTTGCAGCACCACCTCCGAGACCTGTCCGGCGCTGTCGCCCAGGCGGGCGAGCCGCTGACGCAGCGCGTCGCGTTCGCGCCGGAGGTCGATCAACTCGTCCAGGAGAGTGGTGTCGACCTGAGGGATGTCATCGATCATGGCGGCGCTCCTCGATCTGAAAGTGCCCTCATTCTACTGCGCCGGGCTGGGCCGCTCGCCGTGCGCCTCCTCGGGTGCGAAGATCATCTGGGTGGAGGTGGCGTGCGCCGCCAGGCGCCCGTCGGGCAGCTCCAGCCGCCCCTCGGCGACCGCCGACCGCCGGCCGAGGTGGAGCACCGTTCCGATGCACGAAAGACGGGGCGAGCCCGCGGTGAGCGAGCGGATGTAGTTCACCTTGAGCTCGAGCGTGGCGCAGTTGGTGCCGAACGGCAGCTCGGTCATCACCGCGCAGCCGGTGACGGTGTCGAGCAGGGCCGCCGCGACGCCGCCGTGCACCACGCCGTTGGGGTTGTAGTGGTGCTCGGCGGGCTGCAGGCCGAAGACGACCTTCCCGGGCTCCACCAGGTCGATCTCGAAACCGAGCAGCACGCCGACCGGCGGGGATGGAATCGTGCCGTCCCGCATGGCGCGCAGGAACTCCAGGCCGGAGAGGCGCCCTTCGATCGCCCGCCGGACCGCCTCGCGCGGATCGGCCCAGCGGACGGTGCGCTCGTGCTCGCGCGGCCTCACGGCTCGTAGCGCCAGTCGGGAATCCGGCCCGGCGTCCAGGGGGAGCCGGCGCTCTCCAGCCGGGACTCGAGCGCCGCGAGGTCGGTCTCGATCAGGCGGCGGAGCGCCGCCAGCTCCTGGGTGAAGGCCTCGCCCGCGAAGCGGTAGGCGTCGCGTTGAGTCGCGGTCGGCTCGGCGGTGGTGACCCAGCTGGCCAGCACCGCGTTCTGGACCCGCTCGGAGATCGACGGGGGCGTCGGCTCGTTCTTGCGCCGCAGGAAGCTGTCGCCGGAGAGCGCGATGCCGATCTCCTGGAGCGTGAGCTCGAGCTGGCGCGCCTCCGCGTCGACCGCCGGGTCGAGTCCCGGGGTTTCGCGAATCGCCTTGCGCATCAACGCGAGCCGGTTCGCGGTGTCGCCGACCAGGCCCTCCGCGCCGAGCACCGCGCGCTGCAGGCGGGCGAGCTTCTGCTGGAAGGCGAGCACCGCAGCGCGGTCCTTGGCGGGCAGCGTCGCGTTGCCCAGCACCTCGACCGAGAACTCGACGGGGCCGGCGAGCGGCGTCACGGTGTTCTCGGCGCGCAGGGCGAGGTCGACGGTGTAGCGGCCGGGCGCCGCGAACGGCCCTTGCGGCGGCACGTACTCCGGATCGTCGGGCACCGCGGCGGCGACCGGATTGGCCGGCGGATAGCGCAGGTCCCAGGTCAGGCGATGGAAACCCGCTCCGGCAGGACCCTCGAGCCGGCGCACCACGGCCCCCTCCCCGTCGCGCACCGTGGCGATCACTGCCGGCTTCTCCTCGAGCGTCTCGGCGCGCAGCGCCTCGAAGGCCGGGAACTCGAGCTCCCGCTTCGCCTCGAGCGCCGCCTTCTCCGCCTCCTGCCGCCGTTGCTTGAGGCTCTTGCGCTCCTCCTTCAGGTAGTAGGTCAGCGTGGCGCCGAACGGCGGGTTGGCGGCGAAGTAGAAGGTCTCTCCGGCGAAGACCTTGTCGCGCCCCCCGATGCGCGAGCGCTGGACGTAGAGCTGGGCGGTCGGCGGCGGGAAGAGCAGCGCCGGGCTCTCCAGCGCGGCAGCCGAGACGCCGCGCAGCGGCGCGAGGTCGTCGAGCACGTAGAAGCCGCGGCCGAAGGTGGCGAGCACGAGATCGTCGGCGCGCTGCTGGATCGCGAGGTCGCGCACCTGAATGGTCGGCAGGCCGCCCTTGAGCCGGATCCACTTCTTGCCGCCGTCGAAGGTGGCGAACAGGCCGAACTCGGTTCCCGCGTAGAGCAGCTCCGGGCGCACCGGGTCCTCGACCAGCGCGTAGACGCTCCCACGCGCCGGCAGGTCGCCGGCGATCGACGTCCAGGTCCGCCCACGATCCGCGCTGCGCGCGAGATAGGGCTTGAAGTCGGCCATCTTGTGGTTGTCGAACGCGGCGTAGACCACGTCGGTGGCGTGGCGCGAGGCCACCAGCCGGCGGACGTAGGCGAGCTCCGGGACGCCCGGAAACTGCTCGACGCGCCGCCAGTTGGCGCCGCCGTCCTCGGTCACCTGGACGAGCCCGTCGTCGGTGCCGACGTAGAGCAGTCCCTCGGCGGAGGGCGACTCGGCGAGCGCCACGATGTTGCCGTAGAAGGAGGTCGAAGCGTTCTTCGCCACGGCGTCGGGCTTCTGCACCCGGCCGAACACCTTCAGCCGATTGCGGTCGATCTGGCGGGTGAGGTCGGGGGAGATGGCGCGCCAGGCGTCGCCGCGGTCGTCGCTGCGATAGAGGCGCTGCGACGCGAAGTAGAGCCGCGTCGGCGAGTGGGCCGAGAGGACGAGCGGCGAGTCCCAGTTCCAGCGCGCCGGCGCCTCGCCGGGCTCGACCTGGGGCTGGATGTCGACGTTCTCGCCGCTGCGGCGGTCGAAGCGGGTCAGCCCGCCATGTTGATACTCGCCGTAGACGATGTTCGGGTCGGTCGGGTCGATCGCCGCCCAGAAGCCGTCACCCCCCTGGACGACGAACCAGTCTTCGTTCGCCGGACCCTGCAAGGCCAGGGTGCGCGACGGTCCGCCGAGGGTGAAGTTGTCCTGCGTGCCGCCGTAGACGTTGTAGACCGGACGCGCGTCGTCGACCGCCAGGCGGTAGAACTGGGTGATCGGCAGATTCTCGAAGAAGCGCCAGGTGGCACCGCGGTCGAAGCTCTCGTAGATCCCGCCGTCGCAGCCGACCAGGTAGTGGTGGGAGTCCCTCGGGTCGATCCACATGGCGTGGTTGTCGACGTGCTTCGACTTCTCGCCCAGATTGCGCCAGGTGGCACCGCCGTCGTCGGTGACCTGCAGGTAGGTGTCCATCGAGTAGACCCGGTCGACGTCCAGCGGGTCGGCGACGATCTCCTGGTAGTACTGCGGGCTGCCGGAGACGTAGTCGCCGCGCTTCTCCCAGCTCTCGCCGCGGTCCTTGGAGCGATAGAAGCCACCTTCGCCGGGCTCGGCTTCGATCACCGCGTAGACCACGTCGGGATCGGCCGGCGAGACGGCGAGCCCGATCCGGCCGAGGTCGGCTTTGGGCAGGCCGCGCTCGAGCTTGCGCCAGGTGGCGCCGGCGTCGGTCGATTTGTAGATCGCCGACTCCGGACCGCCGTCGATCAGCGTCCAGACGTGGCGCCGGCGCTGGTAGGCGCTGACGTAGAGGACATCCGGATCGCGCGGATCGAACGCCAGGTCCGAGGCGCCGGTGTCGTCGGAGATCTTCAGCACCTGCTTCCAGGTGGCGCCCTGATCGGTGGTCTTGAACACCCCGCGCTCCCCCCCGGGTCCCCACAGCGGGCCCTGCGCGGCGACGAACACGGTGGCGCTGTCGCGCGGGTCGATCAGGATGTCACCGATGTGCTCGGAGGTCTCGAGGCCCACCTTCTTCCAGCTCTTACCGGCGTCGAGGGTCAGGTAGACCCCGTCGCCGTAAGCGACGCTGCGCTGCGAGTTGTTCTCGCCGGTTCCCACCCAGAGGACGTTGGGATTCTCGGGGTCGACGGCCAGGCTACCGATCGAGAACGAGCCCTCGCCGTCGAAGATCGGGCTCCAGGTCGTCCCCGCGTTGTCGCTCCTCCAGACGCCGCCCGAGGCGGCGGCGGCGTACCATCGGCGCGGCGCGGCCGGAGAGATGGCGAGGTCGATGATCCGGCCCGAGGTCAGCGCCGGGCCGAGGGAGCGGAGCTCGATCCCGGCCAGAGTATCGGCCGAGAGGGCCTCTTTGGGGGTCTCCTTGCCAGCGGGCTCTGGCGCGCTCTTGGCGGCGAAGGACGACGGGACCAAGGCGAGGTTCGCGGTCAGGGCGAAGGCCAGGGCGTGGGCGGCGTGACGCATGGGGTTGGAGCCTCCTGGAAATCGATGGGAATGGGCGCCGCGCCCGAAAGGGCACGCGACGCCCGGATCGTACCAGGAGGTACGGCTCGCCGCGGCCCGGGTTCTCGGGATCGCACCGCGATCGCCGGCGGGGAGGCCGCCGCGGCGCGCGACTCAGTCCGGCGGCGAAGCGTCGGTCGGCGCGGGCGCGTCGACCAGCTCCTCGCGCAACCCGTCGAGCAGCACGATGAGCTGCAGGGCGCGGGCGCGGCCCAGCTTGCGGAAAGCGCCCCGGATCGCGCGGCTCACCGGGCGGTCGAGCTCGGCGAGCACGGCGAGCCCGCGGTCGGAGATCCGGCAGAGCACTTGCCGTCGGTCCTCGCGGCAGCGCTCCCGGCGGACCAGCTGCTTGGTCTCCAGGCGGTCGAGCAACCGGGTGATCCCCGGCGCCTGTTCGATCATGCGCAGGGCGATCTCGAGCGTCGGCAGCGGCTCCGGATGGGACCCGCGCAGGATGCGCAGGACGTTGTACTGCTGCGGAGTGATGCCGGCCGGCTCGATCGCCAGCGCGATCCGGCGCTGCAGGAGATCGGTGGTGCGCATCAGCGCGACGGCGGCCTCCTCGGCCGGCGTCGGGAAGGGGCGCCGCTGCTTGAGCTCGGCCAGCAGGCGGGTCGACGTCGTCATGGGGGAAGACTACAGATAAATAGTTTACATGTCAAGTATAATCCCGGTCGAACGCACGCGGCCCTGCCGGATGGTGGAGAATGAACGAAAGGAGACCGTCATGAAGCGACAGCAGACGCTCGTGGCGCTGGGACTCGCCGGGGTGTTGGCGTGCCCGGCGCCGGGACAGGCGGACGTCGAGGCGGAGCTGCGCAACGAGCTGGTGGGCCGCGCGGTGGTCGTCCGGCAGGGCCTGGTCTCGGAGTGCACCGACCACTACACCGACGTCGAAGTGCTCGGCGACCGGATCACCGGCGGACGCGGCGAGCGTTTCGCGGCCGGCGAGCTGGCGCGGATCGACAACGTCCACGTCGGCTGGAGCCGCTTCGCGGTCAATCTGAGCCTCGTCGAGCCCTACCGGGTCACCTGGTCCGACGGCCCCTTCACCCTGCACGAGCAGCGCGGTTGTCGGGTCCAGCTCGACTTCGACCTGCCGCGCGAGGCGCGCAAGGATCGCGTTCGCGCGCTGGCGGCGATCACCGCGGTGGTCGAGCCGTTTGCCGACGAGGCGAGCGCGCGGCGCTCGGCGGGCTACAACCGGCGCCGCGTCGAGCCGCTGCCGGCGGACTGGGAGGCGACCCGGCGGGCGCATGCGCAGTGGAGCGCGCAACGGGTCAACGTGGCGGTGCGCGCCAAGATCGAGCGGCTGCTCGAGGATGCGGCCGGAGTGCTCACCTACATGCCGGACGACGCCGCCTACCTGGAGAGCTTCGGTCTGGGGGCCCGTGCCCGCCGTTCCGAGAGCTGGTCGAGCTGCGAGTCGATGCTCGACGCCAGCTTCTACGTCAGTGGATCGGGTGGCAGGGACAAGCGGGGATTCGCCGACGGCCAGCACGTCGCCTGGGCGACGCGCCTCGCCGCGGCGCTCGCCGAGTGCTACGTCGAGCCGCCCGGCTGAGACTGGCGAGAGCTCAGTCGAGGAAGCTCTCGCCCGTCCCGAGAATCCCCTTCTCGCGCAGCCACTCGTCGTTCAACTTGGACAGGTAGCGCTCGCCCGAGTCGGGGAAGAGAGTCACCACCAGGGCGTCGTCGGGGAGGCGGCGCGCCAGCTCGCGCGCCGCGAAGGCGGCCGCGCCGCCGGACGAGCCGGTGAAGATCCCTTCGCCGCGCGTCAGCTCGAACACCGCCGCGTAGGCCGTCCGGTCGTCGACCGTGACCACCTCGTCGATGTACTCCGGCCAGTACGAGGGCGGCAGGTAGCTCTGCCCGATGCCGTCGATCAGGTAGAGGTGCAGCTCCTCCGGGGGCGGCATGTGCCCATGCTCGTGGTAGTAGGCGTAGGCGCTCCCCGCCGGATCGACCCCGATCACCCGCACGTCCGGATTCCTCTCCTTGAGGTACTTCGCCGAGCCGCTGATCGTGCCGCCGGTCCCGATGCCGACCACCCAGTGGGTGATGCGGCCGTCGGTCTGGTGCCAGACCTCCGGCCCGGTGGTCTGGTAGTGCGTCTCCGGATTCGCCTGGTTGTAGTACTGGTAGGGCAGGTAGGCTCCCTGCTCGTCGCGAATCCGCTCCGCCACCTTGTAGTACGAGCGCGGATCCTCGGCGTCGACGTCGACCGGGCAGACGATCACTTCGGCGCCGTGGGCACGCAGCAGCGCGATCTTCTCGCGCGAGATCTTGGTCGTGGCGGTGCAGATCAGCTTGTACCCCTTGAGCACCGCGGCGATCGCGAGGCCGAGACCGGTGTTGCCCGAGGTCGGCTCGACGATCGTCATGCCGGGACGCAGGTGTCCCTCACGCTCGGCCGCCTCGATCATGGCGATGCCGATGCGATCCTTGACGCTCGATCCCGGGTTGAAGAACTCGAGCTTGGCGGCGAGCAGAGCGCCTTCGGGATGGTAGCGGCGCAGCTTGACGAGCGGCGTGTTGCCCAGAGTTTCGAGGATGTTCTCGCGCAGATCCATGGAGTCGTCGGCTTGGTCGGACGCTTCGCAGCGCTCGCCGGAGCCGCGAATGATAGCTCGCGGCCGGCGATTCCCCAAACGGTCAGCCGGTGGCGAGCCGCAGCACCAGGCGCGCCGCGAAGTAGAGCATCAGCAGACCGGTGAGCCCCTGGGTGACCACCTCCCAGGTGGGCGTGGCGAAGCGGGCGCCCATGCGGACGGCGGTGCAGAGCACCAGACCCCAGGCCGCGGCGGCGGTGACCACCGCCGTGGCGAGCAACAGCGAGCTCGCGAGCCCCAGCGTGCCACCGGCCTGTTGTCCGATGACGGCGAGCCAGAAGGCGATGTTCCAGGGGCTGGAGAGCGCCATGGTGAGCCCGAGGAAGTAGCCACCGCGCGCCGAGTCGAAACGCGAGACGGCGGGAGCCGGAGCCTTGCCCAGACGACCTGCCCGCCAGGCGAGCAGCGCACCGCGCAGGAAGAGCCTGGCGAGCACCAGCAGCAGCACGAGGCTCACCAGGCCGAGAGCGGTGCGGACGCCCGGCAACTCGGCGAGAGCGCCGGCGCCGAGCGTGACGGCGAGCGCCCAGAGGAAGTCGCCACTGCACGCCCCGAGTCCCACCGAGTAGGCCGGCCAGAAACCCCGCGCCAGGGCGCGGCGGATCATCTCCGCGTTGATCGGCCCGGGAGGCCAGGCGACCGACCAGCCGAGCACCAGGCCGGTCGCCACGGTGGCGAGCGCCGTGCCGCTCACCGCGTGGCGCGCTCTGGCGCCGGCCGCGCCGCGGGCGCGACCGGCAGCGCCAGGGAGTGGAAGACCTCGTTGGCGTGGATCGGACGGGTGGCGCGCTCGAAATCGAGCTGCCAGGAGAGGCCGTGCACGCGACCGAGCTCGGCGAGCCGTTCCGCGACCACGCGCGCCGGCCCGAGGCGGCGCTCCGGGTTCTTCTCCAGCAGTCCGACGATCAGCTCGGCGAACGCCCGCGGGACCTCGGGCGCGAACTCCTCGAGACCGGGCGCCGGCTGGTTGAGCGTCGCGCCGACGATGTCGCGCAGCTGGCGACCCTGGAAGGGGTAGCTGCCGCGCACCGCGCGGCAGAGCACGACGCCGAGCGCGAAGAGGTCGCTCCAGAAGGTGTAGGGCTTGCCCTGCAGCGTCTCGGGCGCCATGAACCCGGGAGTTCCGACCACCATGCCGGGCTTCTCTCGTCGCTGCGAGAGGAACTGCGCGAGGCCGAAGTCGGCGATCTTGATGGATCCGTCGTGACCCAGCAGGACGTTGCCCGGCTTGATGTCGCGATGCATCAGGTCGCGGGCGTGCGCCGCCGCGAGTCCCTCGGCGATCGCCTGGCCGAGTGGCACCGCCTCGCGCCAGGAGAGCCGGCCGCGCTCCTCGAGGTAGCGGTCGAGGCCCAGCCCGTCGACGTACTCCATCGCGACGTAGGCGATCGATTCGACCTGCTCGGCGTCGTAGATCGCCACCACGTGGGGGTGGACGATCTGCGCCGCGGCGACCGCCTCGGCGAGCAGCTTGCCGATCGACGAGAGGGTCTCTTCGGCGTTGCGTGTCGCGCCGCCCTCGAGGTGGATCGTCTTCAGCGCGACCGCGCGCTGCAATCGCGGATCCCAACCGCGGAAGACCGTCCCCATGCCGCCCGAGCCGAGGATCTCGATCACCTGAAAGCGCCCGAGGAAGACCTGGTCGAGCGCTTCGCGATCGCGCGCGTTGCGCTCGAGGGCGGTCATCGCGCGCTGCAGTTGGGCCGTCTCGGAGCCGGCCGCGGCGGTGCCCGAGAGGCCGGCGACGCGGCGCTGCGCGGCGAGCAGGACGCGCAAGGGCTTGACCAGCCCGCGGTAGGCCAGCCCGGCGAGCAGAGCGGCGAGCGCGAGGGCGAGCGCGCCGGCCGCCGCCGCCCGGCGGGTCATCCGCCGCGCCGCCGCCTCGGCGATCGCCGCCGGTTGGGTGGAGATGACGACCCACTGTCCGGCATCGGCGCTCGACCAGGCGCCCACCAGCTCCCGGCCGGCCGCGTCGCGGAAGCGGCCGGTACCGGAGAGCTTGGCGACCAGCGCCGCCTCGCGCAGCGCCGCGGGCAGCGCCGCCACCTCCGCGGCGCCACCGAGCAGCGGCTGGCCGCCGCGGTCGAGGAGCAGGATGCGCGCCTGCTCGCCGAGCTCCTCGGGAGAGAGCACCTCGAGCAGGGGCTTCGCGTCGATCGCCAGGCGCAGCGCGGCCGTCGAGCCGGGGACCGGCAGCTCGAGGCGCAGCCAGGGTTGCCGTTCGATCTCCTCCAGGCGTGCCGGCGCGCCCGCGGCGCCGCCGAGCAGGCGCTCGGCGAGCTCGCCACGACCCTTCTGCTGCACCTTGACCAGCAGGGCGCCGTCGACGTCGTAGAGGGCGGCCGCGACGATCCCGGCCTCGGACCAGCTGGCGAGCGAGTCGCGGAGACGGGTCTGCGACGCCGGCGAGGTCGGATCGGCCGCCAGCTCGGGTGCGAGGAGGAGCGACGCGGCGAGGGACCGCCGCGCGGCGAGGAACGCATCGAGCGCGTCGGCGGCGGTGCGCGCCGCCACGGTGTGCGTGCGCAGCAACTGTTCGAGCAGGGCCTCGCGGTTCGCCCCGGCCAGCCCGGCGACGGCGAAGGCGAGCGGCACCACGGCGACCAGAGCGAGCGCGGCGGCGATCCGGCCGAGCAGGCCGAGACGCCAGATCGAAGGGCGGGGTTCCGGGTCGGATGCGGGCATCGGGGCGACGATCGTAGCAGTGGCCCGGGACGGTCGCCGAGCGCTCAGAGCGGGGGATCGAGGTGGGCGAGCGAAGCGTCGCCCATCTCGACGCCCCGCGACGGGAAGTACTCGCGCCAGCGCCGCGCGACGCCGGCCGCGGTCGCCTCGTCGCAGAACAATTCCTGCGGATAGCTCGGCTTGCGCCGCGCGTCGATCAGGATCGGCGAGGTGCGGAGCAGATGGTTGCGTTCGACGCGCGTCGCGGCGGCGTGGAGATCGGCCGCCGGCTCGAAGCGGGTGAAGGTCGTCCAGAGGAAGTTCATCGCGCTCGCCGCGGCTCGCCGGGGCTCGTCGCTGAGCACCAGCAGCGGCCAGCCGGCGAACGCCGGGTGGGCGGCGAGGCGCGCCGGGGCCGCGGGCTCGCTGGCGAAGGCCGGGCCGCCGACGACCAGGCAGCCGGGACAGAACGGCAGCACCTCGCCGACGCCCGCGGGCAGGGGGACCGTGGGTCGGAACTCGCGCGGCAGCTCGCGCACCGGCTCGCCGAGCCCCAGCCAGACGCCCTTGGAGCCCTGGTTGACCGCCGGGCCGGTGTAATCGAGGGTGTCCATCGCCAGGTTGGCGAAGACGAAGAGATCGCTCTCGGGCCGGCTGCGCGCCAGGACGTGGGCGAGCGTCGACCGGAAGTCCTTGAGGTCGACCGGGCGATCGGTGACCAAGAGGAACTTGGTGAGCGCGAGCTGTCCCTCGCCGAGGATGCGGAAGGCCGAGGCCATGGCTTCGCGCGGGTAGCGCTGGCGCACCACCGCCGCGGCGAGCGAGTGGTAGCCGGTCTCGCCGTACGACCAGAGGCTCTCGACCGCCGGCATGACCAGCGGGAAGAGCGGCGAGAGCAGCTCCTGCAGCAGATCGCCGAGGAAGTAGTCCTCCTGGCGCGGCTTGCCGACCACGGTCGCCGGGAAGATCGCGTCGCGGCGCCGGCAGAGCCATTCCACTTCGAAGATCGGGTAGTCGTGGCGCAACGAGTAGTAGCCGTAATGGTCGCCGAACGGCCCCTCCGGCCGGCGCAGCCGCGGCGGTACCCGGCCGACCAGCGCGAGCTCCGCCTCGGCGACCAGCGGGTGCGCTCCCGGCCCGGCGACCTGGCCGAGCCGCTCGCCGGCGATCAACGAGGCGAGCAGCAGCTCCGGAACGTTCTCCGGGAGGGGTGCGATCGCGGCGAGCATCAGCGCCGGCGGTCCGCCGAGGAAGACGGTCGCCGGCAGCGCCATGTCGCGGGCCTCCGCGACCGCGTAGTGATAGCCGCCCCCTTTGCCGATCTGCCAGTGCATGCCGGTGGTGCGCGCGTCGTGCACCTGCAGGCGGTACATGCCGAGGTTGTGGCCGAGGCCGTCCGGATGCTCGGTATAGACCAGGGGCAGGGTGACGAAGGGGCCGCCGTCCTCCGGCCAGCAGGTGAGCGCCGGCAGGCGGTCGAGCCGGACGTCGCGCGTGCGCAGCTCGTCCACCGGTCCCCGGCGGCGGCGGCGCAGGCCGATCCGCCGGGTCTCGCCGAGCAGGTCGCGGGCCGCCCAGAGCCGGCCGAGGCTCGGCGGCAGGAGCTCCCGCGGCAGGGCCGCGAGGCGTCGGATCAGGCGTTGCGGGCGCTCGCCGAAGGCGAGCTCGATGCGCCGCGCGGTGCCGAACAGGTTGGTGACCAGCGGCAGGTCGGAGCCCTCGACCCGGGTGAAGAACAGGGCCGGTCCGCCGGCCGCGATCACCCGGCGGTGGATCTCGGCGATCTCGAGCTTGGCGGAGACGGGTGCGGTGACTTCGACCAGGTCGCCCTCGCGCCGCAGGCGGTCGAGGAAGGCGCGCAGATTGGGCAGTCCGGGCTCGCGCATCGCCCGCCAGCCTATCAACCCGCCGGCCCCGGGCAGGGCGCGCCGGCGTGCCACAATCGCCGCCGTGAACCGCTCCGAACGCGATCCGGCGACCCTGGTCGCGCCGCACTTCGCCGGCGGGCGTTTCTTCAACCCCTGGGGCGTGAGCAAGGCGAGCTTCGCCGACGTCTTCCGGTGGAAGGTCCTGTCGCGCAACCGCTGGGACAAGCGCCGGCCCCCGGTGGTGCCCGTGGTCCCCAACGACGGCGCGCGCCTGCGCCGCGACCTCCCGCGGCCGGAGCTCACCTGGGTCGGTCACGCGACCTTCGCCGTGCAGTCCGGGCGCCGAGTGCTGGTGACCGACCCGCACTTCGGGCCGCGGGCCCTCCTGCCGCCCCGCCTCTCGCCACTCGGCCTGCCGCTCGCCGCCCTGCCGGCGGACGCGATCGCGGTCCTGTCGCACAACCACTACGACCACCTCGACGCCTGGACGCTGCGACGCCTGCCGAAGAGCGTCGCCTGGTTCGTGCCGCTGGCGCTCGGGAGCTACCTGCGGCGCCACGGCTTCCGCGACGTGGTGGAGCTCGACTGGTGGCAGAGCGTCGAGCGCGACGGTTGGCGGCTGACCTTCCTGCCGGCGCAGCACTGGTCGCGCCGCCTGGGCCAATGGGACGAGACGACCCTCTGGGGCTCCTGGCTGATCGAGTGCGACGGGCTCCGGCTCTACTTCGGCGGCGACAGCGGGTACTACCACGGCTTCGCCGAGATCGGCCGCCGATTCCCCGGAATCGACCTCGCGCTGCTGCCGATCGGCGCCTACGAGCCGCGCTGGTTCATGCGTCCGGTGCACATGAATCCCGAGGAGGCGCTCGTCGCCTTCCGCGACCTCGCCGCGAGACGGTTGGTGCCGATGCACTGGGGTGCCTTCGATCTGACCGACGAGCCGGTCGACGAGGCGCCGCGAGTGCTCGCGGCGCGGCTCGCCGGGGAGGATCGCGACCTCGCGCCCTCCGTCACGTCGCTCGCCGTCGGCGCGACGCTGGCGCTCTGAAGCGGGGTCAGCCGGTCGCCGGGTCGCCGGCGTCGTAGTCGATCAGCTTCCCGGGGGGGATCGCGACGCGCAGCGCGTTGGCGACCGCCAGGACGTCGATGATCTCCTGGGTGAGCGCGCCGGCCACCGGCGCGAGCCAGCCGATCGCCGCGAACCCCATGCCGAGCACCGAGAGCGCCATGCCGCCGACCGCGCTCTGCAGCGCGATCGAGCGCATGCGCCGCCCGATGTGCAGCAACTCGTCGACCCGCGACAGCGAGCTGTCGAGGATGACCACCCCCGCTGCTTCGGCGGTGATGTCGCTCCCCTGGCCGAAGGCGATCCCCACGGTCGCCGCGGTGAGCGCCGGGGCGTCGTTGATCCCGTCGCCGAGGAAGACGGTGGGCGCCCGGGCGGTCTCGGCGCGCACCAGGGCGAGCTTCTCCTCCGGGCTCTGGGAAGCGTGGACCTCGCGGATGCCGACCTTGTCGGCGAGGTAGCGGACCTCCGACTCGCGGTCGCCGGAGATCAGCATCACCCGCTCGAAGCGGTGCAACTCCTCGAGATGACGGATGAACGGCGTGCCGTCGGCGCGTGGCTCGTCGCGGAAGCGGCAGAGCGCGGCGAAGGCGCCGTCGACCAGCACCACGCACTCCATCCCGGCGGTGTGCGGCGGCAGGCGATCGGCGAGCGCGCCGAGCGACTCGACCGCTTCCTTGCGGCTCACCACCCGGAGGCTCCGGCCGCCCACCCGGCCGCGCAGCCCCTCGCCGGGGCGCTCGGTCATCTCGTCGGCCTCGTCCAGCGGCAGTCCCCGGGCCGCGGCGGCGGCCAGGAGCGCGGCGGCGAGCGGATGACGCGAGTAGCGCTCGAGGCTCGCCACCAGCGCGAGCACCGCGTCGGGCGAGAAGCCCTCGCCGGCCACCACCTCGGTGAGCCGGGGCTCGCCGTAGGTGAGCGTCCCGGTCTTGTCGAACATGGCGATCCGGCAGGTGCCGATCCGCTCCAGCACCGCGGGATCCTTGACGATGATGCCGCGCCGCGCGGCGAGCGAGATCGAGCCGATGATCGCCACCGGGATCGCGATCAACAGCGGACAGGGGGTCGCCACCACCAGCACGGCGAGGAAGCGGCGCGCGTCGCCGCTGGCCGCCCAGGCGGCGACGGCGATGGCGACCGCGATCGGCGTGTAGATCGCGCCCAGCTGATCTCCGAGCCGGCGCAGGCGGGGCCGCCGCTGCTCGGATTCGCGCATCACCTCGAGGATCTTGGCGTAGCGCGAGTCGACGGCGCGGCGGTCGGCGCGGATCACCAGGGCGGTCTCGCCGTTGATCGCCCCCGAGAGCACCCCGACGCCGGGGACCTTGGAGAGCTGGTAGGGCTCCCCGGTCAGGTACGACTCGTCCATCGTGCCGTGGCCCTCGATCACCGTGGCGTCGACCGGACAGATCTCGTGCGGGAAGACGATCAGCTCGTCGCCCGGCGCGATCTCCTCGAGCGGCACGTCGACCACCGCGCCGTCGCGGCGCTGGTGGGCGCGCGACGGCATGCGCCGGGCGAGCGCCTGGAGCACCGAGGAGGCGCTGCGCACGGCGTAGGACTCGAGCGC
>CAYZWR010000072.1:0-17668 GCA_964481735.1 uncultured Thermoanaerobaculia bacterium
GGATTTCGGTTTCCGGCTGCCCAGCGCGCTCGACAACCGGCCGCTCACCTTCGAGGAGTTCGACCAGCGGATCGGCCAGCGAATCTACGTATCCGCCACCCCTGCTCCCTGGGAGCTCGAGCGCACCCGTGGAGTGGTCGCCGAGCAGCTCATCCGGCCGACCGGCCTGCTCGACCCGGTGGTCGAGGTTCGTCCCGCGAAGGGCCAGGTCGACGACCTCCTGGCGCGCATCCGCGAGGTCGTCGCGGCGCACGAACGGGTGCTGGTCACCACGCTCACGAAGCGCATGGCGGAGGAGCTGACGCAGTACCTCGCGGAATGCGGAGTGCGGGTGCGCTACCTGCACAGCGACATCGAGACGCTCGAGAGGATCGAGATCGTGACCGCGTTGCGGCGCGGGGAGTACGACGTGCTGGTCGGGATCAACCTCCTGCGCGAGGGGCTCGACCTGCCGGAGGTCTCCCTGGTCGCCATCCTCGACGCCGACAAGGAGGGATTCCTGCGCAGCGAGACGTCGCTCATCCAGACGGCCGGCCGCGCGGCGCGCAATCTCAACGGCCGGGTGATCCTCTACGCCGACCAGATGACCGCTTCGATCCGCCGCACGGTGGAGGAGACGGAGCGACGTCGACGCCGACAGGAGATCTACAACCGCGACAACGGCATCGAGCCGCGCACGATCCTCAAGGACATCCACAGCCCGCTGGTCGCGATGAGCAACCTCGACTACCACGGCACGGGCCCCGTGGCGCTGCTCGACGTGGCCGAGGACGCGGGCGTGCCGCTCGCCCAGCGCATCGCGCACGTCGAGAAGCAGATGAAGGAAGCCGCCAAGCGCCTCGAGTTCGAAGAGGCCGCGAAGCTGCGCGACCGGCTGCGCGAGCTCCGCGAGCTGCAGATCTACGCCGGGTGAACGGAGCCAGGAGCGGTCGCCCGGCCCGCAGGGTCGGCGCACCGCCTAGCCGATGAACGAAGCCTTGCGCGCGCAGGTGCACGACCTGCCGGACCAACCGGGGATCTACGTCTTCCGCGACGGGGCGGGGATGGCGCTCTACGTCGGCAAGGCGAAGTCGCTGCGCAAGCGGGTGACGAGCTACCTGTCGCGCGACCTGGAGCCTCGGCTCGCGGCGATGATCGCCGCCGCGACGAGCGTCGAGTTCGTCGCCACGGCCAGCGAGCCGGCGGCCCTGCTCCTGGAGAACAACTGGATCAAGAAGCACCGCCCGCGCTACAACGTCCTGCTGCGCGACGACAAGACCTATCCCTACCTCAAGCTCACGGCGGACCCCTATCCGCGGCTGGCGTTCACCCGCCGCGTGCGGGCCGACGGAGCCGACTACTTCGGCCCCTACCTGCCGGCGGGCCTGGCTCGCCGGGCGATCAAGCTGGTGCAGAAGCTGTTCGGCGTCAGGGTCTGTTCGATCCCGATCGACGGCGGCCTGTCGCGCCCATGCCTGTACCACGACATGCACCGCTGCCTCGGACCCTGCGTGCGCGGCTTGACCACGGACGCGGCCTATGCCGAGGCCGTCGAGTCGGCGCGGCTCTTTCTCGCCGGCAAGGTCGCGCCGCTCGCGCGGCGGCTCCGCGAGCGGATGCACGCCGCCGCCGAGGAGCTCGCCTTCGAGCGGGCGGCGCGGCTGCGGGACCTGCTGCGCGAGGTCGAGCGTCAGGGCGCTCGCTCTCCGTTGTCGTCGGTCGAGGGGGACGACGCCGACCTGTTCGGGATCGCGGTGCACGGCGGGCAGGCGGCCCTCTCGATCCTGGTGATGCGCGGCGGGCAGGTGCTCGATCGCCGCGAGATCTTCTGGGAGGGTAGCGAGGCGGTCGGCGCCGCCGAGCTGCTCTCCGAGTTGCTGCCGCAGATCTACGACCGGACCACTTTCCTGCCCAAGGAGATCCATCTCCCGCTGCCGATCGAAGGGGACGAGGCGCTGGCCGCATGGCTGTCGGAGAAGCGGGGCGAGAGGGTCTACCTGCGCTTTCCGGCGCGCGGCGCCAAGGCCGAGCGTCTGCGCATCGCCGGCAAGGATGCCGAGCTCGCCTTTCGCCGACGCTTTCGCGTCGACCTCGCGCGGGACGCCGGCGCCATCGCGCTCGCCAGGCGGTTGGAGCTCGGCGAGCCGCCGCGCTGGATCGAGGCCCTCGACGTCTCGAATCTGCAGGGCACCTCGGTCGTCGCTTCCCTGGTCGTCTGGCGCGAGGGCCGCATGCGCAAGGGCGAGTACCGGACCTTCGCCATCCGGAGCTTCGCGGGCCAGGACGACTTCCGATCGCTCGAGGAGGCGGTCGAGCGGCGCTACCGCCGGCTGCTCGAGGAGTCCGGCGTGCTGCCCGATCTGGTGCTGATCGACGGCGGCCGGGGGCAACTCTCTTCGGCGGCCGCGGCGCTCGCCCGGCTCGGCATCGAGGAGCTGCCCCTGGTGGCGCTCGCCAAGCAGCAAGAAGAGCTCTTCCTGCCGGGCTCGCCGGAGCCCCTGCGGTTGCCCCGCCGGGACGACGCGCTGCGGCTGCTGCAGCGCATCCGGGACGAAGCCCACCGCTTCGCGGTCTCGCGACATCGTCGTCGGCGCAGCGCGCGCAGCCTGCGCAGCCGCTTCGAGGAGCTGCCGGGGATCGGGCCCAAGCGGCGGCGCCTGCTGGCCGAGCGGTTCGGCACCTGGGAGGGGCTCCGGCGCGCTTCCGCTGAAGAGCTCGGCGCCGTGCTCGGGCCGGCGCTCGGCAGACGCCTCGCCGATCACTTGGCGCGGTCGGACGAGGCGATGGACTAGACTCCGAGGACCATGACCGCAGCCGCGCATCGTCCGGCGGGCAGCCTGGCGGAGAGCAGCGTCGCCGAGGTGTTGCGCGAGCTGCACTTCGCGCGCGCGACGGGAGCGCTGGAGATCGACGCCGGCGGTGCGAAGCGCCGGCTCTTCCTGCGCGAGGGGAACCTCTACTTGTCGGGAAGCCACCCGCTCGCGCGACGGCTGGGCGAGGTCGTGGTCCGCCTGCGGTCCGACGCTCAGCGTGGCGCGAGCCGCGCGGCGGCCGGCGCCGACAGCGCGGAAGCCCACCGCCAATGCGCCGACCTGGTGCACCGCATGGCGGCGGTGATCGCCGAGTGGCGCCAGGGCAGCTTCCAGTTCCACCCCGATCCGGCCGCCCTGCCGGCGGACCTCGTCGGACCCATGCCCACCAAGCGTTTGCTGATGACCGGAGCGACCTACTCGACGGGGGAGGAGGAGCTCGCCCGCCGTCTCGGCGGGCTGGACGCCCAGCTGGTGGCTTCCGCCCGGGTCGAGGGCGACATCGACGACCTCGGGTTGACCCCGGAGGAATCGTTCCTGCTCGAACGCCTGCGGCAGCCGATGCGCGTCGCTCAGCTCCTCGCGGAGAGCCCGGTGTCGAGGCTCGAGGCCCTCCAGCGCCTGGTTCAGCTGCGATCCGTGCGGCTGCTGCGCATTCTCGGCAGGGAGGAATCGGGTCCGACCACGGAGGAGGCGCTCGACGCCCTCATGATGCAGCGCTTCGACGAGCGATTCGCGCGCGATCTCGCGGAGCGACCGCTCGAGCTGGCGGCGGAGGAAGTGCGGCGGCACACCGCCGATCTGCTCTCGCGGCTGGGCGGGATGGACGCCTACGAACTGCTCGGCCTGGATCCCTCGGCTTCGACCGACCTGGTGCAGGCGAGCTACGAGGCCCTGGCTCGGCAGGTGCATCCGAGCAATGCCGGCCGCTTCGGCGTGCCGGGGATGGAACCGATGCTGCGCATGCTCTTCGAGCGCGCGACGCAGTCCTACCTCGTGCTCTCGGAACCGGACCGCCGGCGACGCTACAACGAGTCGCAAGGCATCAGCGTCGCCACGGCGAGGGTCTCGGGAAGTCAGCGCGAAGCGGAGGAGCGCAGCCTCGGGCGGCAGCACTTCGAGCGCGCTCTGGCGCTGGCCGCCCGCGGCGAATTCCACTTCGCCATCGAGCTGCTCCAACTGGCCGCCAAGATCGATCCGCGCGTCGAGTATTTCCTCGCCCTGGCTCGGCTCCAGGCCAAGAACCCGAACTGGATCCGCCGGGCGATCGACAGCTGCCGGGCGGCGCTGGAGATCGACTCGAACCACGCCGAGGTCCGCTTCTTCCTCGGGGAGCTCTTCGAGCAGATCGGTGAGCTCGACCGCGCGCGCGTGCAGTACAGCGCCGCCGCCCGCGAGGATCCCGCCAACGCCCTCGCGGCGACCAAGGCGAAAGAGCTCGCTCCGCAACGCGATGCCGCACGACGAACGGGTGGCCTGTTCGACCGGATCTTCCGGCGCCAGGATTGAGCTCTGCTATCCTGATGGTGGTCGGAGAGCTCGAGGCAGTCGCTTCCCGTTCGCGGGAAGAGGAAAGTCCGAACTCCCACGGGCGGCATGCTCGCCAACGGCGAGGCGCGGTGACGCGACGGAAAGTGCAACAGAAAGCAGACCGCCGGTTCTTTCGAGGGCCGGTAAGGGTGAAACGGTGCGGTAAGAGCGCACCGCCCGGCCGGCGACGGACCGGGGCACGGCAAACCCCATGCGGTGCAAGGCCAAATAGGGAGACGTCCATGCGGGCCGCCCGTCCCGCGCGTCGCGGTTCGCCGCGACGGCGTCTCCGGGTAGGTCGCTCGAGGCCGGCGGCAACGCCGGTCCCAGAGGAATGACTGCCGCCGGCTCGTCCGGCACAGGATTCGGCTTACCGGGCTCTCCGACCCTTCTCGCGACATGAGCGCTGCGCTCCCTCCCGCCGTCCTTCCCGGTGCCCGTGTGGGCGTGGCGGCACTCTCCGGCGTGGTCGATCCGGAGCGCCTCGACAGGGGGCTCGCGGAGCTCGCGCGACTCGGCTTCGAGCCGGTCCCGGCGCGCAACCTGCGCTCCCGCTGCGTGCTCTTCGCGGGCGACGACGGGGAGCGGATCGATGCCTTCCACGAGTTGATCGACGACCCGAGCCTGGAGGCGATCTTCTTCGCCCGCGGGGGACACGGGCTGATCCGGCTGCTGCCGCGACTCGACTGGGCGCGTATCGCCCGCCGGCCGCGCGCCTTCGTCGGCTATTCGGACCTCTCGCCGCTGTTGCATCGAATCGTGACGCAGCTCGGCTGGGTCGCCTTCCACGGTCCGATGGTGGCGGCCGACCTCGCTTCCGGACTGTCCGGCGAGGAGGAGGAGTCGCTTCTCGGGGCGCTCGCCGGGGAGCAACCGCGGGTCTTCCCGACGGTGCTGGGGGACCTGTCCTCCGAGGTCGAGGGAACGCTGCTCGGCGGTTGCCTCAGCCTGTTCGCGGCGACCTGCGGGACGCCCCACGCGGCGACCTTCGCGGGATCCATCCTGTTCCTCGAGGACGTCGACGAGCCCGCTTTTCGGGTCGACCGAATGTTGACCCAGCTACGCCTGTCCGGTAGTCTGGCCGGCGTTCGCGCGATGGTCATCGGAGACTCCATGTTGCGCAGCATCGGTGAGGAGGGAGTCTTCCTCCTGCGCGAGTCGACGGGTGGACTGCCGATCGCGCTCGGGCTCGCCGCGGGTCACACGCGCCCCAACCTCACCCTGCCACTCGGTCTGCCCGGTCGCCTCGACCCCGCGCTGGACGCGTTGGTGGTCGAATCGCCGCGGAGCTGAGGTTCCCCGTGAACAAACCGGTGTTCAAGACGACCAGCCGCAAGCCGGCGCTGCCGAGCTACACGGTGGAGTTCGAAGAGGGCGAGCTCGTCTTCCGCGAGGGCGACCTCGGCACCGAGATGTTCATCATCCACGAGGGGCGGGTCGCCATCCTCAAGGCGGTCCACGACGAGGACCGGCCGCTCGCCACCCTCGAGAAGGGTGACTTCTTCGGCGAGATGTCGCTGCTCGAGGACCTGCCGCGCACCGCCTCGGCGCGGGCGCTCTCGAAAGTGAAGCTGCTGCAGATCAACGGTTCCACCTTCGATCAGATGCTGCGCAGCAATCCGGAAATCGCGGTGCGCATGATGCGCAAGCTCTCGCGCCGGCTCCGCGAGACCGATCTGCTGTTGCGCGAGGCGCTCGGCGCGCCGGCGGGTCCGGTCGCCGACGTGCCCTCGATCGAGGCCCCCGCGCCGGTCCAACAGGGCCCGCAGCGGCTGGTGCACGACAAGTCCGGCATGGAGTTCCCGCTCGCCAAGGGATCCGAGACCACGATCGGACGTCGCGATCCGGTCACCGGCATCAACCCCGACGTCGACCTCACGCCGGTCGACACCCAGCGCTCGATCAGCCGGCGGCACGCCAAGATCTACCGCCGCGGCACGAAGTTCTTCGTCGCCGAGGAGATCGGGACGATGAACGGCACCTTCGTCAACGGGACGCGGATCGAGACCGGCGTGCCGACCGAGGTCCACTACGGCGACGAAGTTCGCTGCGGGCTCGTCGCCCTCAGGTTCAAGTCCGAATAGCCCCCGGGGCAACCGCGCCGGTCGCCGCCCGGGGCAGGACGCCGTGGCCAACTCTCCGACTCCCAGCGCCAACGCCCGCCCGCGCCCGAGCACGCCGCTGCGCTTCCTGCGCGGCGTCGGGCCGGAGCGCGCCACGAAGCTCGCCGCCGCGGGTCTCGTGACCGTCGAGGATCTCCTCTTCCACCTGCCGTTGCGCTACGAAGACCGGCGCCGGGTCGCGGCGGTCGGTGAGATCGATCGGGCGGGGGAGTGGACGGTCCGGGGCAGGCTGGAGGACGTGCGGGTGATCCGCACCCGCCGCCGGAACTTCAACCTGGTGCGCGCGCGGCTCGTCGACTCGACGGGGACCTTGCCGGTGACCTGGTTCAACCAGCCCTACCTCGCGAAGCGCTTGACCGCCGGGGAGACCTGGCTGCTCCACGGCGCGGTGCGCGGCGCCGATTGGGGACTCTGGGAAATGGTCAATCCGTCCTGCGAGGTGGACTCGAGCCCGCGCCGCAGCGGCTCGATCGTCCCGGTCTACCCGCGTGTGGCGGGTCTCGGCGCGACGGCGGTGGCGCGGCTGGTCGCGGCGGCGCTGCCGGCGCTCGAGGATCCGGAGGCCGCCGAGAGTCTTCCCGAATGGCTGCGACGGCGCTACGCGCTGCCCGAGCTCGCCACGGCGCTGCGCGCGCTCCATGCTCCGGCGGAGGACAGCGATCCGGAGACGCTCGTCGGTGGCGACAGTCCGGCACACCGCCGCCTGATCTATGGCGAGCTGCTCGAGTTCCAGCTGCACCTGGCGCGCTCGCGCGAGCGCGAGGTCGGAACCGCCAAGCGGCATCGCTACGCGATCGACGACCGGGCGCGGCGGATCGCCCGGGAGGTCCTCCCGTTCGCGCTCACCGGGGCGCAGAAGCGCGTGCTGCGCGAGATCGTCGAGGACCTGCGCGGCCCCTCGCCGATGCTCCGACTCCTGCAGGGGGATGTCGGCAGCGGGAAGACGATCGTCGCCGCGCTCTGCCTGCTCCTCGCGGCCGAGAGTGGGCTCCAGGCCGCCTTCATGGCCCCCACCGAGCTGCTCGCCGAGCAGCACCACGCGAACCTCCACCGCCTGCTCGGCGCCCGCTACCGTCTCGAGCTGCTCACCTCGTCGAGCTCCAGCGCGGCGGCGCGACGCCGTCTGGCGGACGGCGACGTCCAGATCGCGGTCGGAACTCACGCCCTGATCCAGCAGGGCGTGAGCTTCGCCCGGCTCGGACTGGCGGTGATCGACGAGCAGCACCGCTTCGGCGTGGAGCAGCGCCGTACGCTGCAGACCAAGGGGGATCGCCCCGACATCCTGGTCATGACGGCCACGCCGATTCCCCGCACGCTGGCGCTCACGCTGTACGGCGATCTCGAGATCTCGCAGCTCGACGAGATGCCCCCGGGGCGCGGCGACCTCGCCACCGAGGTCGTACCGGCGGGCGCGCGGCGAGCGGTCTACCGGCGGCTGCGCGAAGGGCTGGAGACGGGCGCGCAGGCCTACGTCGTCTTTCCGCTCATCGAGGAGAACGAGGAGCTCGCGGCGGCCTCGCTGGCGGAGCTCGGCGATCGGGTGCGCGGGTTTCTCTCGGACCATTCGAGCGCCGTCCTGCACGGCCGTCTCCCGGCGGCGGAGCGCGAGCGCATCATGCAGGCCTTCGCGGCGGGTAGGATCCGGGTGTTGATCGCGACCACGGTGATCGAAGTCGGAGTCGACGTGCCCAACGCCTCGTGGATGATCATCGAGAGCGCCGAGCGCTTCGGTCTCGCGCAGCTCCATCAACTGCGGGGGCGGGTGGGCCGTGGCGCCCGCGCCTCGACCTGCGTCGCCATTCACGGCCGTCTCTCGGAGGAGGGGGAGCGCAGGCTGGCGATCTTCGGCGGCACCCGCGACGGCTTCGCGATCGCCGAGGCGGACCTCGCGATCCGCGGACCGGGGGACCTCCTCGGCACGCGGCAGGCCGGCGTGCCGCGCTTCCGGGTGGCCGACCTCGCCGCCCACCGCGCCTGGATCGAGCGCGCCCGACAGGACGCGCGCGAGCTCCTGCCGCGCCTCGGCGAGCCCGAGCTCGGCGCGCTCGAGCGCCGGGTCGCGTCACGCGCGGAGATCTTCGCCGGAAGGCTGGCGGGGGGCTGAGGGTGCGCATCCTCCTGGTCGCCAATACCCTGCCGCCGTCCGATCTCTCGGGGGTGGGGGAGCAGGTGATGCAGCTGGCGAGCGGCCTGCGCGCGCGCGGACACGAGGTGAAGATCCTCGGGCGTGGCGGCTCGGGAGCACGCGGCCCGAAGCTGCTCTTCCCGTTCGCCATCGTCCGTCCGGCGCTGCGCGAGATCGCGCGCCTCCGTCCCGAGGTCGTGCAGGTTCACGAATCGGACGGCGGGCTGCTCGCGGCGACGCTGCGGCGGCGCCGCGAGCGACCGTTGCTGACCGCGCTGCTGCAGGTCTCGTACGTCGAGGAGCGGCGCGCCGTGCGTCCGCTCCTCTGGAAGGGCGAGGTCCTGGGCCGGCCCGGAGCGGTCGAGCGCCGCTTCCGCCGCTGGAAAGCCGGGCCCCAGATCGCCCTCGGCCGCCTCTCGGCGCAGGCCGCCGACCTGGTCTTTGCGCCGAGCCGCGCCACGGCCGCCGAGCTCGCCGCGGACTATGGCGTCACCTCGAGCTGCGTCCTGCCCAACGTCTCCGGCGGCGTCGCCGTGGAGAGCCGCGAAGTCCGGGGACTCGCTGGAGAGCGGGGCGGATGGCTCTTCGTCGGGCGCCTGCGCATCCGCAAGGGGGTCGAGGTCTTGTTGCGCGCGCTCTCGCTGCTCGACGACCCGTCGCGCACGCCGCTCTGGATCGCGGGCGACGGTGAGCACCGGGCGGCGCTCGAGGAGGCCGCCCGGCGCTTCGGCCTGGGGGAGCGCGCGCGCTTTCTCGGGCGGTGCGACGGCGGGCAGGTCCGCTGGCTGATGGCGAGAGCCTCGGCGCTGGTCGTCCCGTCGATCTACGAAGGCATGCCGCTGGTGATCCTGGAGGCGATGGCGGAGGGACTGCCGGTGATCGCCAGCCGGGTGAGCGGGATCCCGGAGGTCGTCGAGGACGGAACCACCGGTTGGCTGGTCCCGGCGGAGGACCCGGCGGCGCTCGCTCGGGTCCTGGCCGAGGCGCTGCGGTCCGACGGCGAGCGGCAGCGCCGGGGCGCGAACGGGCGGTCGAGGCTGGAGCAACGGTTCCGTCCGGCGGTCGCGGCGGAGTTGTGGGAGCGCGCCGTCGGCGAGGCGCTCACCGGGAGGGCGCGCAGATGAACGGTTTCGCGAGGATCATGCAGGTGCTGGGCTGGGTCGGAGCCGTGGCGCTCGGAGTCGCCGCCGTTGGCGGCTATGCCGTCTCGGGCGAGGCCTCGACGCTCGCCCGACACTCGGTCGTGGTGGTGGTCGCGACCAGTCCGCTGCTGCTGGCTCACCTCTGGACGGTCGGCTTTCTCACTCTCTCGGCGAGCTCGCGGCGCAGGCTCGCCGATCGCTCGGCGGAGCCCGAAGGCGCGGCCCGTGTCTTTCGTCGGCGGGCCGTCCTCGCCGCAATGCTGGCGATCGCGCTGCTCCTCGCGACCTATTTCGTCGCCAGCGCGCTGCTCTGGCGGCGGCTTCCGCCGTGGGTGCACGGTGCCTCGGCCTGGTTGACGGTCCTCGCTCAGGCGATCGCGTTGCTCACCGCGCGGCGCGCGCTGGTGGCCGACCAGGCGGCGCAGGAGCGCGCCGCTGCGGCGTCGTGACGAGCGCGGACGCGGCCGAGCTGCTGCTATACTTCAGTCGTTCGTATCGTCACGCTTCGGGTCTCCCGGACATTCTGCTGAGCGGAGCGCGCCGGCGAGGCGCGCCGGAGTCGAAGAGGAGTCGCTGTGTCTGATTCGAAGATCGTGCTGTCGGGAATGCGCTCGACCGGCAAACTGCATCTGGGCCACCTCTTCGGCACGCTGCACAACTGGGTCGCCCTGCAGGAGAAGCACCGCTGCTTCTTCTTCGCCGCCGACCTGCACGCGTTGACCAGCGACTACGCCGACCCCTCCCGCGTGCTCGAGAACACCGTCGAGGCGTTGGCCGATTGGATCGCGGTGGGAATCGACCCCGAGCGCTCGGTGGTCTTCGTGCAGTCGATGATCCCGGAGCATGCGGAGCTTCACCTGATCCTGTCGATGATCACGCCACTCGGCTGGCTGGAGCGGGTTCCGACCTACAAGGACCAGATCCGCGAGATCGAGAACAAGGATCTCGGAACCTACGGTTTCCTCGGCTACCCGGTGCTCCAGACCGCCGACATCATCCTGTATCGCGCGCATTTCGTGCCGGTGGGCGAGGACCAGGCGAGTCATCTCGAGCTCTCGCGGGAGATCACCCGGCGCTTCAACTCCTTCTACGGCGACGTCTTTCCCGAGCCGAAGGCTCTCTTCACACCGACGCCCAAGGTGCCGGGCCTGGACGGCCGGAAGATGTCGAAGTCCTACGACAACGCGATCAACCTGTCGGATCCGCCCGACGTCCTGCGCCGCAAGTGCATGGAGATGTTCACCGACCCGACGCGGGTCCGGCGCAAGGATCCGGGTCACCCGGAGAGCTGCAACCTCTTCGCGTTCCACCGCCTGTTCTCGCCACCCGAGGTCCGGGATCGAGTCGAAAGCGAGTGCCGGGCGGCGACGATCGGTTGCGTCGACGACAAGAAGCTCCTCGCCGAGCAGCTCATCGCCTTCCTCGAGCCCATCCAGAAGCGCCGTGAGGAGTTGCTGCGCGACCGCGGCTCGCTGCTCGGAATCCTGCGCGACGGCTCCGCGCGGGCCCGGCAGCGGGCGCAGGAGACGATGGAGATCGTGCGCGGCGCGCTCGGTCTGGACTACGAGCGACTGTTGCGCCGGGAGGTCCATTGAGCACCTCCCCGCCGGTCCTGCGCGCGCTGCCCGAGGCGTGGCGCGTCCAGCTGCCGACTTTCGAGGGACCCCTCGACCTCCTGCTGCACCTCATCCGGCTCAACGAGGTGGAGATCACCGATCTCCCGGTCGCGATGATCTGCGACCAGTTCCACGAGTACCTGGCGCTGATGGAGTCGCTCGATCTCGACATCGCCGCGGAGTACATCTACGAAGCGGCCCTGCTCATCCAGCTCAAGTCGAAGATGCTCCTGCCGCGTCCGCGCAACGAGGACGGGAGCATCGTCGAGGAGGATCCGCGCGAGGAGCTGGTGCGGCGGCTCCTGGAGTACCGCCGACTCAAGGAGGCCGCCCAGTCGTTGGCCGAAGTCGACCGGCTTCGTCTCGGCGTGTGGAGCCGGAAGAGAGGCAGCTGGCGGGGAGACGAGGGCGAGGAGATCGAGATGGAGGAAGTCTCGCTCTTCGATCTGCTCTCCGCGTTCCGCGGCGTGCTCGATCGCTACGATCGCGAGCACCCCGAGCCCATCACGCTTCCCGTCGAGCACTTCCCGGTGCGCGGTCAGCTGGAACGACTCCTTGCGGCGCTCGAGGCCGGCACGCCCTTCGATCTGCTGCACGACTTGCGCAGCCGAAGCTGCCGGGCCGAAGCCATCTCGACCTTCCTCGCCGTGCTCGAGCTGGCGCGATTGCGCGCCGTGCGGATCCACCAGGCGGAGAGCGGCGAGATCGTCCTCTACCGAACGACCCGCGACCTGGCGATCGAGGATCTGGAGAACATCGACTGATGAGCGGAACCAGCGAGATCGAAGCCGCGCTCGAAGCCATCCTCTTCGTGGCCGGGGAGCCGGTTTCCACCGAACGCCTGCTGGCCGTGTTCGACGAGAGCGAGCGCGCGGAGGCGCGCAGCGCGTTGCAGGCGTTGTGCGCGCGGTATCAGCCCGCCCCCGGCCGAGGTCTCTTCGTCGAGGAGGTGGCCGGAGGCTTCCGCATCGTCACCGCCCCGGAGTACCATGCCTACCTGAGGAAGTTCTTCGACGCGGCGGGGGGCAACAAGCTCTCGATGGCCGCGATCGAGACGCTCGCCATCGTGGCTTACCGCCAGCCGATCACCGCCCCCGAGATCCAGGACCTGCGCGGAAAACAGTCGCAAGCGGTGTTGAAGGGGCTGCTCGAACGGCGGATGGTGCGGATCAGCGGGCGCAAGGAAGTCGTCGGCCGCCCGTTCCTCTACGCGACGACGCGCGAGTTCCTCATGCACTTCGGACTGCGCAGCCTGGACGAGCTCCCCCCGCTCGAGGAGTTCGAGGAGGCGTTCGGCGCGGAGCCCGTGACCAGGGCGAACGGCTCCGGAGATGCGCCGGCCGAGGAGCACCTCGGGCCGACGCCCGCCACCCAGGAATACCCATGACCGTCGAGAGACTGCAGAAGATCCTCGCCCGCGCCGGCGTGGCGGCCCGCCGCAAGGCCGAAGAGCTGGTCCGGCAGGGCCGGGTCACGATCAACGGGCAGGTCGCGAAGCTGGGCGACAAGGCCGACCCGGCCGCGGACTCGATCAAGGTCGACGACAAGCGGATCCATCCCGTCAAGACCCATCGCTACCTGCTGATGAACAAGCCGCGCGGGTACCTCACCGCGGTGGCCGACTCGGCGGGACGCCCGACGGTGATCGAGTTGGTGCCGCCGCAGTGGCGGCGCGCGCTCATCCCGGTGGGGCGGCTCGACTTCCAGACCGAGGGCCTGCTGCTGCTCACCGACGACGGCGAATTCGCGCAGCGGGTCTCCCATCCGCGCTACGGCTGCCACAAGAGCTACGAGGTCAAGGTGAAGGGCAGCCCCGAGGATCGCCAGCTCGACCGGCTGCGCCGCGGCGTCGTCATCGAGGGCAAGCGCACGGCGCCCTGCCGCATCACCTGGATCAAGAGCACCGGTGGGCGCGAGGAGGAAGAGGGCAACTCCTGGTACTCGGTCGAGCTCACCGAGGGCAGGACTCGCCAGATCCGCGAGATGTTCTTCCGCATCGGTCATCCGGTGCAGAAGCTGCGGCGGGTGGCCATCGGCCCGCTGCGCGACGGCGGACTGCCGGTCGGCGAGCTGCGCGAGCTCACCGACCGCGAGATCTCGCTCCTGCTGCACGCGACGGACAAGGTGGTGCCGAAGATGACGGTCGCCAAGGCGATGGCCGCCAAGCGTCCGGCGCGGCCCGCGGCCTCGGCTTCCCGCGGCGAACGCGCCGCGGCGGACCGCCGGCGTTCCCGCGGCAGATGACCGTCCCGATCGTCGTCGCGATCGACGGCCCCGCGGGCGCGGGCAAGAGCACCGTGGCGCGCGCCCTCGCCGGCCGGCTGGGCCTGCCCTATCTGGACACCGGCGCCATGTATCGCGCCGCGGCGCTGTTCTGTGCGCAGCGACGTATCGACCCGAGCGACGACCCCGCGCTCGCCCGGGCCGCCGCCGCGATGCCCATCGCGCTGGTTCTGGACGAGGGCGGAACGGCGACCGTCCTGCTCGGCGGACGCCCGGTGGGGGAGGAGATCCGGCAACCCGAGGTCTCCGTGCTGACCTCCCGGATCGCCGTGCATCCGGCCGTGCGGCGGCGCCTGGTGGAGCTGCAACGGCAGTTCGTGGCGCGGCACGGCGGGGTGATGGAGGGGCGGGACATCGGAACGGTCGTGGTCCCGGAGACGCCCTTCAAGTTCTTCCTCGAGGCGTCGCCGGAGGTCCGTGCCGCCCGGCGCCACGCCGAACACGCGGCGCGCGGCGAGGCCCTGGAAGCCGACGATGTCGCGCGACAGATCGCCGAGCGCGACGCGCGCGATGCCGGGCGCAGCCAGTCGCCGCTCGCCGCGGCGCCGGACGCCATGCGCCTCGATTCGTCGCGGCTCTCGGTCGAGGAAGTGGTCGCGGCGATGCTCGCCGCGATCTCGCGCCGCCGCGCCTAGTCGGCGAGCTCGGCGAGTCGCCGCAGGACCGCCGGATCCCAGGAGCGCGGTCCCCTCTCGCGTGCCGCGGCGATCCGCGCCTCCGCCATGCGGTCGGCCGCGGTCGCGGGCGTTACCCCGTCCCGGTCGGCGCTCGCGAACACCTCACGGGTGGTCGCGAAGATCCCCCGCGCCCGCGCCAGGGCGCGCTCCTGGTCGTAACCCAGGAACTCCTGATAGACGTGGATCAGCCCGCCCGCGTTGACCACGAAGTCGGGAGCGTAGAGGATGCCGCGGCGTGCCAACTCCTCGCCGTGCCGCGCCGGATCGGCCAGCTGGTTGTTGGCGCCGCCCGCCACGACCTTGGCGCGCAATCGCGGGATCGTCCGGTCGTTCAGGATCGCGCCCAGCGCGCACGGCGCGAAGACGTCGCAAGCGACGTCGTAGATCTCCTCGGGCGCGACGATTTCGACTCCATGCTCGTCGCGAGATCGTCGGCAGGCCTCCGCGTCGATGTCGCAGCCGAAGACCCGGGCTCCGGCCTGCCGCAGGTAACCGGCGAGATAGCGGCCGACGCTTCCCAGTCCCTGCACGCTCACCGCGCGGCCGGCGAGGTCCGGGGTGCCCCAGGTGCGTTCGGAGGCGGCGCGAATTCCCTGCAGGACGCCGAGCGCGGTGACCGGCGAAGGATCCCCTCCGCCGCCGATCTCGGTCGGCTTCCCGGTGACCCACGGTGTCTCCCCGGCGACCCACGACATGTCGGCGGCCGAGGTTCCGACATCCTCGGCCGTGATGTAGTCACCCCGCAGCGACGCGACGAAGCGGCCGAACGCGCGGAAGAGCCGTTCGGACTTCTCCCGGCGGGCGTCACCGAGAATCACCGCCTTGGCGCCACCCAGGGGGATGCCTGCGGCGGCCGCCTTGTAGGTCATCCCACGCGACAGGCGGAGCGCGTCGGTGGCCGCGGCGGCGAAATCGCGATAGGGCCACATGCGGCACCCGCCGAGCCCCGGCCCGAGCACGGTCGAGTGCACCGCGATCAGGGCTTCGAGACCGGCCTCGGGCTGGGAACAGACCAGCAGCCGCTCGTGCCCCATCTCGCGCATGACCTGAAGAACCTCCATCACGACCTCCGGTTGGATTGCCGGCGCTCCGGCGAGTCGGCGGAGTCTAGCGCAGCCCTCTAGAATCGGACCGTGAACCGGCATGAGGCAGCGCAGGAGCTCCGACGCCGGGCCCTGAGCGCTGGATTCGACCTGGCGGGCGTGGCGGCCCTCGGACCGAGCGCCACGGGCGCAGCGCTGGAGCGCTGGCTCGCCGCGGGTCATCAGGCGGGGATGTCCTACCTCGAACGGCACCTCGCGGAGCGCTCGGACCCCCGCCGTCTGCTTCCCGGGGCGAAATCGATCCTGTGCGTCGCTGCGAGCTACGCCCCCGATCCGCTGTCTCCGGCCGACCCCTTCTGGAACGGCGTCGCCCGCTATGCCCACGGCGAGGACTACCACGACGAGTTCCGGCGACGGATCGAGGGCCTCGCCGCGACGCTCGAGAGCGACTTCCCGGGGTTGCGCTGGCGGGCCGCGGTGGACACGGCGCCGCTGCTGGAGCGCGAATGGGCGGCCCGGGCCGGTCTGGGTGCGGTGGGGAAGAACGGCTGCCTCATCCACCCTGAGCTGGGATCCTGGCTGCTGCTCGGCTCGCTGGTGACCAACCTCGACCTGGAGCCCGACCTCCCGTTGGCCGACCTGTGCGGGCAGTGCTCGCGCTGTCTCGAGGCCTGTCCGACCGATGCCTTCCCGGCGCCTTTCGTCCTCGACAGTCGACGCTGCATCAGCTATTGGACGATCGAGCACCGCGGACCGATCGCGCCGGAGATGCGTCCCTTGCTCGGGAAGTGGGTCTTCGGTTGCGACCGCTGCCAGGAAGTCTGCCCGTGGAACCGGGGCGCCCCTCCGGCGCGGCGGTCACCGTCCGGGGGCGTGGACGACCGGCGACGGCTGAGCCTGGTCGAGTTGCTGCAGCTCTCGGATCAGGAGCTCCGGCGGCGGATTCAGGGCAGCGCGCTCCGCCGGGCCAAGCCCGACGGATTGCGGCGCAACGCGGCGGTGGTGCTGGGCAACCGGGGCGCGCAGGAGGATGCGGGGGTGCTGGCGGAAGCGCTGGGCCACGCGTCGCCGGTGGTCCGCCAGCACGCCGCCTGGGCCCTCGGACGGCTCGGGGGCGCCGAGGCCCGCCAAGCCCTGCAAAGGGCGATGGGCTGCGAGGCCGACCCGGAGGTCCGGGCGGAGATCGCCGCGGCGCTCGAGGGCCCTACCCCCTCCTTTGACACCCTCTGAAAGCTGCACGTATACTGAGAAGGCTTGAGCCCTCAAGAGCTTAGGGGCCTCGAGACCCCCTCCCCAGGGTGACCAGGCGAGGTCCTGGAAAAAAATAAATTCAAGGAGGTAGTACCAGCATGAGTTTGGGCGGCAAGCAGCGCGCGGACGTCGCGGAAGAGGTAAGCGCCGAGGACCAGCGCGCCTACCAGCAGTTCGTCGACCTCTACGATTCGAGCATGCGCAATCTCGCCGAAGGCGAGATCGTGCGCGGCAAGGTCGTGGCGATCACCGGGAACTCGGTGGTGGTCGACGTCGGCTACAAGTCGGAGGGCCTGATCCCGGTGGAGGAGTTCGCCGGGGAGGAGGGGAAGGTCGCGGTCCAGGTCGGCGACGAGGTCGAGGTCCTGCTCGAGAAGACCGAGGACGTCGAGGGCCACATCCTGCTCTCGTACTCCAAGGCGGAACGGATGCGGGTCTGGACCGACGTCGAGAACAGCTTCAAGGAGGGCCGCATCATCAAGGGCCGTGTCATCGACCGCATCAAGGGCGGCCTGACGGTGGACGTCGGCGTCCGCGCGTTCCTGCCCGGTTCGCTGGCCGACATCAAGCCGGTGAAGAACCTCGAGAGCCTCAAGGGTCGTGAGCTCGAGTTCAAGGTCATCAGCCTGGATCGGCGGCGCAACAACATCGTGCTGTCGCGCAAGGCCGTGCTCGAGAAGGAGTACGAGCGCAAGAAGGGAGAGACGCTCGAGCGTCTGCGCGAGGGCGAGCGCATGAAGGGCGTGGTCAAGAACATCACCGACTACGGCGTGTTCGTGGACCTCGGGGGAATCGACGGGCTGCTGCACATCACGGACATCTCGTGGGGCCGCGTCAACCATCCCTCGGAGCACTTCAACGTGGGCGACGAGATCGAGGTCGTCGTGTTGAAGTTCGACCGCGAATCGGAGCGCGTCTCGCTCGGCTACAAGCAGAAGAGCGAGGACCCGTGGGTCCTGGTCGACAAGAAGTACCCGGTCGGCGCACGCGTGCACGGCAAGGTCGTGAGCCTGGTCGACTACGGGGCCTTCGTGGAGCTCGAGGAGGGCGTCGAGGGCCTGATCCACGTCAGCGAGATGTCGTGGACCA
>CAYZWR010000073.1:0-17283 GCA_964481735.1 uncultured Thermoanaerobaculia bacterium
GCTTTGCGAGGCGCCTCGCGTCTCCTCCGCCTTCCCCCGACGGCCTCTCCCCCAACGATGAAGCCAAGGGGCGAAGGCTACCGAGTCGCCACGACCCGAGCCGCCCTTTTCGCCGCACCGCGTCATGCGATGCCGCACCTTGACGATGGCGCCGCCCGGTGTCAGCCTGAAGGGGCCATGGCCACCGTCGCCAACCGTCCGGCCCGGAACCCGGAAAAGGGCGCCCGCCCGGCCGTCCTGGGGCGCCTCGAAAACCTCACCCGCCATGTCGTCGCCTCGAGCGGCGAGAGCTTCGCGATCCGCTCGCCGCTCGATCGTGCCCTGCTCGGCCGCGTCCCGCGTTCGACGCCGCGGGACGTCGAGAGCGCCGTCGCCCGCCTGCGGGTCGCGCAGGAGGCCTGGGCGATGCAGAGCTTCGCCGAGCGGGCCCGCCCCTTCCTGCGTTTCCACGACCTCGTCCTCGACCGCCAGGACGAGATCCTCGACCTCGTTCAGCTCGAGTCGGGCAAGGCGCGCAAGCACGCCTTCGAGGAGGTCGCCGACGTCGCCATCGTGTCGCGCTTCTACGCCCTCCGGGTCGAGGAGTACCTCGGCACCAGGAGCCGCAAGGGAGCACTCCCGGGCCTCACCCAGGCGTGGCAGAACCAGCATCCGAAGGGCGTGGTCGGGATCATCTCCCCGTGGAACTACCCGCTCTCGATGGGCATCACCGACGCCATCCCGGCGCTCCTCGCCGGCAACGCGGTGCTCGCCAAGCCCGATTCCCAGACCCCCTTCACCCAGCTCTGGGCGCTCGACCTGCTGGTCGAGTGCGGCCTGCCCGAGGACCTGATGCTGGTGGTCGCCGGCGAGGGGCGGGTCCTCGGACCGTCGATCTTCGATGCCGCCGATTTCCTGCAGTTCACCGGGTCGACGGCGACCGGCCGCTACATCGCGCGCGAGGCCGGCGAACGGCTGATCGGCTGCTCGCTCGAGCTGGGCGGCAAGAACCCGATGCTGGTGCTCGCCGATGCCGACCTCGATGCCGCGGTCGACGGCGCGGTGCGCGGCTGCTTCAACTCCACCGGCCAGCTCTGCATCTCGATCGAGCGGCTCTACCTCCACGAGAGCCTCCACGACCGCTTCCTCGCGGCGTTCGTCAAGGCGACGTCTCGCCTCAAGCTCGGCGCGGCGCTCGACTTCAGTTGCGACATCGGCTCGCTCATCTCGGAACGCCAGCTGCAGACGGTCGACGAGCACGTGCGCGACGCGGTGCGCCACGGCGCGAAGCTCCAGGCCGGCGGCAAGGCCCGGCCCGACCTCGGACCCGCCTTCTACGAGCCCACCATCCTCACCGGCGTCACTCCGGCGATGCGTTGCTACGCCGAGGAGACCTTCGGGCCGGTGGTGTCGATCTACAAGTTCGCCACGAACCAGGAGGCGATCGAGCGCGCCAACGATTCGCGCTACGGCCTGAACGCCAGCATCTGGTCGCGCGACATCGAGCTCGCCCGCCGGATGGCGGCGCGGCTCGAGTTCGGCACGGTCAACATCAACGAGGTCTACGCCGCCGCCTGGGGATCGGTCGAAGGTCCGATGGGCGGCTTCAAGGACTCCGGCCTCGGCCGCCGGCACGGCGCCGAGGGGATCCTCAAGTACACCGAAGCGCAGACCGTCGCCGTGCAGCGCGGCCTGCCGATCGCCGCTCCGGCGGGCGTGCCGGACGAGGTCTTCAGCCGCTGGCTCTCCAGCGCGCTCAAGCTCCTCCGCCGCATGCCGGGGCTGCGCTGAGGTCTCTCATGCCCACCATTCTGGTCACCGGGTTCCCCGGTTTTCTCGGCAGCGAGCTGGTGCCGCGCATTCTCCGGCGGGCGCCACAGTCCCGGATCGTGTGTCTCGTGCAGTCGAAGTTCGCCGACCTCGCGGCGCGCCGCGCCCAGGAGATCGCGTCGGAGCAGCCCTCGTTCGCCGGGCGCATCGAGCTCGTCGAGGGGGACATCACGCAACCCGGGTTGGGCGCCGAGGGACTCGCCCGGCGCCGCTCCGACATCAGCGAGATCTTCCACCTCGCGGCGGTCTACGACCTCTCGGTGCGTCGCGAAGTCGGAATGAAGGTCAACGTCGAGGGGACGCGTCACGTCCTCGACTTCGCCGAACGCTGCTCGGGCCTCGATCGCCTGCAGTACGTCTCGACCTGTTACGTCTCCGGACGGTACGCGGGAATCTTCCGCGAGGCGGACCTCGAGAAGGGGCAGGTGTTCAACAACTTCTACGAGGAGACGAAGTACCTGGCCGAGATGGACGTGCGCCAGCGCATGGCCGCCGGCCTGCCGGCGACCATCTACCGGCCGGCGATCGTGGTGGGCGATTCCCAGACTGGCGAGACGCAGAAGTACGACGGTCCCTACTACGTGATCCGCTGGCTGCTCAAGCAGCCGGCGGTGGCGGTCCTGCCGCTGCCGGGCGACCCGCACCGGGCGCGCATCAACCTGGTGCCACGCGACTTCGTGGTGGCGGCGATCGACTACCTGGCGGCGCAGAAGAAGTCGTCCGGTCAGGCCTACCAGTTGGCCGATCCGGACCCGCCGACGATCGACGAGGCGGTGCAGCTGCTCGGCAAGGCGACCGGCCGGATCGTGCTCCGCGTCCCGATGCCGCTCGCCGTGGCCAAGGCGGCGATCGACAAGGTCCCCGGGGTCTACCGGCTGCTCGAGATCCCGTCGTCCGCGGTCGACTACTTCATCCACCCGACGTTCTACGACACCGCCAACGCGACGCGCGATCTGGCGCCGGCGAAGCTCGCCTGCCCGCGCTTCGCCGACTACCTGCCGAAGCTGGTGAGCTTCATGAAGGCCCACCCGGAGATCGCCTCCGAGGCGATGGTCTGAGGAGCTCCTCTAGCTCGCCGGCGCGACGCGAAAGCCGACCGCGACCTTCTCCCAGCGCAGCACGACCCGATCCCCATCGAGCGCGAACTCCAGCCGCTCGACCGGGTCGGTCGTCCCCGGTTGGACCTGGACGCGCAGCGCGTCCTCGGACTCCTGGTACTTGAAGGCGCCCCACTGCTCGGCGGTCCGGTTGAAGATCACCGTCCATGCGTCGGCGCCCGGGATGGTGAACAGGGCGTAGGTGCCGGCCGCGAGCGGCCGGCCCTCGATGGTGACGGCCCGCTCGAAACTGATCGTGGTCGCTTCGTCGGCGCCGGTGCGCCAGACCTCGCCGTAGGGCACCAGCGCGCCGAAGATCGCCCGGCCCTGGACGGCGGGGCGGCCGTAGTCGATCCGCACCTTCACACCGGCGACGGTCCCTTCGGTCCGGCCGTTCTTGCTCTTGCGTTGGCTGTCGTCACCGCGCTCCGCGGCCCGGGCTGCGGAAGCGACGAGCGGCAGGAGGGCGAACAGCAGGACGGCGAGGCGCGGAGCTTGGCGGAGCGGATGCATGGGGGATCTCCTTTCAGGCCGCCCAGAGCGGCACGATCGCGAAGCGCTCGACATCGACCAGACCCTGGTCGGTGAGCTTGAGACTCGGGATGACCTCGAGCGCCAGGAAGCTCAGGGCCATGAAGGGGTCGTGCAGGGGGCAACCGAGCTCGCGCGCCGCCGTCCGGGCGACGTCGAGCCCCCGCCGCACCTCCTCGATCGGGTGATCGCTCATCAGGCCGGCGAGGGGCAGCGCCACCTCGGCCAGGACCCGCTCCCCCTCGGCGACTACCAGGCCGCCGCCGAGCGCGGCGGCGCGGTGGGCGGCGGTCGCCATCGAACGATCGTCGGCGCCGACCACCACCAGGTTGTGGTGATCGTGCGCCACCGTCGAGGCCAGGGCGCCGCGGGTCAGTCCGACGCCCCGGACGAATCCCCGGCCGATCGCCCCCGAAGCGCGGTGGCGCTCGATCACCGCCATCTTCAGCCGATCGGAGGTGGGGTCGGCGACCGCGCAGCCGTCGACGATCCTCGCCTCCTCGACCAGGTGGCGGGTGACCAGTTGATCGGGTATCGCTCCGATCACCCGCACCCGCCGTCCCTCGGCCGGAATGCGCAGGTCGAAGGCCTCCCAGTCGATGTTGATCGTGCCGCGCAGGCGGGGCGCCGGCGCCGCCGCGCCGTGGGTCACCAGGGCGCCGTGCTCGGCGACGATCGCGCCGCGCCGGATCACCAGGTGGGGCCGTGGCGCCGCGAGATCGCGGAAGGCCACCAGATCGGCGCGCCGCCCCGGGGTGATCGCCCCGCGATCGCGCAACCCGAAGTGCTGCGCCGGGTTCCAGGTGGCGAGCCGCAGGGCGACGATGGGGTCCAGCCCGTCGGCGATCGCCAGGCGGATCAGATGGTCGATGTGGCCGTCGTCCAGCAGGTCGGCCGGCGTGCGATCGTCGGTGCACAGGCAGAAGCGGTGGTGGTTCAGGGTGTCGACCAGGGGCAGGAGCGCGCGGAGGTTTCGTGCGTTGGTCGCCTCGCGCAGGAAGATGGTCATGCCCAGGCGCAGCTTTTCCCGCGCCTCGGCGACCGTGGTGCACTCGTGGTCCGAGCCGATCCCGGCGGCGACGTAGGCGTGGAGCGCCCGTCCGCTGAGCCCGGGGGCATGACCGTCGATCGGCCGGTCGGCGAAGGCGACGAGCTTCTTCAGCACCTCCGGGTCGCGCGCGATGACGCCCGGGAAATTCATCACCTCGGCGAGCCCCAGCACCCAGGGGCTGGAGCGGAACGAAGCGAGATCGACCGCGTCGAGCGTCGCGCCGGAGGTCTCCATCGCCGTCGCCGGCACGCAGGAAGAGGCCATGACGAACATCGAGAGCGGCGACCCCTTGGCGCACTCGAGCATGAAGCGCATGCCTTCGAAGCCGAGCACGTTGGCGATCTCGTGCGGGTCGGTCACCACGGTGGTGGTGCCGCGCGGCACCACCGCGCGCGCGAACTGGGCGGGCGTGACCAGCGAGCTCTCGATGTGCACGTGGGCGTCGAGGAAGCCCGGGGCGAGGTACGCTCCGCCGAGATCGACCACCTGCTTCGCCGGAGCGTCGCCGATGCCGACCACGATCCCGCCGGCGATCGCGACGCTCGCCGGATAGATCTCCCCCGCCAGCACGTCGACCAGCTGGAGATTGGTGAGCAGCAGCTCGGCGGGCTCGTCGCCGGCGGCGTAGCGGATCCTCTCGGCAAGCTCCATGCGCGCCTCCGCTGGGGAGTCTAGCCCGCCCTGTCGCCAGGGCTACAATCGAGGCCGTGCGCGCCATCCGCTTCCACCGTCCGGGCGGCCCCGAGGTCCTCACGCTCGACGAGATCCCCGCCCCCCGGCCGGGACCGGGCGAGGTGCTCGTGCGCCTCGCGCTCGCCGGGGTCAACTTCGTCGACATCTATCAGCGCAGCGGCCTCTACGCCGCCGGCCCGCTCCCCGCGCGGCTCGGCAGGGAGGGCGCCGGCCAGGTCGTCGCGGTCGGCCCCGGGGTCGACCGGGTGGCGCCCGGCGAGCGGGTCGCGTTCGCCGAGGCGACGGGCAGCTACGCCGACGCGGTCGTCCTGGCGGCCGATCGCCTCCTGCCCGTGCCGGCGGGGATGAGCGACGAGCTCGCGGCGGCCCTCCCCCTGCAGGGGATGACCGCCGACTATCTCGTGCGCACGATCGGCCGCGTCGCGCCGGGCGACCGCGTGCTGGTGCACGCCGCCGCGGGCGGGGTCGGCCGGCTCGCCGTGCAGCTCGCCAAGCACGCCGGAGCGACCGTGATCGGCACCTGCTCGACGCCCGAAAAGGCCCTCGCGGCGGCCGCCGCCGGGTGCGACCACACGATCCTCTACGGCGCGGTCGACTTCGCCGCCGAGGTCCTCCGCCTCACCGGCGGGCGGGGCTGCGACCTGGTGCTCGACTCGGTCGGCCAGGCGACCTTCCCGGGCTCCGTTCGGGCGACGCGGCTGCGCGGCATCCTGGTGGTCTACGGCCAGTCGAGCGGCATGATCGAGCCCTTCTCGCCGCGTCCCGTGCTGGGCAGCCGGACGCTGGTCTCGGCCACCCTGTTCGATTACGTGCGCGACCGCGCCGAGCTCGTCGAGCGCTGGCGCCGGATCTGCGCCGAGCACGCCGCCGGCCGGTTGGAGGTCGTGATCGATCGCGTCCTGCCACTCGCCCAGGCCGCCGAGGCCCATCGCCTGCTCGCCTCGCGCGCCACCGCCGGCAAGCTGCTGCTCGCGATCGCCTGACTCCGGCCCGGTCGCGCTCGCGGTTGAGTCCCCGCTCGCGATCGGCGAAGATGACTCCACCGTGAGCGACGCCCTCAAGGTCCTGCTGGCGCTCGCGCCGGCGATCGCCCTGTTCTTCCTCGTCCGCGCCGTCGTCCAGCGCCGGATCGCCGGAGCGGTCGCGGTCGCCCACGCCGAAGAGGCCTCCCTCCGCGCCGCGATCGAGGAGCGGCTGCGCGGCCGCGAGGAGGCGCTGGCGGAGGCCCGGATGGCCCTGGAGCGCGCCGCCGCCAAGGAAAGCGAGCTCGAAGAGCGCGTCGGCTCCCTGCGCGCCACCGTCGCCGGCAACGAGGAGCGACTGCGCGCCTTCAGCGAGGCGGAAAAGCAGCTCGGCGACGCCTTCCAGAATCTCGCCTCCCAGGCGCTGTCGCGCAACAACCAGCAGTTCCTCGCCCTCGCCAAGGAGAACCTCGAGAAGCTCCAGGGCGAGGCGCGGGGCGATCTCGACCAGCGGCAGCAGGCGATCGCCGCGTTGATCGAGCCGCTCCACGCCGCGCTCGGCAAGGTGGACGCGGAGGTTCGTCGCATCGAGGCCGTGCGCGAACAGGCCTATGGCACCCTCACCGAGCAGGTGCGCTCGATGGTGACGTCGCAGGAGCGGTTGCAGGCCGAAACCGGACGACTGGTCACGGCCCTCCGCCGGCCCGAGGTGCGCGGCAATTGGGGCGAAGTGCAGCTCAAGCGCGCCGTCGAGTTCGCCGGCATGGTCGACTTCGTCGACTTCCGCACCCAGGAGACGGTCGACGGCGACGAGGGGCGCCTGCGCCCGGACCTGGTCGTGAAGCTCCCGGGCGGCAAGAACGTGGTGGTCGATTCCAAGACGCCGCTCGACGCCTACCTCGCGGCGATCGAGGCGCCGAACGAAGAAGCGAGGAAGAGCGCGCTCTCGCGACACGCGCGCCAGGTGCGCGACCACGTGCGCAAGCTGTCGAGCAAGGCGTACTGGGACCAGTTCGACGACTCCCCGGAGTTCGTCGTCCTCTTCCTGCCCGGAGAGGCGATCTTCAGCGCCGCTCTCGAGGTGGATCCCCAGTTGATCGAGGAGGCGTTCCAGCACTCGGTGCTGATCGTCACGCCGGCGACCCTGGTCGCGCTCCTCAAGACCGTCCACTACGGCTGGCGCCAGGAAACGCTGGCCGCGAACGCCCGCGAGATCTCCGAAGCGGCACGGATCCTCTACGATCGCGTCCGCGTCTTCGCCGAGCACTTCTCGCGGGTCGGTAAGGGCCTCGAGGATGCGCTCAAGGCCTACAACAGCGCGGTGGGCTCCTACGAGCGCAACGTCCTTCCCCAGGGGCGTCGAATCGAGCGGCTCGGCGCCTCGGGTGAGAAGGGCCTGCCCGAACCCGTGCCGGTCGACCTCGCGGCGCGCGAGCTCGCTGCCGAAACGTCCGAGCCCGAGAGCTAGCTCCGCCCCCCCGCACCCGGCGGCTTCGCGGCCGCGGCGTCGGGGTTGGGGTTCTTCACCTTGTCGCTCTCGGAGAGGCCGCTGACGATCTCGATCTGCAGGCCGTCCGAGAGGCCGGTGGTGACGTCGCGCCGTTCGAATTTCTGCGGCTCGACTTCCACTTCGACGAAGGGCTTCTCGCCCTCGAACTGCAGCAGGCCCTCGTCGATCGCCAACACCCCTTCACGCTTCTCGAGCACGATGTCGGCGCTGGCGCTGTAGTTCGCGCGGATCAGCAGATCCTTCTGCGGCTCGAGCGCGGCGCGGATCTCGAACTGGATCGCGCCGTTCTCCTCCTTGCCCTTGGGGGCGATGAGCTCGAGCCTCGCCAGCACCTTGGCCTCCGGAATCGCTCCGATGGTGAGCTGCAGCTCCATGCCGGGGCGGATCTTGCCGACTTCCGATTCGTCGACTTTGCCTTCGAAGATCATGTCGTCCATGTCGGCCACGGCGGCGATCGTCGTGCCGTCGTTGAAGTTGTTGGCCTCGATCACCGAGTTGCCGACCTCGAGCGGCACTTCGAGCACCGTGCCGGTGAGGGTCGACTTGACGATCGTGGTCGAGGCGGAGCCGGCCCGCTGGCTGGTTCCCTTGCGCACGATCTCCAGGTTGTCCTCCGCCGCCTTGACCTCTTCCTGGGCCTGCGCGAGGGCGATCTCGGCCTTCTGGAATTCGGCCTGGGCGATCGTGCCGTCGGCGACCAAGGTTTGGTTGCGCTGGTACTCGCGTTCGGCGTCGGCGAGCGCGATGCGCGCCTTGTTGACGCGCGACTCGGCGCTCGAGACCGAGACCATGTTCGGGATCACCCGGACCTTGGCGATCAGGTCGCCCTGCCGGATCGCCTGTCCCGGCTCGACGTAGAGCTCCTCGATGATCCCGGAGATGAGCGGCTTGATCAGCACTTCCTTGCGCGGCACGACCGCTCCGGTGGCGACCGTCTTCTTGACGAGATCGGTCCGCACGGGCGACGCGGTGGCGTAGATCACCGGCTTGACCTGCGACTTGCGATACAGGAACACGCCGGTCGCCACGACGGCGGCCACGAAGAGCAGACCCACGATGATGCCCAACGCCTTCTTCATCTCCCGACTCCGTTCTCGTCGTTGTTGCGGACCGCCCGATTCACTCGCTGCGCAGCGCCACCACCGGATTGACCGCCACGGCGCGCCGCGCCGGCGCGAACCCCGCGAGCGCGCCGGAGACCACCAGCACGAGAACCGCCTGGACTCCGGTGGCGAGGTCGACACCGGGGTTCTGGAACATCTGGGGCGGCCCGCCGGGGCTCGCCGCCGGCAGGAAGCGGCTCACCAGCTCGATCAGGCCGACGGCCGCCGAGAGGCCGAGCAGGCCGGCGGCCAGCGTCAGGATCACCGCCTCGAGGATGATCTGCCCCTGCACTTTCCATGGCGTCGCGCCGATCGCGCGCCGGATCCCCAGCTCCTTGGTGCGTTCGCGCACGATGATCAGCATGATGTTCGAGACGCCGATCGCGCCCGCGGCGAGCGTGCCGATCCCGACGATCCACATCAGCAGCGAGATCCCGGTGAACAGCCCCTGGATCTTGCGGAACTCCTCCTCGAGATTGAAGCTCCCGATGCCCCGCCGGTCGTCCGGCGCCACCTTGTGCCGCGCGCGCAGGAGATCGAGCACCTTCTTCTGGACCGCGGAGGCCGGCACGCCGTCCACCGAGGTCACCGCGTACCAGTGCACCTCGTGGATCGCGTTGAACGCCTGCTGGAAGGTGGTGAAGGGAATGAAGATCGTCTCGGCGTCGCGCTCCTGGTTGCCGCCGCTCTGGCGCGACCGGAAGGTGCCGATCACCTCGAACTGGATGCCGTTGACCTTGATCGCCTGGCCGACCGGATCCTCGCCCGGCTCGAACAGCACCTCCAGCGGCCGGACTCCCAGCACCGCCACCTTCCGCTTCTCCGCGATGTCGATCGCGTTGATGAACCGCCCGCGGCTCACCGCGAGCGACTGGATGGTCAGGATCTCCGGCATGTCGCCCATCACCGTGTAGGCGCCGGTGTTGACGCCTCGCACCGCGGTCGCCCCGCCGCGCCAGCCACCGAGCTGCAGGCGGGGGGCGACCACCTTGGCCTCGGTCACCTGCTGACGGATCGCCGCGGTGTCCTCGTCGGTGAACTCGATCGCCCGCCCGGCCGGCAGGCCGGCGAACGGCTTGCTGGTGCGCATTCCCCAGCAGAAGAAACTGTTGGTCGCCGTGCCGGCGAACCCGGAGTTGATGCCGTTGCGCAGCCCGTTGCCCGCGCCGAGCAGCAGGACCAGCAGGAAGATCCCCCAGAAGACGCCGAACGCGGTGAGGAAGGTGCGCAGGCGGTTGTGCGACAGCGCGGTCCAGATCTCCTGCCAGTGGTCGAGATCGAACATGGTCACTCGTCCCGGAGCGCTTCGATCGGGCGGATGGCCGCCGCGCGGCGCGCCGGGAAGAAGCCGGCGATGCTGCCCGCCACGATCAGCAGGGCGGTCGCCCAGAGCGCCAGCCCGAGGTCGACCTGCGGATTGCGGAAGAACTCGGCCTTGCTGAGCGCGGCTCCCAGACCCTCGAGCACCAGGACACCGAGCACCAGGCCGAGGTAGCCGGCGAGCGCGGTGATCATCACCGATTCCTGCAGGATCAGCCCGATGATCGAGGCCGGGGTCGCGCCGAGCGCCTTGCGGATGCCGATCTCCTTGGTGCGCTCGCGGACCGCGACCAGCATGATGTTCGAGACGCCGACCACGCCGGCCAGGAGGGTCCCGATGCCGACCACCCAGACGAAGAGCCGGATACCCGTCATCAGCGCCATGATGCGCTGGAAGTTCTCCACGTTGTTGTTGACGAAGATCGCCCGCTGGTCTTCCGGGTCGAAGGTGTGATTGACCGACAGCAGGCGGCGGGTCGCCCCGGCCATCTCCTCGCTCTCGGCGAGCGTCGCGTCGCCGGTGGTGTAGAGAATCTGGTTCACCCGGTTGCTGCCGCCGAAGGTGCGCTGTGCGGTGGAGATCGGCAGGTAGATGAACTCGCGCTCGCGCTCGCTGCCCTCGTCGTCGAAGACCCCCACCACCGTGAAGGACAGGCCGCCGATCTTGATCTCCTTGCCGACCGCCGGCTCGTCGTGAAACAGCGCCTCCTTCACCAGGGTGCCGAGGACGGCGCTCTTGCGGTGGTCGCGGATGTCGAGCTCGTTGATGAACCGCCCCTGGAGGATCTTGGTGCGCTCCAGGATGCGGTGCCCCGGATGCACCGACCGGATGGTGTAGCTGCCGTACTCGTTCTTGTAGTTGACCTGCAGGCTGCTCCAGATCCAGAAGCGCGCCGAGGAGTACTCCACCCCCTCCACCCGCGAGGTGACCTGATCGTAGTCCTGGTTGGTGAACTGGATCTCGCGCCCCGGCTGCAGGCCCTTGTACGGCTTGCTCGTCTGGCCCCCGGAGACCCAGATGCTGTTGATCGCGTCGTCGCGGAACTGGTACTCGACGCCGTGCTCGAGGCCCTTGCCGGAGCCGAGCAGCACCACCAGCATGAAGATCCCCCAAGCGACCGCGAAACCGGTCAGCACCGTGCGCAGCTTGTTGCGGCGCACGGTATCGAAGATCTCCTGCCAGACGTCGAATCGGATCATCCGGCCGCCGCCTCCCCCGCCACCGCGTCGCCAGCCGCCGGCCGCGGTACCAGCGGCTCCGGCTGGACGTCGACCACCACGTCGTCCGGGTCGAGGCGCCGTTGCGGCGCATCCCAGTCGATGCGCCCGTCGACCAGGTGGACGATGCGGTCCGTCATGTGCGCGATGTCGCGCTCGTGGGTGATGATCACCACCGTCACGCCCTCCTCCTGCACCCGCTGCAGCACGCGCATGACGTCGCGCGAGGTCGCCGAATCGAGCGCGCCCGTCGGCTCGTCGGCGAGCAGCACCTTGGGGCGGGCGATCAACGATCGGGCGATCGCCACGCGCTGCTGCTGGCCGCCGGAGAGCTCGGAAGGGAGATGCTCGGCGCGGTCGGCGAGTCCGACCTTCTCCAGGTATTCGAGCGCCAGTTGATTGCGCTCCTTGCGCGGCACTCCCTGGTAGTAGAGCGGCAGCGCCACGTTCTCCGCCGCGTTCTTGAACTGGATGAGGTGGAACGATTGAAAGACGAACCCGACGAACCGGCTGCGGTACTGCGCCGCCCTGGTCTCGGAGAGTCCTCCCATGTCCACGCCGTCCAGGGTGTATTCCCCTTCGTCGAACCGATCCAGGAGCCCGATCAGGTTCATCAGCGTCGACTTGCCCGAGCCCGACGCCCCCATGACCGACACCAGCTCCCCGCGGGCGACGTCGAGGTCGATCCCCTTGAGGACGTGCAGCCGGTTGTGGCCCACGACGTAGCTCTTGTGCAGATTGCGCAGACGGATCATGAAGGCTCCCGGAGGTCCCCTCGGTTACTACGGCTCGAGAGACAAAAGGTTGAGGCTCAGCGCGACCGCGGGCCCTTGTCGGGCGCGAGCACCGGCACGGGGAAAGGCGTTACCAGCGCCCCGCTCCCGCCCTGGCTGCGGACCCGGGCCTGACCCTCGCGCTCGACCTCTTCGATGCGCACCACGGAGTGGAGCGGGAGATAGAGCCGCTTGGCGCCGCCGAACTCGCGCCGCAGGCTCTCCTCCGACGGGTCCACCACCAGCTCGGACTTGGCGTTGAAGACCAGGTCCTCGACCTCGACGAAGCCGAAGAGCCCCCCCTGGCCGACCTGCCGGGCATAGAGCTCGACCACCTGGCCCTGGTTGAGGAAGACCACCTTGAAGATCCGCCGGCGCGCGCTCATCGCGACGCGGATGCTAGCAAAAGCCGATCGTCGCGGCTTCGGGATCGCAGGCCGCGATGGTAAGGTCCGGCGGCCATGATCCGGCGTTCCAACTCCTTCGCGCGACTCGTCCCCCTGGTCTCCTCGGCGCTCCTCGCCAGTGCGCTGCCGCTCGCCGCCCAGCAACCCCTCGAACGCACCGCTGCGCCGCCGCGACCGGCGATCGAGCTGCCCCCCGCACCCTCGCCCACGGAGCTCGCCGCGCCCCCGGCCGCCGCCGCGAAGCTCCCGTCCGGCGTCTCCACCCTGCAGCTGCGCCCGGGCTCGGGCAAGGAGACCCCCCGCCCACAGGATGTCGTCCATTTCCGGTCCATCGGGCGGCGGCCGGACGGCACCGTCGTGCAGAACACCTTCGCCTCGCCGAGCCCGCAGAAGCTCCTGGTGACCCGGCTCATTCCGGCTTGGCGCGAAGCGATCCTCGCCATGGTGCCGGGCGAGCAGCGCCGCTTCTGGTTCCCAGCCGCGCTCGCACCGAAGAACCCGGAATCGGGCGCGCAGGAGCCGATCGTCTTCGACGTCGAGCTGGTCGGCATCGGCCGGATGCCCGATCCGCCGCAGTTCGTCCGCACTCCGGATCCCAAGGCCCGGCGTACGCCGGGAGGCACCTCGATCCTCACCGTGAAACCGGGCGACCCCAAGCTGAGAGCCAAGCGGACCGACGCCGCGCTGGTCGATTTCACGCTCTGGAACGAGCTCGGTCAGCCCCTCCTGTCGTCGGTCTCCGACACCCGTCCGACGCTCTTCCCGCTCAGCCGCGTGATGTCCTCGTTCGCCGATTGCCTCGAGGGCGCGACCCAGGGCGAGGTCCGGCTCTGCTGGATTCCCGCCGAACGCAACGAAGGCTTCCCCGGAGCGACGCGCGGCGCGCTGGTCTTCCAGATCGAGCTGCTCAAGGTCACCGACGCCGCGAAGCTCTTCTCCGCCGGCGAGACACCGCCGAAGCGGCCCTGACGCGCCTCCCGAGCCGGGCGGGCTCGGCTCACTCCAGGAAGCGTTGCCGTTCGTCCGGACCGGGCAGCCGACAGCCCTCCCGCCGGCCGAACCAGCGCGTGCGCCGCCGCGCGACGAACCGATACGCCGCGTCGCGCAGCGGACGGGGCACCAGCCGCAACCAGCGCAGCCAGCTCCGCCAGCCGCCCAGCTCGGCGAGCGCGCCGAGCACCGCGTCCGAATTCAGGCGGATCGACTCGTTCGCGCCGCCGAGCTCGAGCACCAGCACGACCGAGTCGAGCTCGTCCGGCAAGGCGTGGCGGGCGCGCAGGCTCGCCGCGAGGCTCCCCTGGAGGGGCGCGAAGAGCAGGCGCCCGCGCCGGTCGTGCGCCAGCAACCAGCGGACGGAGCGCTCACAGAGCAGGCAGGGGCCGTCGAACAACAGGAGCGGACGTCCGGGCGCGCTCCGCCCCGCGAGCGAGGCGGAGGAGCGCGCGGCGTCGCGGCGCATCAGTAGCGGTAACGCTCGGGCTTGTAGGGCCCGTCGACGTCGACACCGATGTAGGAAGCCTGTTTCTCGGAGAGCCGGGTGAGCTTGACGCCCAGCTTCTCGAGATGCAGCCGCGCCACCTTCTCGTCGAGCTTCTTGGGCAGCAGGAAGACCTTGCGCTCGTAGCTCGCGCCGTTCGCCGCCAGGTCGACCTGCGCCATCACCTGGTTGGTGAACGAGCAGGACATCACGAACGAGGGGTGGCCGGTGGCGCAACCCAGGTTCAGCAGGCGACCCTCGGCCAGGATCATCACCGAGTGGCCGTCGGGAAAGCGCCACTCGTCGTACTGCGGCTTGATGTTGATCCGCTCGATGCCGGGGATCTTCTTCAGGCCCGCCATGTCGATCTCGTTGTCGAAGTGCCCGATGTTGCCCACGATCGCCTTGTCCTTCATGCGCGCCATGTGCTCGCCGGTGATGATGTCGAAGTTGCCGGTGGCGGTGACGAAGATGTCGGCCGTGGCGACGACGTCCTCGAGGGTCTTCACCTCGTAGCCCTCCATCGCCGCCTGCAGCGCGCAGATCGGATCGATCTCGGTGACGATGACCCGCGCCCCCTGGCCGCGCAGCGCCTGCGCGCACCCCTTGCCGACCTCGCCGTAGCCGCAGACCACGGCCACCTTGCCGGCGAGCATCACGTCGGAGGCCCGCAGGATGCCGTCGGTCAGCGAGTGGCGGCAGCCGTAGAGGTTGTCGAACTTCGACTTGGTCACCGAGTCGTTGACGTTGATCGCCGGGAAGAGCAGGGTGCCCGCGTTCTCCATCTCGTAGAGGCGGTGGACGCCGGTGGTGGTCTCCTCCGAGACGCCGTGGATCGCCGGCGCCGTCCGACGCCAGCGCTCGGGATCCTCGCGCTGCAGGCGGGCGAGCAGCGCGAGGACGAAGGCGTACTCCTCGCTCTCGGCGCTCTCGGGCGCCGGCACCTTGCCGGCGAGCTCGAACTCGAAGCCCTTGTGCACCAGGAGCGTGGCGTCTCCGCCGTCGTCGACGATCTGGGTCGGACCCAGGCCCGAACCGAAGTCGAGGGCGCGGGCGGTGAAGTCCCAGTACTCCTCGAGCGATTCGCCCTTGTAGGCGAAGACCGGGATCCCCTGCGGCTTCTCCGGGGTGCCGTGCGGGCCGACCACCACCGCCGCGGCGGCGTGATCCTGGGTCGAGAAGATGTTGCAGGAGACCCAGCGCACGTCGGCGCCGAGCGCGTCGAGCGTCTCGATGAGCACCGCGGTCTGGATGGTCATGTGCAAGGAGCCCATGATGCGCTGCCCCTTGAGCGGCTGCGTGGCGGCGTACTCCTCGCGCACCGCCATGAGACCCGGCATCTCCTGTTCGGCGAGACGGATCTCGTTGCGGCCCCACTCGGCGAGCGAGAGGTCCTTGACGTGAAACTCGAGCTGCTTGGCGGCGGCGACGGCGGTGGTCATCGTGGCTTCCTTTCTCGGCTCCGGCGAGAGCCGGGAGCGCTTGGTTTCGGGTGGATCCGGGTGCCGGTCGCGAGCAGCAGCGCCGGGCCTTTGGCTTGCGGTTCGGGGGCGAGAGGCCGGCAGCGGACGGCGCCGATCCCGGCCGCCGCGAGCAGCCCGGCGAGCTCGGCCGGCTCGAAGCCGTTGCTGAGCTGGCCGAGTCGCCGGCGGAAGGCGTCGCGGTCGTGCCGCAGCAGGTCGACCACCACCGCCCGCCCTCCCGGAACGAGGATCCGCGTCATCTCGGCGAGCGCGGCGGCCGGATCGGTCACGTGGGTGAGGGCGAGCAGCAGGAGCGCGGCGTCGCAGCTCGCGCTCGCCACCGGCAGCGCGGCGAGGTCGCCGCGCCGCAGGTCGACGTTGCCCAGCCCCTGCGTCCGGACGCGCGCGGCGCGCAGCATCTCGGGAGAGGCGTCGACCGCGACGACGCGGCCGACCGCCGGCGCGAGCAGCGCGGTGACCGCGCCGCTGCCGCAGGCGAGGTCGGCGACGACCGCAGTCTCCGGCAGCAGGGCGGCGATCGCCTCGAGCGTGAAACGGTCGCCGTAGAGCTCGGTGCGCAGCTCGTCCCACTCCGAGGCGACGCTGGCGAAGAAGGCCCCGGCGGCGGGGCGGCGGGCGGCGAGCACGCGCGCCAGTCGCAGGCGGTCGTGCTCGAGCGCCGGCCAGGCGGCCATGGCGTCGCGGGTCAGCCGCCAGAGCGCGCCCGCCTCCGGCGGCAGCTCGCCGTTGGCGAAGGTGTAGAAGTTCGCCGTCCCCTCGCTGCGGAAGACCACCCAACCGATCTCGGCCAGGAGCTTGAGGTGCCGCGAGACGCTCGACTGGGCCATCTGCAGGATCTCGGCGAGCTCGCCAACCCCGAGCTCGTGCTCCTCCAGCAGGGCCAGCAGGCGCAGCCGCGCCGGGTCGGCCAGCGATTCGAAGCGGGCGACCAGCGGCGCCGAGGTCGGAGGGGGTGGCTGCTTCATCCTAGAATCCAGATAAAAGCATGAAACAGAATCCGGGTCAAGCCGGGCCGGCCCCCCGCTAAACTGCCGCCCGTGCGGCTCTCACGCCAGCGCTTCGCAGGTCAGCGCGTCCTGCTCACCGGAGCCTCCGCGGGGATCGGCCGCGAGCTCGCCCTGGGGCTCGCTGCCGAGGGCGCCCGGCTGGTCCTCACGGCGCGCGACGCCGCCCGGCTGGGCGAGGTCGCCGCCACCTGCCGGGCGCCCGGAGGCGAGGCGATTCCCCTCCCCGCCGATGCCGGCGTCGAAACCGACTGCGAGCGGCTGGTGCGCCAGAGCGTGGAGCGGCTGGGCGGGCTCGACCTGCTCCTGCTCAATGCCGGCCAGGACATGTGGTCCCGCCTGGACGAGCTCGCCGACAGCTCGGTGCTCGAGCGGGTGATGCGGGTCAACTATCTCGGCCCGGCCTGGACCACCCGGTTCGCGCTCCCTCACCTCGCGGCCAGCCGCGGGCGCATCGTCGTCGTCTCGAGCCTCGCCGGCCTCACCGGCGTGCCCACCCGGACCGGCTATGCGGCCTCCAAGCATGCCCTGCACGGTTTCTTCGACTCGCTGCGCATCGAGCTCGCCGGGAGCGGCGTCACGGTCACTCTGGTCTGCCCCGACTTCGTGCTCTCCGAGATCCACCGCCGGGCGCTGGGTCCCGACGGTCGGCCGCTGGGCAGGAGCCCGATGCAAGAGGCGAAGATCATGACCGCGGCCGAGTGCGCGGCGCGCATCCTCGACGCCGCCCATCGGCGCCAGCGCCTGGTCCTCCTCTCGGCGCGCGGCCGCCTCGGGCGCTGGGTGCGCCTGCTGGCGCCGGGCTTGATCGACCGCATCGCCGCGCGGGCCGTGGCGCGCGGGC
>CAYZWR010000074.1:0-16770 GCA_964481735.1 uncultured Thermoanaerobaculia bacterium
AGTGGCGCTCGAACTCGAGGATGTTGGCGAGATCGGCGCCGCGCCAGCGGTAGATTCCCTGATCCTCGTCCCCGACCGCGGTCAGATTGCCTGCCGCGCCGGCGATGCGGTCGACCAGCTCGAGCTGAGCGCGGTTGGTGTCCTGGAACTCGTCGACCAGCAGGTAGCGGACCCGCTGGCGCAGGCGCTCGGCGATCTCGGCGTGCTCGGCGAGGAGCCGCACCGCGAGGGTCATCATGTCGTCGAAGTCGACTCCGGAGGCCTCGCGGAGCAGCGCTTGGTAGCGCCGGTAGACGCGTCCCACCCGCTGCTCGAAGAAGCCCGACGCGTTGCGCTCGTAGTCCTCGACCGAGAGGAGCTGGTTCTTCGCGCCCGAGATCGCGGCGAGCACGGAGCGCGGCGGGAAGCTCGACTCGGGAACGCCTTCGGCGGCCATCGCCTGGGCGACCAGCTTCTTCTGGTCGTCGGTGTCGAGGATCGCGAAGTCGCGGGCGAGGCCCACGCGCTCGCCGTGGCGGCGCAGCAGGGTGAGCGCGTAGCGATGGAACGTGCCGACGAACGTGGGCAGCGGGAACAGCTCGAGCAGCCGTTCCACCCGGTCGCGCATCTCGCCGGCCGCCTTGTTGGTGAAGGTGACCGCGACGATCGAGGCCGGATCGACGCCGCGCTCGCGCACCAGCCAGGCCACCCGATAGGTGATGACCCGGGTCTTGCCCGAGCCCGCGCCCGCCAGGACGAGCTGCGGCCCGTCGCCGTGGGTCACGGCGGCGAGCTGCTCGGGATTGAGGGCGAGGGCGAGCGCCGCGGGCGAGCTGCGAGTCACCGCGCGACTCTATCGGGCCGCACGGTCCGCCGCGAAGGGCGCGCCACCGCCGTCGGCGGCTTTCGCGCGCGGTGGAAAGAGCGCGTAGAATCAGCGGCTCCAGAAAACCACCGTGGAGGTCCGGCATGCGCGTCCACCGACACCTGCTCGCCTTGGCCGTCTTCGCCCTCGCCGCGTCGCCGCCCGCCGCCCTGCTGGCCCAGGTGCACCCTCCGGCGCCGGCCCCCGGCGCGGCGCCGCTGTTCGACGATCTGGGGGAGCACCATCGCACGATCTCGACCGTCGTTCCCGAGGCGCAGCGCTTCTTCGACCAGGGCCTGCGGCTGATGTTTGCCTTCAACCTCGAGGAGGCGGAACGCTCGTTCCGCGAGGCCGCTCGCCTCGACCCGACCTGCGCGGTCTGTTACTGGGGGGTCGGCTTGGCGCTGGGGCCGCACATCAACTTCCCGGCGACGCCGGAGCGCACCGTGGCGGCGGCGCGCGCCGTCGCGCAAGGCGTGGCCGCGATCTCGCCTGCGACCCCGGCGGTCGAACGCGAGCTGCTGGCCGGGCTCGCGCGCCGCTACGCCGATCCGCCGCCGGCGACGCCGGAAGCGCAGGCGGCGCTCGACGCGGCGTACGCCGAGGCGATGCGGGCGCTCGCCAAGCGCTATCCCGAGGATCCCGACGTCGTCTATCTCGCCGCCGAGGCGCTGATGAATCAGCACCCCTGGGACCTCTACGAAGCGGACGGGAGGGAGAAGCCCTGGACCGGCGAGATCGTGGCGATGCTCGAGCGCGGCCTGGCGGCGTCGCCGGCGCACTCCGGCTTGAACCACGTCTACATCCACGCCGTCGAGGCCTCGCCGCGCCCGGACCGGGCCGTGGCGTCGGCGGATCGGCTGCGCGCGGCCATGCCGGGCGCCGGGCACCTGGTGCACATGCCGTCGCACATCTACCAGCGGGTCGGGCGCTACGCTGATTCGGCGCTCGCCAACGAGCGCGCCATCGCGGCGGACGGCGGCTACCTGCCGAACGCGGGCGGTTTCATGATGTATTCGATGTACGCCGCGCACAACCACCAGTTCCTCTGGCTCGCCGCGCTGATGCAGGGGCGCAGCGCCGTCGCCTTCGCCGCGGCGCGGGACGCCGCCGGTGGGCTGCCGCTCGACATGCTGCGCGCTGCGCCCGGCTACGACGGCTGGCTGGCCTATCCGGTCTGGACGCTGGTGCGCTTCGGGCGTTATCCGATGGTGCTCGCCGAGCCGCTGCCGCCGGCCGAGTTCCCGTACCTCTCGGCGGTGACCCAGGTGGCGCGCGGCATCGCTTACGCGCGCCTGGGCGAGCTCGCCGAGGCCGAGCGCGCGCGGGCGGAGGCCGAGCGGTTCTTCGCGCTGCTGCCGCCCGAGGCCTACCAGGGCTGGAACTCGGTCACCGTGCTCGCCGGTATCGCCAATCGGCTGCTGCAGGCGGAGATCGCCCGCGCGCGCGGCGCCTGGGAGGAGGGCGCCCGGGCGCTCGCCGAAGCGGCGGCGCTCGAGGACAGTCTGCGCTACAACGAGCCCGCCGACTGGTACTACCCGGTGCGCGAAGTGCTGGGTCCCTACCTGCTCGAAGCGGGCGAGGCGGGCAAGGCCGAGGCCGTCCTGCGCGAGGACCTGATCCGCAATCCGGAGAACGGCTGGGCGCTCACCGGGCTCGCCGCAGCGCTGCGCCGGCAGGGCAGGGACCTCGAGGCAGCTGCGGTCGAGAAGCGGCGGGACGTCGCCTGGGCCGGAGCCGACCTGGGGCTCGACCGCCTGGCCGCGCCGCCCGCCGCGCCCGCAGCCGCCGGCGGGCGGCGCTGAGCGGCGCGGAGCGCGCTCACTCGACGGTGACGCTCTTGGCGAGATTGCGCGGCTGGTCGACGTCGGCGCCGCGACGGACGCCGATCTGATAAGCCAGCAACTGCAGCGGCACGACGTTGACGATCGGCTGCAGGTGCTCGGAGATGGTGGGGACGCGCAGCACGTGGTCGGCGACGCCGTCGAGCTCCTCGGGGTCGCGGTCGGTCACCGCGATCACCACGCCGTCGCGCGCCTTGACCTCCTGCAGGTTCGACTTGACCTTCTCGAAGACCCGCCGGCCGGTGGCGATCGCCACCACCGGCAGCTGCTCGTCGATCAGCGCGATCGGTCCGTGCTTCATCTCTCCCGCCGGGTAGCCCTCGGCGTGGATGTAGGAGATCTCCTTGAGCTTGAGCGCTCCCTCGAGCGCGATCGGATAGTGGATGCCGCGCGCCAGGTAGAGGAAGTCGCTGGCGTTCTGGAAGCGGCGCGCGAGCTCGTCGGTCTCCGGCTCGATCGCCAGGGCCTCGGAGATCGCCTGCGGCACGTGGGCGAGCGCCGCCAGCAGCTCGGCGGGGATCTCCCGGCCCTGCTGCTGGCGCAGGTAGAGCGCCAGCAGGTAGAACGCCGCGAGCTGGGTGGTGAAGGCCTTGGTCGAGGCGACGCCGATCTCGGGGCCGGCGTGGGTGTAGAGCACGCCGGAGCTGATGCGCGTCGCCTGCGATCCCGGGACGTTGCACAGGGCGATCAGGCGCGCGCCGCGCTCCTTGGCCGCCTCCATCGCCCAGACGGTGTCGATGGTCTCGCCCGACTGCGAGATCCCGGCGACCAGGACGGAGGGGTCGGCGAGCGGGTCGCGGTAGCGGTACTCGGAGGCGTAGTCGACCTCCACCGGCAGGCGAGCGATCTCCTCGATCAGGAACTTGCCGACCAGCGCGGCGTGCCACGAGGTGCCGCAGGCAAGCAGCTGGACGCGCGCGATGGAGCGCAGGTCGTCGGGCGTGATCTCGAGCGAGTCGAAGGCGATCTCGCCGCTCTCGAAGTCGACCCGCCCCGCGAAGGTGTCGCGTACCGCCTGCGGCTGCTCGTGGATCTCCTTGGCCATGAAGTGCTTGAAGCCGCCCTTCTCGGTCTGGATCGGATCCCAGTTGAGGTGGGTCGTCGGGCGCCGGACCGGGGCCCCGGTGCGGTCCCAGATCTCGATCCGGTCGCGCGTCAGGCGCGCCACGTCGCCGTTCTCCAGGAAGATCACGTCGCGGGTGTGAACGAGCAGCGCGGCCGGGTCGGAGGCGAGGAACTGCTCGCCCTGCCCGAGACCCAGCACGAGCGGTGTCCCCTGGCGGACGGCGACGATCTCGTCTTCGGCGCTCGCCGAGGAGACCAGCGCGCAGGCGTACATCCCCTCGAGCTCGCCGACCGCGCGCCGCACCGCCGCCGCGAGGTCGCCGTCGGCCAGGGAGGAGACCAGGTTGGCGATCACCTCGGTGTCGGTGTCGGTCGAGAAGGTCCAGCCCTCGGCCTGCAGCCGGCGCTTGATCGGCAGGAAGTTCTCGATGATGCCGTTGTGGATGATCGCGATCCGCTGGCGCGCGTCGGTGACCGGATGGGCGTTGCGCTCGGTCGGCTTGCCGTGGGTCGCCCAGCGCGTATGGGCGACGCCGTAGCGGCCGGAGATCGGATGCGCGGCGAGCCGTTCGAACAGCCGGTCGAGCTTGCCCTCGGCGCGTTGCCGGGCGAGCGCGCCGGCGTCGACCACCGCCACGCCCGCCGAGTCGTAGCCGCGGTACTCCAGGCGGCGCAGTCCGGCGAGCAACAGGGGAACGACCTCCCGCGGTCCGACGTACCCGACGATGCCGCACATGGTCGCTACCTCTCCTTCTTCCCGGCGCCGCGCGCTGCGCGCCGCCGCCGGTCCCAGCCGGGAAGCGTGCGCTGCGTCGAGCGCTCGACGGCGAGCGCGCCGTCGGGCACGTCGCGGGTGATCACCGAGCCGGCGCCGGTCGTGGCGTGGGCGCCCACTTTCACGGGCGCCACCAGCATCGTGTCGCTGCCCACGAAAGCGCCGGCGCCGATCTCCGTGCGGTGCTTGGCGCTCCCGTCGAAATTGCAGGTCACCACGCCGGCCCCCAGGTTCGCGCCCTCGCCGACCTCGGCGTCGCCGACGTAGGCGAGGTGGTTCGCCTTGGCGCCGCGGCCGAGCCGCGCGTTCTTCACCTCGACGAAGTTGCCGATCCTCGCGCCGGCATCGAGCGTCGTGCCGGGGCGCAGCCGCGCGAACGGACCCACCCGGCAGCCCGCCCCGACCCGGGCGCCGTCGAGGACGGAGTAGGGCTCGATCACCGCCCCCTGGGCGATCGTCGAGTCGCGGATCCAGGCGCCGGCGTGCACCGTGACCTCCGGGCCGATCACCGTCGCGCCGGCGAGGGTCGTCCCGCCGTGCACCACGGTGTCGCGCCCGACCTCGACCGCCGCCTCGACGGTGGTCGTCGCCGGCTCGAGGAAGGTGGCTCCTCCGGCGGCGAGCTGGTCGATGCGGCGCTCGACGAGCAGGCGGTGGACCTGGGCGAGCTCGCGCCGGTCGTTGACGCCGCGCGCCTCGTCCGGATCGGCGAGGGCGTGGACGGCGATCGGCCGCCCGGCCTCCGTGGCGTCGCCCAGCGCGTCGGTCAGATAGAGCTCCCCCTGGCGGTTGTTCGGCCGGAGGGCAGCGAGGAACTCGAAGATGTCGGGGGCGGGCAGCGCATAGAGGCCGGCGTTGACCCGCCGGATCGAGAGCTCCTCGGGCGTGGCGTCCGAAGCCTCGACGATGCGCTGCAAGCGGCCGTCGGCCCGCGTCACCACCCGGCCGAGCGAGGCCGGCACGGCGAGCTCGGTCGCGGCCATGGCGCCCCAGCCACGCGCCGCCGCGGCGAGCAGCGCGGCGAGCGTCTCCGGCCGCACCAAGGGGGCGTCGCCGGAGAGCACCAGCAGGGTCGCCTTGCCTTCCACGTGCGGCCGTGCGGCGAGCAGGGCATGTCCGGTGCCGAGCTGTCGTTCCTGCTCGACCCAGACGAGATCGGGCGCCGCACAGGCGGTGCGCACCGCATCGGCGCCGTGTCCGACCACGACCAGCAGCCGCTCGCAGCCGGCGGCGCGAGCGGCGGCGAGCACCCAGGCGAGGAGCGGTCGGCCACCCGCCTCGTGCAGCACCTTGGGCCGGGCGGAGCGCATGCGCTTGCCCTGGCCGGCGGCGAGCACGACGGCGATCGGAGGGGGTGCGGGAGGGTCGGGCTGCGCCATGGGCGAGAGGGCCGGAGCCGCACGAGCGGCCGGACGAGGGAACAGTCTAGCTGATGGTCAAGCGGACGCCGGGGCGCGCCGCGCGGCGAGCCGCCGGGCAGCGCCGAGGACCGCCGCGGCGAGCTTCACGGGATCGTGGCGGACGAGCCCTTCGGGCGCCATCAGGTCGCTCTCGAGCACGGCGATCCCGCGCCGTTCGAAGGCGGCCCGGTCGAGCTCGACCGGCGAAGCTCCTTGGGCGCGATAGGGGGCGAGCCGCGCGGCGTCGAGGACACCGCGGTGGGCCAGGACGGCGTCGATCAGGCCCGCTCCGGCCTCGCGCTCGAGGGCGCTCAGGTGATCGAGCGCCGAGAGGCCGTCGGTTTCGCCCGGCTGGGTCATCAGGTTCATCACCAGGACCACCGGCCCGCGGGCTGCGGCGATCGCCTGCCGGATGCCGGGGATGAGCAGGTTGGGCAGCACCGAGGTGTAGAGCGAGCCGGGTCCGAGCAGCACCAGGTCGGCGCCCGCCAGCGCCGCGATCGCCGGAGCGAAGGCCGGGGGCTCGGCCGGCACGAGCTCGAGACGGCCGAGCCGCTCGCGTGCTCCGCCGATCTCGGACTCCCCTTCGAAGATCCGTCCCGACACCCCGTGGCCGCGCAGGTGGAGATCGACGATCGAGGCCGGGAGGATCCGGCCGCGCACCGACAGGATCTGCTCGGCGGTCAGGATGGCGCGCGGGAAGTCGCCGGTGATCTCGGTCAGCGCGGCGAGAAAGAGATTGCCGAAGGAGTGTCCGGCGAGCCCGTCGCTCGCGGCGAATCGGAACTGGAAGAGGCGGGCGAGGAGGTCGGCGTCGTCGGCGAGCGCCACCAGGCAGTTGCGGATGTCGCCCGGCGGCGGCATGCCGAGGTCGCGTCGCAACCGGCCGGAAGACCCGCCGTCGTCGGTCACCGCGACCACCGCCGCGAGGTCGGAGATCCGGGTCCCGACCTCGCGCTTGAGCCCCGAGAGGAGCGTCGCCAGGCCGGTGCCGCCTCCGACGGCGACGACGCGCGGCGCGAGATCAGTCGCGCTTGAGGAGATCGGCGAACTCCTTGCGCCGGCGGACCGCGGCGAAATCCGAATCGTGCAGCGCCTGGACGCGGTGCCGGCCGTCGATCGCGATCGCCGTGGCGAGCAGCTCCACGGACTCCTCGAGATCACCGGTCAGGGCGAGGATGGAGGCGGCGAGATAGGCCATGCGTCCGTCGCGCCGATGGCGCCCGCCGCGGCGGCAGATGGCGAGCGCCTCGGCGAACCGGCCCCGGTTCTTCTCGACCACGGCGTGCAGGTAGGGATCCGTCTCGGTGTCGCTGGACGGTTCGGCGGCGAGTCGCTGTTCGGCGACGGCGAGCAACTGGCGGGCCCGGTCGGCGAGCTCCGGCTCGTCGGCGCCGCGCTCGACCACCTTGCGCAGCAGCCGCGCGGCCTCGGCGAAACGGCCGCGTTGGGCCGCGGCGAGCCCCTTGCCGAGCAGATCCTCCAGCGGCTCGGCGGGCCCGCCGGTCGGGGGCTTGGCGGGGGACTTCTTGCGGGGCGCGGGCTTCGTCCGCCGCGTCGCGGAGCTCATCGCTTGCGCAGCTCCACGAGAATCTGCTTGGCCACCGCCTTGAGCGTGTCGAAGACCCCGATCCCCGTGGTCGCCACCGCCTCGAAGGTCGGCTCCCGCTTGTAGTTCAGGGTGCGATACATGTCGCCCACGGGCGCGACGTCCGGCAGGTCCCGCTTGTTGAACTGCAGGGCGTAGGGCATGGTGGCGAGGTCGAAGCCGTGCTCCTGGAGATTCTCCTCGAGGTTGCGGATCGACTCGATGTTCGCCTCCATGCGCTCCGGCTGGCTGTCGGCGACGAAGACCACGCCGTCGACCCCCTTCAGGATCAGCTTCCGGCTGGCGTCGTAGAACACCTGGCCGGGCACGGTGTAGAGGTGGAACCGGGTGGTGAAGCCGCGGATCGAGCCGAGATCGAGCGGCAGGAAGTCGAAGAAGAGGGTGCGATCCGCCTCGGTGGCGAGCGAGATCATCTTGCCCTTCGCCTCCGGCGCGGTCTTGTTGTAGATGTACTGCAGGTTGGTCGTCTTGCCGCCGAGGCCGGGGCCGTAGTAGACGATCTTGCAGTTGATCTCGCGGCTGGCGTAGTTGATGAACGTCATGGCTGGCGGCCTGCGAGCTCGGCCGGCCTACTCGGAGAACAGGGCGTCGATGTCCTCGTCGGTGATCTCCGAGAACGGGCTGGCGTGAGAGGGACCGGCGGTGCTCTTCTCCCCCTTCTGCTGCATGTCCTCGAAGATGTGGTCCAGGTCCGAATTGGCGCGCTTGACGCGCAGCCGGACCAGCCCGAGCGAGGAGCGGTCGTCGAAGATGACCAGCAGGATGGCGCGCTTGGCGACGATCGAGATGTGGATGTGATCGCGCTTGCCCTCGTGGAAGAGGACGGAGAACTCGCGCTCGCCGATCAGCTTGGCGAGGCCGTCGGTCGCCGCGACGTTGCCGGCGGTGAGGGAAGCCAGGCTGGTGGTGTCGAACTGATCGATTTCACCCGCCGCGGCGATCTGCTGGCCGGTCTTGTCGATCAGGAAGATCGCCCGCGCGTTCGCCTCCTGACGGAGCTTCTTCAGCGCCTGGTCGAGGCGCTGGAATTCCTCCTGGTACAAGACGAGCTCAACGGACGGCATCGGATCGGTTCTCCCGGGCTTCAAGGGGGACCGGCACTCCCTGGTAGACCCTTGCTGAGTGCCCCATCATACGACACGCGGGGGTGCCGCCCAAGACAGCTCGCGCCGCAGCCCTCCGGGGCGGTCGGTGAACAGCCCGGCGACGCCGCGCGCCAGCAGGTCGCGAGCGACCTGTCGATCGTTGACCGTGTAGATCAGGACCGGCCAGGGCAGGCTGCGCAGCGTGTCGGCCTCCGGCGCCTCGCCGAGGTGCAGGCTCCAGGCGCCCAGTCGGTCGGCGAGCTCGCGGACCGCGTCGTCGAGCCGCGCGCCGAGCGGCGCCAGGGGCAGACCCGGCGCCTGCCGCCGCAGCTCCTCGAGCAGCGGCGGGTCGAAGCTCGAGACGAGCACGTTGGGGCGCCCCGCCAGGGCCCCGACCAGGGCCCGGGCGAAGGTCCCGGGATCGGCCGCGAAGCGCTTCGCCTCGAGGTTCACCGGGAAGCCGGCGGGCAGGTTCGAGAAGAGCTCCGCCAGGGCGGGGATCCGGCTGGGTCGCGCGCGGCGTGCGGCATCCCGCAGCGCGACTTGGCGAAGCAACGACTCCGGCAGCTCTTCGATCCGCCGGGGGTCGCCTCCCGCGAGCCGCTCGAGGGTCGCGTCGTGGAAGAGCACCAGGCGGCTGTCCCGGGTGAGCTGGACGTCGACCTCGAGCAGATCGGCGCCGTCGGCGACGGCGCGGCGGCAGCTCGCGAGAGTGTTCTCGAGCTCGGGCTCGCTGCCGCGGTGGCCGGCGATCCAGGGCGGGGAGGGGAGTCGCATGCGGCGCGCGCCGGGACGCCGCGCCCGGTCAGCGGAAGTAGCGCCAGCCGCCCAGGATGTCGTTCTCGGCGAGCACCACCTGCGCGCCGCTGGCGCGGAAGGGGAGCGGCATCGGCCCGCAACCGCTGCGTCCCAGGTTCACCTCGGAGAGCTTGATCGCGGTGTCGCACTTGTTGTTGACCATCCAGGCGCCGTCGTGGCGGAAGCCCCGCTTGCGCTTGAAGTCGTTCTCCGAGGCGTTGAAAGCGACCACGAGCTGGCCGGACTCGTCCCGGCCGACGAAGAAGAGCACCTCCTGGTTCCCCGCGTTGAGGAACCGGTAATAGCGCACTTGGAGCGGCTCGAGATCGGCCACGTCGATCGTCACCCGCCCGTCTCGGTCGGGGCCGACGCGGGCGAAGTCGATCCGGCCGGAGCCGGAGAGGAAGTAGTCGGCGCCGATGACCGTCGCGCTCAGGGCGAGCACCAGGAGGATGCCGTGGAGGGGGCGGAATCGTCGCATGGCGCGGATTGTGCTCGGACCCGGGCGCTTTCGCAAGCGGGTGCGCGGCCGGAGGGTAGGATCGTCGCAGTGCCCTTCGCCGCGCCGCGCCCGGCTCGTTCAGCCCCTCCCCGGCTCCGCCTCGCCGGCTGCGCCGTGGCGCTGTTGCTCGGCGCGAGTGGGGCGGCCGTCGGCGCGCCCGCTCCCGCGCTCGGCGAGCGCGCCGCCGCGCAGCTCGCGCGGCTCGCCGAATGGAAGCGGAGCCGGACGCCGGAGGAGCGCAAGATCGCCTCCGTCCTCCTCTTTGCGCTCGATCGCCGGGCCGGCCGCTTGCCGGGCGAGCTCGCCGCGATCGCCCCTCTGCCCCTCCCGGACGATGGGCTTTGGACGGTCGATCTCGAGCTCGCCCAGGGGGCCGATCCGGCGGCGGTCGCCGGAGCGCTCGCGGCACAGGGCGGGCGCCTCGTGGCGCCCGCGCGCGGGCGCCGGGAGCTGCGCGCGGAGCTGCCGGCCGAACGGCTGCGCGAGCTGGCGGGGGACGCCGGGGTGGCGCACATCGTCCCGCCGCGCGAGGCCTTCACCCACCGGATCGCCTCGGAGGGGGACCGGACGCTCGAAGCCGATCGTGCGCGCGAGCTCTACGGCCTCGACGGGACGGGACGCAAGGTCTGCGTGCTGTCCGACGGCGTCGCTTCTCTCGCCCTGTCGCAGGAGGCGGGCGAACTGCCGGCGGTCGACGTCCTGCCGGGTCAGGCGGGCTCGGGCGACGAAGGGACGGCGATGCTCGAGATCGTCCACGACCTCGCCCCCGGGGCCGAGCTCGGCTTCGCCACTGCATTCGGCGGGGTGGAGAGTTTCGCCGACAACATCCGGGCGCTCGCCGCAGCCGGATGCACCCTGATCGTCGACGACGTGATCTACCTGGTCGAGTCCCCCTTCCAGGACCTGGCGATCGCCGCCGCGGTCGACGAAGTCGCGGCGGAGGGGGTGCTCTACCTCTCCTCGGCGGGCAACGAAGGGAACCTCGACGACGGCACCTCGGGAACCTGGGAGGGGGACTTCGCCGCCAACGGTTCGTTGCCGCCGATTCCCGGCCTCGTGCTGCACGACTTCGGCGACGGCGGCGTGTCGGACCTGGTGGTCGACGGCGCGCCGGCCGTGACCCTGCACTGGACCGACCCGTTCGGCGGCTCGGCCAACGACTACGACCTGTTCGTGCTCGACGGCGCGCTCTCGGGTGTCGTGCGCTTCTCGAACGACACCCAGGACGGCGACGACGATCCGCTCGAAATCGTGAGCTTCTTCGGCACCGGCGCCGATCCGGGGGAGCGGCTGGTGGTCGGAAGGAGCGCCGGCGCCGACCGGCTGTTCAACCTGGTCGCGTTTCGCGGCGAGCTCGAACGGGCGACCGCCGGCGCGCTGCGCGGGCACGCCGCCGCCGCGGGCGCGGTCGCCGTCGCCGCGGTGCCCGCCGCGCAGCCGATCGCGCCGGGGGAGCCGTCCGGTCCCTACCCCGATCCCTACGACGCCAGTCAGCTGAGCGAACGCTTCACCTCCGACGGACCGCGCCGCATCTTCTTCGCGCCCGACGGCGCCCTGCTGCCGGGCGCGCCCCCGGGGAATTTCTCGTCGTCGGGCGGCGTGGTGCGCGCCAAGCCGGACCTCGCCGCGGCCGATGGCGTGGCCACCTCGGTCGAGGGTTTCACCCGCTTCTTCGGCACCTCGGCGGCGGCACCCCACGCCGCGGCGCTCGCCGCCCTGCTGTGGAGCGCGCGCCCCACGTGGAGCGCCGAGGAGGTGCGCGCGGCGCTCGCTGCGAGCGCGCTCGACCTCGAGGTTCCCGGGCCGGACCGCACCACCGGGGCCGGCGTCCCGCAGCTCGTGGCGGCGCTCGCCGCAGGCGGCGTGCCGTACTCGGCCAATCTGGAGCTCGTGGCGGTCGGCTTCGAGCCGGAGGTGGGAAACGGCGACGCGACGCCCGACCCGGGGGAGAGCTGGCGGGTGCGGATCCGCCTGCGCAACGTCGGTGGCGCGGCCGCGAGCGCGCTCCGCGCCACGCTCACCAGCGCGGAGAGCGCAGCGACGGTCCTCCAGGCGACGGTGCTGCTCGCCGACCTCCCTCCCGCCGAGGAGGTCGAGGCGGACGCCTTCCTCGTCGCGCTCGCCCCCCAGGTCGACTGCGGCGCCATCCTGCGCTTCACGCTCACCGTCGACTACGGCGGCGGGATCGCGCCAGAGGAGTTCGCCGTCGCGCTGACCGTGGGCGCTCCGGGAGCGACGCTGCACTTGCCCTACCTCGGCGCACCGGTCGCCATTCCCGATGCGCCTTCGCGTGGCGTGCCCGGCCCGCCGGCGCTCGCCACGATCGAGCTGCCGGCGCTCGGCGGGCGCCTGGTCGATCTCGACTTCAGCCTCGACGGCGAGCTCTGCTCGACCGACCCCGGGGCGACCACGGTCGGCGTGCAGCACGGCTTCGTCGCCAACCTCCGCCTCGTGCTGGTCGCGCCGTCGGGGCGCGCGCTGACCCTGATCCGCAACACCGACGGCTTCGGCAACAACTTCTGCCAGACCTGGCTCGACGACGAGAGCTCGGGGCGGTCGATTCAGAGCGTCGAGACGCCGGACAACCCGTTCAGCGGCAGCTTCACCCCCGCGCGTCCGCTCGCCTCGTTCGACGGCGAGGAGCCGGCCGGGGCCTGGACCCTCGAAGTGACCGATTGGCTGCCGCTCGACGTCGGAAGCGTGCGCGCCTTCGCGCTGCACCCGACGCCGGCGGTCTGCCGGCCGTTCCTGGTGACCGTCGAGATCCCGACCCTCTCGCGCCGGGGCGCCGCCGCGCTGGCGCTACTCGTCGCCGCGGCCGCCCTCGCCGCGCTGGTGCGGGCGCGACGGCGCTAAGATCCAGCGCGATGTCCCCGTTGGCCGGCCTTCCCCCGCTGCGGCGCGAGCTCGCGCTGCCCGGCTTCTCCCTCGGCCACGGCAGCGACACGCGAGGCATGACCGGCGTCACGGTCATTCTCTGTCCCGACGGCGCGACCGCCGCTGCGGAGGCCCGCGGCACGGCGAGCGGTAGCCGCCAGCTCGATTCGCTGATTTCGCCGCTGCATCTCGCGACCCGGGCGCACGCGCTGGTGTTCGCCGGCGGCAGCGGCTTCGGCCTCTCGGCCGCCGACCCGGTGGTCGAGTGGCTGCGCGCGCGCGGCAAAGGGTTCGCGACCGGGCTGGTCCCGGTGCCGCTGGTGCCGACGGCGATCCTCTTCGACCTCGGCTTCGGCGATTCCGGGGCGCGCCCCGACCGCGCGCTGGTCGAGGCGGCGCTCGCGGCCGCGGGCGACGGCGAGATCGCGGTGGGCAGCGTCGGTGCCGGGACCGGAGCAACGGTGGGCAAGGCGCTCGGTCTCGAGCAGGGGATGAAGGGGGGCTTCGGGTTCGCCAGCTCGACCCTCGACTCGGGGCTCGAGGTCGCCGCGGCGGTGGCGGTCAACGCGTTCGGCGACATCGTCGACGGCGACAGCGGGGAGCGGCTCGCCGGCTGCCGCACGACGCCCGACGGGCGCGAGCTCGCCACCGCCGAGCGGGCGCTCGCCGCGCTCGCCGGCCCAGCGCACCCCTGGGAGGGCAACACCACCCTGGTCGCGGTGCTGACCAACGCGACGCTCGCCAAGAGCGAGGCGCTCAAGGTCTGCCAGATGGCCTTCGGCGGCATCTATCGAACCCACCGCCCGGCGCTCTCGCTCTACGACGGCGATCTCGTCGTGACCCTGGCCTCGGGCCGCGTGGCGGCGCCGCTCAACCAGGTCGGATGGCTCGCCGAACGGACGGTCGCGGCGGCGATCGCGATCGGCATCCGGGCGGCGGACGGCTTCGGCCGGCTGCCGGCGCACCGCGACCTCGGGCGATGAGCGAAGCGCGCCGCCGCCTCTGGTTGGGGCTCGCGCCGGCGGCGCTCGCCGCGCTCGGGCTGGCGCTCGCCAGCGCCAGCCCGGGGCTCGCGCCGCGCGGCCTGCTGCCCGAGCCCTGGGTGGCGCTGCTGCTGCTCCTGCTCGCCTTCTTCGGCGCGCTGCATCGCCCGCTCGGCGGCACGGCGCTCGGTCTCGGCGCGCTGGTCGTCCTGCCCGGATTCGCGCGCCTGGGCGTCGCTCCGGTCGCCTGGCTCGTGCCGCTCGCCCTGCTCGGCGCCGAGCTGGCGATTCGCGCCGTCGAGGCGCGGCGCGAGGAGCCGCTGCCCGAGCGCCGTCAGGCCGGCCGCGTCGCCGGGGCCGCGGCGGTCGCCGCGCTCGCGACGCTCGCCGCCGGAACGGCCTGGCAGGCCCTCCAGCCTTCAACGGCCGGGGCCGCGCTCGCCGCGGGCGTCGCCTGGCTCGTGCCGCCGGTCGCCGAAGAGGTCATTGCCCGCTGGCGGACACGACGCGAGTCGTGGCGCGCGTTGCTGCGCGCCCTGGTGCCCTTCACGCTCGATCTCGCCGGGCTGGCGCTCGGCGCCCTGGCGCTCGGGCTGGTCGCCGCCGCCGGATGGTGGCTCGCGACCTTGGTCCTGGCGGTCTTCGCGCTGCTCGCCGGCGAAGCGGCACGCAACGGGCTCGCCGCCGCCGGCCGGGCGCGACGCCTCGAGGAGGCGCAGCGCCTGCGACGCGCCGGCGCGGCGCTCGCCGCCGGCGGCTCGGGATTGCTCGCGGTCGCCGAGCAGATCCGCGCCGAGTGCGAATCGCTCGTCCCCTACTCCTGGCTGCAGCTCGAGCTCGTGCTGCCGGAGCAGGGGCGGATGAGCTGGTTCGCCGAAGCGGGCACGCGCCTGGTCGCCGGCGAGCCGGCGCCGCCGCCGGCGCCACCGCCGCTCGCGGGAATCCACCGGCGCTCGACCTGGCAGCTGGTGGAGCGCGCCCTCGAGGTCGAGGGGTCTCCCCCCGGCCGGCTCCGCCTGTGGTGCGATCCGCGCCGCCTCGAGCCGCGCGCCCTCGAGCTCTTCGACGGTCTGGTGCCGCAGATGGCGGCTTCGCTGCGCACCGCGTTCGCCGACCGCGCGGCCAAGGTGGACCGGCTGACCGGAGCCGCCACCCGGCGGGTGCTCGACGAGCGGCTGGAAGCGGCCTTCGCGCGCAGCCGCGAGGAGGGCAGCGCGCTCGCGCTGGTGATCTGCGACCTCGACCATTTCAAGCGGATCAACGACACCTGGGGGCACGCGACCGGCGACACGGCGCTGCGCGCGGTGGCGGAGATCCTCCTCGCGCCGTCGCGCGGCGACGATCTCTGCGCCCGCTTCGGCGGCGAGGAGTTCGTCCTGCTCTTCGAGGAGATGAGCGGCGAGACGGCGCTCGAGATCGCCGAGCGGCTGCGGCGGCGCGTCGAGGGGCTCGCCTTCACCGCGGCCGACGGGGAGCCGATCCCGCTCACCATGAGCGCCGGGGTCGCGGCGGTGCCCGAGCTCGCGGTGCGTGCGGCCGCCGATCTCCTGCAGCTCGCCGACCAGGCGCTCTACACCGCCAAGCACCTGGGCCGGAACCTCTGCCTGCTCGACATCGGCCAGGGACGGCTGCGCACGCCGAAGGGCGACGTCGTGGAGCTGGCCGAAGGGTCGCGGGAGACCCCGCCGCCGGTTTTCTTCGCCTAGAATCACCGCTCCACGCGACGGGAGGTACCGGTGAGCGAGAGAGAGTCCCGCTGGGCATTGATCCTGGGCGCCTCGAGCGGTTTCGGCGAGGCGGCGGCGCGCGAGTTCGCGGCGGCCGGCTACGACGTCTTCGGTGTGCACTTCGACCGCCGCCAGGCGATGCCCCATGTCGAGGAGATCGTGGCCGCGATTCGCGCCCACGGACGTCAGGCGCACTTCTTCAACGCCAACGCCGCCGATGCCGACAAGCGGCGCGAGGCGATCGCCGAGATGCTCCGCCTGGCGGAGGGTCGCCCGGTGGGCGTGCTCCTGCACTCGCTCGCCTTCGGCACCCTCAAGCCGTTCATCGCCGGGGAGGAGAAGGACGCGATCGCCCAGGCGCAGGTCGAGATGACCCTCGACGTCATGGCCCACTCGCTCGTCTACTGGGCGCAGGACCTGGTGCGCGCCGGGTTGCTGCGTTCCGGCGGGCGGATCTACGCCATGACCTCGGCCGGCGACCGCGTGGTCTGGAAGGCCTACGGCGCGGTCTCGGCGGCCAAGGCGGCGCTCGAGTCGCACATCCGGCAGCTCGCCGTCGAGCTCGCGCCGCTCGGCATCACGGCGAACTCGATCAAGGCCGGGGTCACCGACACGCCGGCGCTGCGCAAGATCCCGGGCAACGAGCAGATCATCGAGAGCGCCCGGGCGCGTAACCCCGCGGGCCGCTTGACCACGCCGGAGGACGTCGCGCGCTGTCTCGTCGCGCTGTCCGTGCCGGCGACCGGCTGGCTCACCGGCTCGGTGTTGCAGGTCGACGGCGGCGAAGACATCGCCGGCTGAGCCGCCGCCGCAGGCCGCCGCGGTACGGCCCGCGCGTTGACACCCCCCGGGGGGTCCCGTAGACTGCCGCGCCGGACGGGGCGTAGCGCAGCCTGGTAGCGCACCTGCCTTGGGCGCAGGGGGTCCCCAGTTCAAATCTGGGCGCCCCGACCATTGCCGGGCGGATGTCCTCCGACGACGCGAGCCCTTAGGAGTTGCTGCCTGTAGCTCAGCTGGATAGAGCAGCGGCCTTCTAAGCCGCGGGTCGGGGGTTCGAGTCCCTCCAGGCAGGCCAATATGAGTGTGGCGGCACGGTGAGTGTAGCTCAATGGTAGAGCACCGGACTGTGGCTCCGGTCGTTGTGGGTTCGAGTCCCATCACTCACCCCAGTTCAACCGCGCCCGTAGCTCAGCTGGATAGAGCGTGAGCCTCCGGAGCTCAAGGTCACAGGTTCGAATCCTGTCGGGCGCACCAGTCGATC
>CAYZWR010000075.1:0-16709 GCA_964481735.1 uncultured Thermoanaerobaculia bacterium
CTGGTACGGCGTGTACTGGGTGTACCAGCCCGGATTCTCCAGGATGTTGCGCTGCACGACGCCGGGCATGCGCGCGCCGTGATAGCCCATGCCGAGATAGGAGCGCAGCACCCGGTTGCGCCCGGCGATCTCGCGCAGGCGCCGGGTCAGCTCGTGCTCGCCGACCTCGCGCGACTCGCCGAGGGCATCGACGTGGATCGGGCGGGCGGCGCGGATCGACTGCGGCACGGTCTCGGCGACCAGGCCGGCGAGCGACTCGCTGCCGATCGCCGCGAGCATCTCGGCGACCTCGGAGGCATCGGAGCCGAGATGGCGGCGGGCGAAGGTGTCGGCCGGGGAGAACAAGTCAGCCCTTTCCCTGCTGGGTGAACTCCTCGTATTCCTCGGCGTCCATCAGATCGTCGAAGTCCGACGACGCGGAATACTTGATCTTCACCAGCCAGCCGTCGCCGTGCGGATCCTCGTTGATCAGCTCGGGATCGTCCTTCAGCGCCTCGTTGATCTCGACGATCTCGCCGGCGAGCGGCGAGAAGACCTCGGCCACCGCCTTCACCGACTCGATCGTCCCGATCTCGTCGCCGGCGTCGAAGACGTGCCCCACCTCGGGCAGCTCGACGAAGACCACCTCGCCCAGCTCCTTCTGCGCGAAGTCGGTGACCCCCAGGACGGCGATATCGTCTTCGACTCGCACCCACTCGTGCTCCGTCGTGTAGCGCAGATCTTTCGGGTACATGCCTGCTCCCTCCATGGATGTTGAGGTCGTCGGCGACGCCTCGCCCTCAGCGGGGTCGCTTGTAGAACGGCAACGGGACGATCCGCGCCGGCAGCTCCTTGCCGCGGACGTCGATCGAGATCGGGCCTCCCGGCACGGCGAGCTCCACCGGCACGTAGGCCATGCCGAGCGCCTTCTCGAGCGTCGGGCTGAAGGTGCCGCTGGTGACGTAGCCCACCTCGCTCCCGCCGGCGACCACCTTGTGCCCCTGCCGCGCGATGCCCCGGCCGGTGACTTCGAAGCCGACCAGCTTGCGGGTCAGGCCGCGCCCCTTGGCCGCGACCAGCGCGGCGCTGCCCAGGAAGGGCCCCTTGTCGAGCTTGACGATCCAGTCGACGCCGGCCTCCCAGGGGGTGGTGGTGCGGTCGATCTCGTGGCCGTAGAGCGGCATCGCCGCTTCCATGCGCAGGGTGTCGCGCGCCCCGAGCCCCGCCGGAGCGAGGCCGTGCGGCGCTCCCGCCTCGAGCAGGGCGCGCCAGAGCGAAGCGGCCTCCTGGGGAGCGACGAAGAGCTCGAAGCCGTCCTCGCCGGTGTAGCCGGTGCGCGACAGGATCGCGCTGCGGCCGAGCACGTCGCCGCGGGCGAAGCCGTAGTACTTGACCGTCGCGAGATCGACCTGGGTGAGCGGTTGCACGATGGCCACCGCCTTCGGTCCTTGCACCGCGATCAGCGCGTAGTCGGCCGAGATGTCGGCCCGTTCGACGTCGGCGCCCGCCTCCTGCGCCGCGATCCAGGCGAAGTCCCCGTCCGCGTTGGACGCGTTGACGACGAACATGAACTCGCTCGGCCCCATGCGGTAGACGAGCAGGTCGTCGATGAAGGTCCCTTCCGGCGTGAGGAGCGCGCTGTAGTGCGCCCGCCCGATCGCCAGGCGGGACACGTCGTTCGGGGTGAGCCGCTGCACGAACGCTTCCGCGCCCGCGCCGGCGATTCGGATCTGACCCATGTGCGAGACGTCGAACAATCCCGCGGCCGTGCGCACCAGACGGTGCTCGTCGATCACGCCGCGGTACTGCACCGGCATCTCCCAGCCGGCGAAATCGACCAACTTGGCGCCGGCCGCCAGGTGCTCTTCGTAGAGCGGAGTTCGCTTCAGAGGGGAGGCTTCCATCACGTCGTGAACTATACCCCGTTCGCACCCGCGGAGGGGTCGCCAGGGCACGCGGAAATCCACCCTCGAGCTGTGATTTCCCTAACGCTCGGCTGCCCCGGCGCGCGATAGCTTGCGCGCCAACATGAACGTACCGATGCGCAGGTTTCTGCCCGCGCGGGCGGCTGGAGAGGGACTTCGGCCACCGCGGCCACCGCGTCCGCCCCGGGTCCGTTCCCGCCGCGATCTCCTGGCGCCCCTGGGCGGCGCCTATTCGCCCAACCGCGCGATGCGCCGCCCCGGCGCGGGCGGGGAGCTGCCCGCCGTGCCGCCGACGGCGCCGCCGATGGCGGTCCTCGCCCTGACCCGGCTGGGCTTCGGCCCGGCGCCCGGCGACCTCGACGCTTTCGCGGCGCTGGGCGCCGACGACCTCTCGCGCCTGACCGCCTGGGTCGATCAGCAGCTCGTGCCCGGCGCGATTCCCGACCCGGGGTGTGATGCCCGCCTCGCCGCGAGCGGCTTCACCACCCTCGGCAAGTCGCTCACCCAGCTCTTCCTCGACCACCACGTGGCCGATCCGGAGTGGTGGGAGCGGCTACGCCCGGCGATCGAGACCGAGCTCGCGACCTGGACCCGCGCGGTCTACTCCCGACGCCAGCTCTTCGAGGTGCTGGTCGACTTCTGGCACAACCACTTCAACGTCTACGGCTGGGAGTACATCGAGGCCCCGGTCTGGGTGCACTACGACCGGGACGTCATCCGGGCCCATGCCCTCGGCAACTTCCGCGCCCTGCTCGAAGCGGTCGCCCAGGCCCCGGCGATGCTGGTCTACCTCGACAACTACATCAACTTCGCCGCCGAACAGGGCGGCGCGCCGGTGGGCTCGAACGAGAACTTCGCTCGCGAGTGCCTCGAGCTGCACACCCTCGGATCCGAGGTCTCCTACGGCTCGACCCCGCGCCAGCAGGTGCCCGGTTACCCCAACCCGGTGGGCTATTGCCAGGAGGACGTGGTCGACGCCGCGCGCGCCCTGACCGGCTGGACCTTCGCCATCGACTGGCTCGAGTGGGACTGTCCCGAGGCGGCGGTCAACGACGGCCATTTCTTCTACTGCGCCGCCGCGCACGACACCCTGGGCAAGGAGATCCTCGGTCAGGTGCTCCCCGCCGGCAGCTCGGCCGCGAGCGACGGCGCCGCTCTGCTCGACCGGCTGGCATCCCACCCCGCCACCGGGCGGAACGTCGCGAAGAAGCTCTGCCGTCGCCTGATCGGCGACTTCCCTCCGGCCGCCCTGGTCGACTCCGCCGCCGCCCTCTTCACCGCCACCTGGCAGGCTCCCGACCAGATCCGTCAGGTGGTGCGCCACATCGCGCTGTCCGACGAGTTCCGCACCACCTGGGGCGAGAAAGTGAAGCGCCCCTTCGAGGTCGCCGTCTCCGCCCTGCGCGCCGCCGACGCCGACTTCCCGTTTACCGTCCTTCCCGCCGACGAAGACGCGGTCAACGGGCTGCACTGGCTCTTCGAGGCCGGCGGCCAGGCGCTCTTCGGCTGGCATCCGCCCAACGGGCACCCCGACATGCGCGGCGCCTGGCAGAGCGCCAACCCCCGAGTCGCCCTCTGGCGGGTGGCCAATTGGCTGGTCGAACCCGACGACCAGGACGAGGACCGCTTCCTCGACATCGTCGCCCCGACCCTCGCCTCGCCGGCGCGCTCGGCGACCGAGCTGGTCGACTTCTGGAGCGAGCGGATCTTCGGCCGTGCCCTGCCCGCCGCCGATCGCGACCAGCTGATCGAGTTCATGGCCGCCGGCCACAACGCCAACCTGCCGCTGCCGATCGAGACCAACGACTGGCCGGACTACACCAAGGACCGCCTGCGCAGCCTGGTGGGGCTGATGTTCATGTCCCCCGAGTTCCTCTGGCGCTGAGCACCAAGGACGAGGAGACCCGGACATGTGTCAGACCACTCGCCGCGGCTTCATGGTCGGCTGCTCCGCGGCCATCGCCAGCCTCGCCGGCTCGCGCTTCAACTCGCTGGTCTTCGCGCAGGGCGGGAGCTACAACCAGGAGCTCTTCGTGGTCCTCTTCCTGCGCGGCGGCCAGGATGGGTTGAATCTCGTCGTCCCCACCGGCGGGGCGTCCAACGATCGCCAGTTCTACGAGATCGCGCGCCCCAACCTGGCGGTTCCGCTCGCCGGCGCCGGGGCGGCCCTGCCGCTCGGCAACCTCGGGCCGACCAGCTTCGGGCTCCACCCGGCGGCGGCGCCACTGCACGGCCTCTACCAGGACGGCCGCCTGGCCATCGTCACCGCCTGCGGCATGGCGGCCAACGAACGCAGCCACTTCGACTCGATGAACTGGATGGAGCTCGGCACGCCGGGCGCGAGCGGCACGCAGCAGGGCTGGCTCACCCGGCACCTCGCCTCGGCCACCAACCTGCCGCCCGAGATCGTCATGCCGTCGCTCTCGGTCGGCGGCACGCAGGCGATGTCGCTGTTGGCGAGCTACGAGACGATCAACCTGGCGAGCCCCGACAGCTTCACCCTCTCGACCGGCCCCTGGTCCTGGCGCACCGCCCAGCGGGTCGCGCTGCGCAACCTCTACGAAGGCAACTCGACCTGGCTCCATCGGGCCGGTCTGCAGGCGCTCGACGCGGTCGACGTCGTCGAGCTCTACGCCTCGGGCGGATACACCCCGGGCAACGGCGCGGTCTATCCGCAGACCTGGTTCGGCGAGAACCTGCAGACCATCGCGCAGATGGTCAAGCTCGACCTCGGGCTGCGCATCGCCACCCTCGACCTCGGCGGCTGGGACACCCACGAAGGCCAGGGCAACGGCGGCGGCGGCTTCTACGCCGGCATGGTGCAGGAGCTCGCCGAAGGGCTCGCCGCGCTCTACACCGATCTGGATGGCGCACCGCCGGCCGACTACACCTCCCGGTTGACCGTCGTGGTGATGAGCGAGTTCGGCCGCCGGGTGGACGAGAACGCCGACCAGGGAACCGACCACGGGCACGGCAACAACATGCTGGTGCTGTCGGGCAATGCGATCGGCGGGCTGCACGGCTCGTGGCCCGGGCTCGATCCGGGTCAGCTCGCCGACGGCGACGTGGCGGTGACCACCGACTTCCGCCGCGTGCTCTCCGAGATCCTCATCCGCCGGCTGGGCAACCCCAGCCTGGGGGTCGTCTTCCCCGGCTACGTCGGCTACGGCCCGCTCGGGGTCGTGCAGGGCGTCGACCTGCCGCCGGTGGGCTCGGAGGTCTTCGCCAACGGCTTCGAGGACGGCACGACGGGCGGCTGGTCGCAGACCGTGCCCTAGCGCTCGCGCGCGCGCCTCGCGTGTGAACCGCTGCATTCCCGCTCGCCGGGGGACGGACTAGGTTCCCCTTCCGAATCGCCCGCGCTGCTGGGAGAGGAGTCCCGCCATGTCGCAAAGCGTCGCAACGCCACGCTATCGGCCGCCGCGGAGCCGCCGCGCGCTGCTCTCCGCGAGCCCCCTCGACGCTCCCGCCGCCCGCCTGACGGCGATCGCGGCGGCTCGCCAGCCGCTCACCCCGCCGTCGCGCGCGGTCGTCGCGCTCAACCGCATGGGTTTCGGTCCGCGTCCCGGCGACGTCGCGGCGTTCGACGCGCTGGGCGCCGACGACGACTCGCGGCTCGCCGCCTACGTCGCCGAACAGACCCATCCCGACGCGGACGAGTCGACCGACACCGAGTACTGGCAGCGCCGGAACGGCCTCGCCGGCTACCCGGATCCCGGCTTCACCACCCTCGGCAAGAGCCTCACCCAGCTCTGGCAGGACCACGAGGTCGGCGGCACGCAGCCCAACCGGCCGGTCGACGAGACGCGGATGAACACGCTGCTGCGCATGGTCTATTCCAAGTGGCAGCTGCGCGAGGTGCTGGTCGACTTCTGGATGAACCACTTCAACGTCTACGGCTTCGAGAACTACACCCAGGAGACCTACGTCCACTACGACCGCGACGTCATCCGGCCCGAGGTCTTCGGCAACTACCGCGCGATGCTCGAGGCGGTGGCGCGCTCGACCTCGATGCTCTACTACCTCGACAACTACACCAACACCGCCGGGGGCCCCAACGAGAACTGGGCGCGCGAGCTCTTCGAGCTGCACGCGCTGGGGGCGGAGAACTACGTCGGAGTCGGCCAGCAGGCGACCGTCCCCACCTGGCCCGACCCGGCGTTCGACACCTGGCCGCCGGGGACCCCTTCGGCCGGCGCGCCGGTCCCGGCGGGCTACGTCGACGCCGACGTCTACGAGGCGGCGCGCTGCTTCACCGGCTGGGGGGTCAACGGCGCCACCGGCGAGTTCTCCTACAACTCGACCAATCACGATCGATTCCAGAAGGCGATCCTGTCGCAGGGTTTCGTCAACATTCCGGCCGATCAGGTCGCCGAGAAGGACGGCGAGGACGTGCTCGATCTGCTGGCGGCGCATCCCGGAACCGGCCGGCACGTGGTGCGCAAGCTCTGCCGCCGGCTGATCGCCGACGAGCCGCCGGCGGCGCTGGTCGACAGCGTCGCCGCCCTGTTCACCACCGCCTGGCAGGACGCCGATCAGCTCCGGCAGGTGGTCGAAGCGATCCTGCTCTCCGACGACTTCAAGACCACCTGGGGGGCGAAGATCAAGCGGCCGGTCGACTTCGCGGTCTCGGTGATGCGCGCCGGCTCGGCGAACTGGCTGTTCGGCTACTCCAGCCAGAATCCGCTCACCATCGAGTCGGACACTTCGAGCTTCCTGTCGCGCCTGGCGCGCACCGGCCAGACCCTCTTCGGCCGGGTACCGCCCGACGGCTACCCCGATCGCGAGGCGGCCTGGGTGAGCACCAACACGCGCCTGCAGTGCTGGCGGCTCGCCGGTTGGCTGATCGACCAGGACATCGACGGCTCGTCCTCGACCGACGATTTCCGGCTCGACCTCCTCGGCGCGGTCTACGCCGCCTTCCCGACCCACCAGGTGAGCAGCAACCAGCTGGTCGACTTCTGGATCGACCGCGTCTTCGCCCGCCCGATCGACCCGGCGGAGCGCGACGAGCTGGTCGACTTCATGGCGCAGGGCAGCTCGCCCGACCTGGCGCTCAATCTCGACGCGTCGTCGACCGTCCGTTCGCGCGTCCGCGCCCTGGTCGCGCTGATGTGCATGACCCCCGAGTTCTTCCTGAAGTAGGCCGGCGAGGAGAGCGAGCCATGACCGACACGACACGGCGCGGATTCATGATGGGTTGCTCGGCGGCGATCGCCAGCCTCGCCGGCGCGCGCTTCACCAATCTGGTCTTCGCCGACCCGCTCACCCTTCCCGGGCACGACGCCCTGATCGTCCTCTTCCTGCGCGGCGGCATGGACGGGCTCAACTTCGTGATGCCGACCGCCGGACCGGATCGGGCGCTCTACGAGACGGCGCGCCCGGTGCTCAAGATCCCGGCCTCGGGCGCCAACGCGGCGCTCCCGCTCGGCAGTTGGGGGGGCAACGACTTCGGCCTCCACCCCGCGGCGACCGGCCTCCACGAGCTCTTCCAGGACCGCCGCCTCGCCTTCGTGCACGCCGCCGGGATCGCCGTCCCGTCGCGCAGCCACTTCGACAACCAGGCGCAGATGGAGCTCGGCACGCCGGGGGACGGCAGCGCGGTCTCCGGCTGGCTCACCCGCCACTTCCTGACCGCGCAGGACCTGCCGCCGACGACCCCGATGGTGCAGCGCATCGCGGTCTCTTCGACCATCCAGACCGCCTGGCTCGCCGACGCCAGCGTGGTCGCCTTTGCGAACCGGGACGACTTCCTCTTCAACACCGGCCCCTCGACCTGGCGCGACGCGCAGAAGACCCACCTGCGCAACATCCTGGAGCTCCAGGAGGGCACCAACCCGCGCTATGCCGAAGGGCTGGTGTCGCTCGACGCCTCGGCGTTCATCGAGCAGAACCTGCCGCCGCTCGCGAGCTACGTGCCGTCGAACGGCGCCGTCTACCCCACCGGCTCGTTCGGCGACTCGATGAAGCTCTCGGCGCAGCTCCTCAAGCTCGACATGGGCCTGCGCGCCGCGACCATCGACCTCGGCGGCTGGGACACCCACAACGGCCAGGGCACGGCGTCGAACGGGCAGTACTACTGGGAGAAGATCGAGGAGATGTCGGCCGCGCTCGCGGCCTTCTACCTCGACCTCGACGGCTCGGGCGCGACCGCCTATGCCAAGCGGACGACGGTGGTGGTGATGTCGGAGTTCGGCCGCCGCCTGCGCGAGAACAACGACGCGGGCACCGACCACGGCCACGGCAACGTGATCACCGTCCTCGGCGGCCCGGTCGCCGGCGGCAGGCTCTACGGGACCTGGCCGGGGCTCGCCAACGAACAGCTCTACGACCACGCCGATCTCGCGATCACCACCGACTACCGCCAGGTGATCTCCGAGATCCTCGGCAAGCGGATGGCCAACCCCAACTGGCAGCAGGTCTTCCCCGGCTACGCCGGCTACCAGCCCCTCGGCCTCGTCCTCGAGACCGTCTTCGAGGACGGCTTCGAGAGCGGCGGCACCGGCAGTTGGACGCAGACCGTGCCGTAGCGCCATGCGCCACGCCCTGCGCTCCTCTCTCCTCGCGCTCGCCGCGGTCCTGGCCTCACCCCCCATCCTCGCGCAGCCGCCGACGCAAGGCGGCGCGCTGCCGGGACCGCTGCCGCTCTTTCCACCGGACAACTGGTGGAACGCCGACATCTCCGCGGCGCCGGTCGATCCGGCGAGCGCGGCGTACATCGCGTTCATCGGCGTCAACCGCGGGATGCATCCCGACTTCGGCGGCGACGCGGAGGAGTGGCCGGAGATCTACGGCCTGCCCTACGTGACCGTGCCGGGGAGTCAGCCGCTGGTGCCGGTCGACTTCTACTACAGCGACGAGAGCGACCCCGGCGCACCCGGGCGGCCGCCCGGCTATCCGATTCCCGAAGAGGCCAAGACGCAGGCGAAGTGGATCGAAGGGGGCTACCCCGGCTCGGCCGATCCGGGCGGGGACCGCCACCTGCTGCTGGTCGATCGCGATCACCGCCTGCTCTTCGAGCTCTACGACCTGCACTGGGACGGCGAGCAGTGGACCGCCGGCTCCGGCGCGGTCTGGCCGCTCGACGAGAACCGGCGGCGCCCCGAGGGGTGGACGAGCGCCGACGCCGCGGGGCTCGCCATCCTGCCGGGGCTCGTCCGCTACGACGAGGCCTACGGCCCCGATCCGATCCGCCACGCCTTCCGGGTCACCGTGCGCGCCACCGACGGCTACGTCTTCCCCGCCTCGCACGAGGCCGGCGACACCTCCGGCGCGCCGCCGATGGGCACGCGGCTGCGGCTCGAAGCGGCGAAGGACATCTCGGGTTTCCCCGCACCGGTGCGCAAGATCTTCCAGGCGATGAAGACCTACGGCCTGATCGTCGCCGACAACGGCAGCGACCTCTACGTCACCGGCACCTACGACACCCGCTGGGACAACGATCTGCTGAACCCCGCCTTCGCGAGCCTGCACGGCAGCGACTTCGAGGTGATCGAGCTCGGCTGGCAGGGAGCAGGCGGCGGAGGGGGCGGGGGTACCGGGCCCTGCGTCGAGGACGCCACCACCCTCTGCCTCAACCAGGGGCGTTTCCGGGTGAGCGTCACCTGGCGTGACTACTTCGGGCGCACCGGCAACGGCCAGGCGGTGCCGATGACCGCCGACTCCGGTCTCTTCTGGTTCTTCGACCCGAGCAACCTCGAGATGCTGGTCAAGGTGATCGACGGCTGCGCTCTCAACGACCGCTTCTGGGTCTACGCCGCCGCGACCACCGACGTCGAGTACCACCTCGCGGTGGTCGACAGCGACAGCGGAGTCCCCTGGTCGCGGAGCAACCCGCTCGGCACCGCCTCCCCCGCCATCACCGCGAGCGACGCCTTCGCCACCTGCCCCTGAGGCCGGAGGTCAGGGGCGCGCGGTCTCGGCGAGCGGCGGGAGCTCCCGCCGTTCCCGCTCGAGCAGGTCGACCACGTCCGCTTTCGCCCGCAGCTCGGCGGTCCAGCGGTCGATCTCCTCGTTGAGCCGCCGGGTGCGCAGCAGCTCGCGGATCGCCTCGCGCACCTCGTCGAGCGGCGGCACGGGCTCGCCGCGGCGACGCAGCTCGGGCACCAGCTCCTCGTCGTAGTGCTTGCGGATGTCCTCGACGCCGACGAAGACGCGCGGCCCCAGCCGTTCCTCGACGTAGAGCAGCACCGAGAGCTGGCGCGCCAGGAGCTGCCGCAGCCCCGCCTCCTCGAGCCCCAGCCGCGCGAGCTCGGCGCGGAACGCCGCCTCGCTCGGGAAGCGCGAGCGCAGGTGCTCGAACTGCGCCTCGACCTCGGCGAGCTCGGCCGCCTCGAAGCCGAAGCGGTCGATCTCGTGCAGCCGCAGGCGATGCTCGATCAGGCGATCGAGCGCCCGCCGGCGGAGCGCCTCGTCCGACTCGCCGCTCCGCCGCTCGATCAGTCCGAGCCCGATCGCCCGCTCGAGGTCCGAGGCGAGGATCGGGTCGCCGTCGACCACCGCGACCACCCGGTCGACCAGGGTGTGCGGCGGCTCCTCGGCGGCGCCGGCGAGCGCCGCAAACGCCACCGAGAGCAGGGGGAGCAGGGTCCGGCGGAGGCGCGAGCTCACCACCCGGGCGATGCTAGCATCGGGTCCAATGCCCGAGCGGCGCGCGAAGATCAAGGTCGGCCTGGCGCAGATCGACGCCCGCCTGGGCGACCTCGAGCACAACCTGGCGCACCACCTGGAGTGGATCGAGCACGCCCGGGAGGAGCGGGTGGAGCTGCTGCTCTTCCCCGAGCTCTCGCTCACCGGCTATCGCCTGCTCCACCTGACGCCGCGGGTCGCCCTTCAGCCGGCGAGGTCGCCGCTCTTCGAGGCGCTGCGCCGCGCGGCGCCGGAGATGGCGATCGTCGTGGGCTGCGTCGAGGAGGACGAGCACGGCTTCCTCTACAACAGCGCCCTGCTGCTCCACGGCGGCGAGATCGCGCACTGCCATCGCAAGCTCTACCTGCCGACCTACGGCATCTTCCAGGAAGGCCGCTTCTTCTCGGAGGGGCGCCGGGTGGCGCTCGCCGAGATCTGGGGCAACCCCTTCGGCGTCCTGATCTGCGAGGACTTCTGGCATGCCGATCCGGCGCAGCGCATGGCGCGCCACGGGGCGAAGCTGATCGGCGTGGTCTCCGCCTCGCCGGGGCGCCTCGGTCCCGACCCCATGCCGCCTTCGCAGGAGACCTGGGAGTCGCTGACCCGCGCGTCGGCGCTGCTCAACACGTCCTGGATCCTCTACTGCGGCCGGGTCGGTTGGGAGGAGGGGAGCTTCTACACCGGCGGCAGCCACATCGTGCGCCCCGGCGGCGAGGTGATGGCGCGCGCGCCCTACCTCTCCGAGCACCTGCTCGCGGCGGAGATCGACCTGCGCGAGGTCGACCGGCTGCGCTGGCGCTTGCCGATCCTCGCCGACGAGCGGCGCGACATCGAGGGGCTCGAATGATCCGCAAGGACGAGGTCGCCGGGAGGCTGCGCCTCGACGCCGAGCTCGCCGTCGAGGCGCTGGCGTCGTTCCTCAGCGACGGGCTGGAGAACGCCAACGCCGCGAGCCTCGTCGTCGGGCTCTCCGGCGGAGTCGACTCGGCCCTCGCCGCCGCGCTGGCGGCGCGCGCCGTCGGCGCGGGGCGGGTGCACGCCTACTTCCTGCCCTACCGCGACTCCGATCCGCGCTCCGCAGGCGATGCGCGGGCGGTCGCCGACTTGCTCGGCCTGGAGCTCACGACCCACGACATCTCGCCGCAGATCGACGCCTACTTCGACCGCGCGGCGCCCGGCGCCGATCGGCTGCGGCGCGGCAACAAGATGGCGCGCGAGCGGATGTCGATCCTCTTCGACCGCGCCAAGGAGCACACCGGGCTGGTGGTCGGCACCTCCAACAAGACCGAGATCCTGCTCGGCTACTCGACCCTCTTCGGCGACAACGCGAGCTCGCTCAATCCCCTGGGGGACCTCTACAAGCAGCAGGTGCGCCAACTGGCGCGCCACCTCGAGATCCCGGAGAGCGTGCTGGCCAAGCCGCCCTCGGCCGACCTCTGGCCGGGCCAGACCTCGGAGGGCGAGCTCGGCTTCGACTACGCGACCGCCGACGAGGTGCTCTACCTGCTGTTCGACCAGGGGCTGCTCGCCGACGAGGTGATCGACCGCGGCTATCCGCCGGAGGTGGTCGAGCAGATCGTCGAGCGCGAGCGCGCCAACCGCTTCAAGCGCCGCATGATGCTGATCGCCCGCCTCTCCGCCTCGGCGGTCAACCTCGACCGCGAGATCCCGCGCGACTGACCCGTCAGGCGCCCGCCGGCGCCGGAGCCAGATCGACCGGCGCGCCGGCGCGCACCGCCGCCTCGGGGATCGCCTCGACCGGCACGCGGCGCTCGCCGGCGCCGAGCTCGAGCGTCAGGGGGCGCGCGCCCTCCGCCGGGAGACTCCCGTAGGGAAAGCGCAGCTCGACCAGGCCGCCGGCGTCGGCGCGCGTGGCGTCGAACCAGGGGAACTCGAGGCCGGAGGAGGTGCGCAGCGTCCCCTCGAGCGTGACCTCCTCGCCGGGGCGCCAGCCGCGCGAGCGCAGGCGCGCGCCGCGGACGCGCTCGTAGAGCTTGTACTCCGGCACCCGTCGCCCGTCGGGAAGGGTCTCGACGGCGGCGCTCTCGGCGACGAGGCGAAGGCCCCGCAGCGGCGGCACGAACCCCTCGCTGGCGCTCGCCACCGCGGTGCCCAGTTGACGCGCGGCGCGAAAGAGCAGGGTGCGGACGATCGGCGGCCGGAAGTCGACCGCCAGCGTCCCGTCGGCCGCGATGCGGCTCGCCGCGACGTAGCGCGTTCGCTGCTCCTCGCTCGCCAGCAGCCCGGACAGGGTCTCGGCGAGCGGCCCGACCAGCAGGTAGCGGATGCTCCGCGCTTCCATCACCGCCTCCGCCGCCGCTTCGTCCTCGGCCAGCAGCACGCGCCGCGGCAGCGCGAGGTCGCCGAGGAAGTCGCCGAAGTTGTCGACCGCCGCCGGGTGCCGCCCGTAGTACTGCACGAAGTGGCCGAACGACCACTCCGCGAGGACCACGCCGCGCTCGCCCTCGGGGAGGAGGTCCGCCCGCCGGCGGAGCTCGGCGAGCAGATCGGCCGACCGCGCGAGGGCGCGCGCCGAGACCTCCGGCGCCGGCCGGCGGCTGAGCTGCGGCAGGACGACCAGCGCGACGAGCGCCGCGAGCGCCGCGCCGCGGGTCCACGGAGCGAGCCGCGCGAGCCACGGCGCGAGCGCGGCCAGCGCGGCGACGCCGATCAGCATCCCGAGGTGGCCGGCGAAGCGCGCTTGGGAGCCCGCGAGGAGGGTGCCCAAGGTGAGCGCCGCGAGCGTGGCGGCCGCGGCGCCGTCGCCGCGGCGGGCACGGCCGAAGAGCGCGACGCCGGCGAACGGCAGCAAGACCACCCACGGCGAGAGCTCTGCGAGCGCGAAGCGGAATCCCGCGGCGACGCCGCCCGCGAACGGCGAGCGGCTCTCCCCGATCGAAGCGATCCAGGCCGAGCCGCGGCCGACGAAGCCGAGGCCCCCGACGATCTCGCGTGAGAGCAGGAGAAGACCACCCAGGGAAAGCACGGCCAACGGAATCGCGAGAGCTCGCCCTCGGCTCCCACCCGCGATCGCCAGGTGCGCGGCGGCGGCCGCCAGCGCAGCGCTCGCGAGCACGGCCGGCTGGAAGAGGCCGCAGTGGGTGTGGGCGATCGGCGCTCCCGCGCTCGCGTAAGCGAGCGCTATCGGGGCGAGCAGCAGCGCGCTCGTGCCCCAGAAGGTGGCGAGGAAGCGCGGCGTCGCGCGACGGGCTTCGGCTGGGAGCAGGAGCGCGGCGACGAACGGCAGGATGGCGGCGAAGAGCAGGGCCGCCTGCGTCGCGAGCCCGAGGGCGAGGACGATCGCCGGCAGGAGGGCCCGGCGGTCGAACCCGTCCTCCTTCGCCGGCTTCATCAGGGCGCTCGCGAGCGCCGCGACCAGGGCGCACCAGAGGGCGAGCTCCGCGGCCGCGTGGTCGAGCCTGCCGAAGCCGGTCCACGGGCGGTCGGCGGCGACGAGCGCGGCGACCCCCGCCGCCGTGGCCGCGAGCTCGATCCTTCCCGGGAAGAGTCGCCGCGCGAGCGCGAAGACCGCGAGCACGCCGAGCGCCGCGACGAGCGGCGGCAGGAGCGCCACCACCGGACGAACGTTCCCGCTCGCCGGATCGCTCGGCGCGAGGCGGAGCGCGGCCGCCAGCGTGAGGTCCCAGAGCGGAGGCCAGGGGACCGCGGCGCCCAGCGGCGCATTCAGGAAGGGATCGAAGACCGCGAGGGTCGGGAAGCCCGCGCCGATCCGCTCGGCGCGGCGCAGGTGGTAGGCGGCGTCGGGATCGCTCACCGCCACGAAGCCGCTCGCGCGCGCCGGCTCACCCCCCCAACCGATCCTCATCGCGGCGGCGAGGGCGAAGCTGGCGAGAAGAGCCGCCAAGAGGAGTCCCGGCCGGCCCGCCCAGATTGTTTCCTTCACCGGAGAATCCTATCGAGCGGCCAATTGGCCCGGCCAAAACGACGGCAGCCCGCACCAGGACAAGTGCGGGCCGCCAGCGACGTCCTGCAAGCTACCTCAGGTCACTCGCCGCAGCAGGACAAACGCTGCCCCCGCGAGCAAGATGGCGAGCGCCGCGAGCCCGAGGGTCGAGGCGGTCGGCACCTCCAGTACGGTCACCGCTCCCAGAGTGATCAGGAAGTTGCAGCTGTTGACATTCCCCGCGCCGTCGATCACGTCACAGAGCACCGAGGTCTGGCCGGCCGGGAAGAAGTCCCCGGAGGCGGGCACGCAGCTCGGAGCGCCGACGCCGGGGCAGTTGTCGCCCACCACCGGATCGGGGAAGAGCATGTTCTGCCCCGGAGAGCCTGGCGGCAGATCTTCCTCGATGTCCGCCGGGCAGGTGATCGTCGGCTGCTCGACGTCGTTGACCGTGATGGTTCCGCCGTCGTTGCCGACGTTGCCCGCGGCATCGGTCGCCGTGCAACTGACCGGGTTGGCGCCGACCGGGAAGGTCGAGCCCGACGGCGGCGCGCAGCTCGCGGCGCCGACTCCGGCGCAGTTGTCCGACGTCGGCGCGGTGAAGGCGACGACGGCCGAGCAGAGGCCGGGGTCGTTGTTCACCGAAAGGTCGGGCGCGGTCACGACAGGCGGTTGGACGTCCTCGACGCGCACCGTGAAACCGCAGGTCGTTGTGGTGGTCGATCCGCTGCAGCTGACCGGCGTGGTCACCTCGGCCGGGAAGAGGGTGCCCGAAGGCGGAGCACAGCTGATCGTGCCGCAGCCGCCAGTCGAGGCGGGCACCGGATAGCTGACCGTCGCGCCACAGACGCCCGGTGTGTTGTTGGTGGTGACATTGGCCGGACAGGTCATGCTGCACGCGCAGGCGTTCTGCTCGACCAGCAGGCTGTAGGCGGCGCAGCCGGCATTGGCCGCGATCTCGTGCACCACCAGCACGTAGGTCCCGCCTGGCGGAATGCTGACTCCCATGGGGAGGCCGGTCAGGCCGAACGTCGCGCCCATGTTGAAGCTCGACCCATTGTCAGCCGCGTAGTTGGTGCACATCGCGGCCGGGTTGTAGCTCCCCGAGTAGGCGGCCAGGAACATCCCCGTGCCGCAATTCGAGCTCAGCGTCGCCTGGACGCAGGACGCCGAGGTCCCGGTGTTGGTCAGCGTGTAGCTGTCGTAGTGCCGCACGATGGCGTCGTTCGTCCCCGGGCAGACCTTGGCCGCCGAGCACTGGGTGTTGACAGCGTTGCGCACCAGGCGACCGGTCTGCGTCGGGTCGCCGGTGTTCAGATCCCCCTGCAGCAGCGTCGGGCCGCAGCCCCCGCCCGATGTGGTCTCGACGTTGATGCACCAGCCGCCGGAGATGGCCCCGGTGTCGCCCGCGAAACCGTCGCGCACATAGAGGTTCCAGGTGCCGTTGGGATCGATGCCGTGGAAGTTGCCCAAGGAGGCGCCGTAGGGCTGCGCGATGGTCGCCGCGGGCGCGGGCGCCGCATAGACGTTGTCGTTGACGTAGTTGGTGGGCTTGTAGGAACCGGTGGCGAGGGCAGTGGAGTCCGGGAGATTCGGCGCGACCAGGTCGTCGAACGTGAGGTTCAGGCCGACCGCGTCGGTGCTGCCGCCCGCGTCGGACATCAGCACGATCTGCCGGCCGCCGGGGGCGACCAGGAGCATGTCGACGTCGTCCGGGAAGGTGTGGCTCAGTCCGTTCAGCGTCACGGTGATCCGGCTGACCAGCCCGGTCATCCCGGCCACGGTGATGTTGGACGGGTAGGGCGAGGCCGTCGCGTTGTCGTTGATCGTGATGGCCGCCGGATTGCAGAACTGCACGAGCGGCTGTTGGCCGGGGGCGGCTGGCGCGAAGGGCGTGCCGCCGCCCGGAATCGATCCCCCGACCTCGTTGGCCAGCGCGCCTGCCGGCGCGGCTCCCTTGACCTGCGCCCCGACGGCCGACACTCCGAGCGTCAAGCACGCGGCTACCGCGACGCTGCGAGAGATGCGCGAGTACTTGCTCATGGACCCTCCCCCACGACAGAGCGCGGCCGGGGTGCGGGCGTCCGGTCCCGATCGCTCCATCCAACGATTGATGAGGTAACGGTAGTCTCTTTCGCCGGCGCTCGCAAGCCCGGGCGGGCCGCCCCGCTCAGCGCGCCTTCTCTCCGCTCAGCCAGGAGCGAAGAGCCCCGACCGGCGCTGCTCGAGGTCGAGCAGGAAGCGCTTGCGCCAGAGCCCGCCGCCGTAGCCGC
>CAYZWR010000076.1:0-16675 GCA_964481735.1 uncultured Thermoanaerobaculia bacterium
AGCCTCCGGAGCTCAAGGTCACAGGTTCGAATCCTGTCGGGCGCACCAGTCGATCCCTCCCGTCTCGGAATCCTCCTCGCGCTGCTCGCTGCGGCGCTGCTGATCACCATCCCGCTGCGCGTCCTTGCCGCGGGGTGGTTGCCCCGCGACGACGTGCGTCGCCACGTCGCGAAGGCGGTGTCGGGCAAGGAGTGGTCCGAGGTCCTGGTGCTGCGCGCCGAGGCGACCGAGGACGAGCACCCGGGCTGGCACGCGATGCTCGGCGCGCTGCATCGCGCCACCGGCGCGACGCCGCGCACCCTCGCCAGCGTCTCGGTGGCGAGCCTCGCTGCGCTCTTCCTGGTGGTGCCCCTCTTCCTCGTCAAGCGGCCGGAAGCCTGGCCGATCGCGCTCGTCGCGCTCGCGCTCTTCGAGCCCGCGTTCTTCCCTCGCCTGCTCTCCGGGCGGCCGCTGGTCCTCTCGATGACGATCCTGGCGATCCTCGCCGCGAGCTGGGAGCGCTTCGCGGCGGAGCGTGCCCCGCGTGCCGCGCTCGCTGCGCTCACCGCGCTCTTCGCCCTGGGGATCTGGGTGCACGGCACCTGGTACCTCTGGCTGCTGCCGATTGCCGCCCTCTTCGCGGCGCGGCAGGTGCGGGCCGCGGCCCGGATCGCCCTCTGTTTCGCTGCCGGGACGCTCCTCGGGGCGCTCGCGACCGGCGCTCCCTTGGCCTATCTCGCGCAGTCGCTCGAGCATCTGCTCTGGTCGTTCGGGACCCACGACCTGACGCGCATGCTCGCCACCGAGTTCCAGCCGGGGCAGGGGAGCCCGGCGATGGTGCTGCTGGCCGGCGGGCTCCTCCTCTGGCGTCGCGACGCCTTGCCGCGTTCGCCGCTCGCCGATCCGGTCTTCCTCGTCGCCGTCGCCGGCTGGGTGCTGGGCCTCGCGGTGTCGCGCTTCTGGTCCGACTGGGGGCTGCCGGCGCTCGCGGTCTGGATCGCCCAGCTCACCTCCGGGGCGCTCGCCGGACGCGAGCTCCGGCCGGCGGGACGGCTGACGGTGAGCGCGCTCGCCGCCGGCGTGGTGCTGCTCGCGGTGACCGGCAACCGGGGCGATCGCTGGTCGAGCGAGGAAGGGGACCGCCATCTGCGGCGCAGCGATCCCGTGCACGCCGCCTGGCTGCCCGCGCCAGGTGGGGTGCTCTACAGCAACAGCATGGGCCTCTTCTACGACACCTTCTTCGAGAATCCGGACGCCCCGTGGCGCTACCTGGTCGGCTTCGAGCCGGGAATGATGCCGCCCGCCGAGCTGGCGACCTTCCGCGCCATCCAACGAACGCCCGGTGACGACCGCGCGTTCGCGCCCTGGGTGCGCCAGCTCCGCGCCGAGGACCGGCTGGTGATCGCCCGCAGCGGCGGCGAGCGCCCGCGGATCCCGGAGCTCGAGTGGTTCTCGCCGTTCGGCGGTCTGTGGATGGGACGGCTGCGGACCGGGGGCTGAGAGCCTGTGCAGTCCTCCACTTGGGGCCGGGCGGCGATCGGTGCTATGCTTCTTTGGCAAAGCTCACCAGGAGGAACGCCATGACGTCGCGTTCTCGGATTCTCGTCCTCGCTTCGGCCGCCCTGCTCGTCGCCCTGCCGGCCTTCTCGGCCGTCTACACGGTGACGCTCAAGAACGGCACCACCTTCGATACCCGCTATCAGCCGGAGCGGGCGAGCTGGGATCCCGCCAAGCTCCTGTTCATGACCGAATGGGGCAACGAGGTCTCGCTGGCGATCGACGACGTGGCCTCGATCACCACCGACACCGAGAGCCGCGGCTTCGGCCACCAGCTGAACGCCACCACCATCGCCCTGGGCTGGGCACCCAACGATCAGCTCGACCCGGGCTCCGAGGAGTACAAGGCGGCGGAGGCGACGGCGCGCCAGGATGCGGCGCTGCAGGCGCTCGCGCCACCGGTCTACGACACCAAGCAGTTCGTCGAGCCCAACCAGTCCGGCGGCGGCATTCCGGTCTGGATGACCGGCTACAATTCGGTGCCGCAGGTCTCGCCGCAGCCGGTGCAGCCGGCACAGCCACCGCAGTAAGCGCGACTCTGCCGTAGCGATCCCGCGCGGTGCGGGATCGATCTTTGACAACCTCGACGGTGCGGTGACTCCGCGAGCGCGCGGAGTCTTCGAAAGGGAAGCCGGTGCACCAAGCCGGCGCGGCCCCCGCCACTGTAGCCGGGAACGAAACCGGGAGAACCACTGCGTGCCGCAGATCGCCGACGATCGCGGTCGGGCGCGCGGGAAGGTCCGGGAGTAGATCGATCCGGAAGCCAGGAGACCTGCCGCCACCGTCCGATGCCTTCGTCCCCCGGGGTGTGGGGAGCGACCGCGGCCGGGCCGCTCCTCCGCCCCCTGCGCCCCGCTCTCCCGACCCGGGAGGCGGGGCGTCGCTGTTTCGAGCGAAAGGAGGGTGGCCATGCGCCGCACCTTCGTCCTGTTCGCCGCGCTTCTCGGGGGAGCGAGCGCGGTCGTCGCCCAGAGCCCGACGTTCACGGGCTCGATCACCGTCACCGCCACCACGGCCCCGGAACCGGTCGCCGAGGTGCCGACGGCCGCCGACGTCTTCGACGCGGCGGCGATCGCCGAGCGCAAGGCGGGGCAGGCGATCGACCTGCTGCGCACCGTGCCCGGCCTCGAGCTGGCGCGCGGCGGTTCGCCCGGCAAAGCGACCTCGCTGTTCACCCGCGGCACCAATTCGAGCCACACCCTGGTGTTGTGGAACGGCGTGGAGCTCAACGACCCCTATCTCGGCGGTTTCGACTGGTCGACCCTCGCGACCGAGGACGTCGCCCGGCTCGAGGTGGTGCGCGGTCCCTACTCCGCGCTCTACGGCTCGAGCGCCCTGGGGGGCGTCGTCCAGCTGATCAGCCGGCGGCAGGGGAGTGGCGGGCGGCTGCGCGCGGAAGGGGGAGAGAACGGCTTCGCCCGGCTCGGAGCGAACGGCGGTTTCGCGCTCGGCAAGTTGCAGGTCGATCTCGCCGGCCACCTGCGACGAGGCGACGGGGAGATCGACAACGACTTCTACGACGGTCACGAGGTCGACCTCGGTCTCGACGGCAGCCTGGGAGACGCGGCGCGCCTGGGCGTGCTCGTGCGGCGCGGCGCGAGCGAGATCGGGGTGCCTTACGACTTCTCCGGACTGCCGTCGCCCGAGCGGCGGCAGCGCTTCGCGACGACCTCGGTCGCCGTGCCCTTTTCGTTCACCGCGGCGCGCGGGTCGATCGAGGCGCAGGCGGCGACGAGCGAGAGCGATCTCGAGTTCCGCGACGCCGCCGATCCCTTCGCGGCGAGCGACACCGCGGCGCGGCGCGATCAAGGGCGACTGGTCGTTCGCCGGCGGCTCGCCGACGACCTCGAGCTGGTCGCGGGCGGGGACTGGGAGCGTGAGCGCGCGAGCTCGCAGAGCGCCTTCGGCGAGGGTCTGAGCGACGACTCGACCGAGGCCTGGGCGGCCTTCGGGCAGCTCTCCTACGCGCGGGGGCGGCTGCGGCTCGACGCCGGAGCCCGGCGCGACGACGACCGGCAGTTCGGTGGCGCGACCAGCCTGCGCGGCGCGCTCGCCTGGAACGTGGCGGGCGCGACGCGATTGCGCGCCGCCTACGGCGAAGCGTTTCGCGCCCCCTCGCTGGCCGATCTCTACTATCCCGGGTTCGGCAACCCGGAGCTCGCGCCGGAGGAGAGCCGCAGCGTCGAGCTGGGGGTCGACTCCACGCTCGGACCGGTGCGCCTCGCGGCGACGCTGTTCGAGAACGAGATGGACAACCTGATCGAGTTCGACTACCTCACCTTCCTGCCGCGCAACATTGGAGCGGCGCGCATTCGCGGCCTCGAGGCGGGCGTCACGGCGCTGCTGGCGCGCCTCGAAGCGCGCCTCGCGGTGACCTGGCTCGACGCCGAGAACCTCTCGACCGGCAGCGCGCTGCTGCGCCGCGCCGACTTCAGCGGCAGCGTGACGCTCTTCTGGCGCCAGGCCGATTGGACGGCGGGAGCGGTGGCGCGCTACGTCGGCGAGCGGGTCGATTTCGGGGACCTGGCGCTTCCCAGCTACGCGACGCTCGACCTGACGCTCGCCCGTCGGTTCGCCGGGCGCTGGGAGCCCTTCGTCCGGTTGGAGAACGCGCTCGACGCGGACTACGCGGAGATCGCCGGCTACCCCGCGCCCGGGCGCACCTTCTCGGCCGGGGTCGAGTGGAGCTTCTGACCCCGTGAAGCGGCCCGCGACGCTCGGCGCGCTCACCGCGACGGTGGCGCTGGCACTGGCCGGCGCCGGCTGCGCGCGCGACCCGGTGCCGCCGGCGCCCGTCGGAGCGGCGCAGCGCATCGCGGTGATGGCGCCGGCGGCCGCCGAGACGCTGGCGCAACTCGGCGAGGCCGCGCGCATCGTGGCGGTCGGCGACTTCGTGGACCAGCCGCCGGGGGTGCGGAGTCTGCCCCGGCTCGGCGCCTACGATGCGCCGAGCCCCGAGCGCCTGATCGAGCTCGGCGTCGACCTGCTGCTCACGACCGCGGGCAGCGCTGGCGCCAGCGAGCGCTCGGCGCTCGCCGGACTCGGCATCCGGGTGGTCGCGCTCGACACCGCGACCTTCGCCGGCACGCTGGCGGCGATCGCCGAGATCGGCCGGCTGGTCGACCGGGAGAGCGCCGCGTCTGAGCTGATCGACGGCATCGAGCGCCGGGTGGGCGCCGTGCGGACGCAGGCCACCGGGTTGCCGCGCCGGCGGGTGCTGGTGGTCGTCGGGCGGGATCCCCTCTTCGTCGCCGGGCCGGGGTCGTACCTCGACGAGCTGATCACGATCGCGGGCGGGGAGAACCTGGCGGGCGACGCGCTCGCGCCCTTCGCCATGGTGTCGCTCGAGGCGATGCTCGAACGGCGTCCGGAAGTCATCCTGGAGAGCGCCGACAATCGGCTGAGCGGTCCCTTCGGGGCGATCGCCGGCGACTGGCAGCGCTGGGACTTCCTGCCGGCGGTCGCCGCCGGGCGGGTCTTCCGCCTCGAGCCCTCGCGACTGCTCGTTCCGGGGCCGCGACTGGGGGAGATGGCCGAACGCATGGCGCGCCTGATTCACCCCGAGCGTTTCGGTCCGCCGCGCGCGGAGGACTTCGCGCCGCCGCCGGCGAACCGCGAGGGGGCGTCGTGAGCCGCCGGTCGCCGCTCGCCCGGCGGGTCGCCGGCTGGGTGCTGGCGCTGGGTCTGCTGCTCGCCGCGACCCTGCTCGCGGCGCTCGCGCTGGGCGCCGCGAGCGTCGACTTCGGGCGCCTCTGGGCGGGCACTCTCTCGCCCGCCGAGCGCGCGATCCTGGTCGATCTGCGACTGCCGCGCGTGCTCGCCGCGGCGGCGCTCGGCGGCCTCCTCTCGGTGGCCGGGGTCGGCTTCCAGGCGATCCTGCGCAATCCGTTGGCCGATCCCTATGTCCTGGGCGTCGCCGGCGGCGCCAGCCTCGGCGGCGTCGCGGCGCTCGTCGCCGGCGCCTCGGGCGCGGTGGTGCCGCTCGCCGCGTTCGCCGGGGCGCTCGCCGCGCTCGCCGCGATCGAGCGCCTGGCGGCGGTCGACGGACGGCTCTCGGTCTATACCCTGCTGCTCACCGGGGCGATCTTCAACGCTTTCTCGGGCGCCCTGATCTACTTCTTGCAGACCGTGGCGTCGCGCGAACAGCTGCAGTCGATCGTCTTCTACCTGATGGGCCGGGTTCCGGCCGCCGATGGCGCGACGCTCGCGCTGCTCGCCGCGGCAGGGCTCTTGGTGGGGGTCGGTTTCTTCGCCCAGGGGCGCGCTTTCAACGCGCTCTCGCTTGGCGAGGAGGGAGCCGCGCAGCTCGGCGTCGACGTCGAGCGGCTCAAGCGGACCACCTTCGTGCTCGGCTCGCTCGCCACCGCGCTCGCCGTCTCCGCGGCCGGCATGATCGGCTTCGTCGGCCTGGTGGTGCCGCATCTCCTGCGCCTCGCGCTGGGGCCCGATCATCGCCTGCTCGTGCCGACCGCGTTCCTGGGTGGCGGCGCGTTCCTCGTGCTGGCCGATCTCGGCGCCCGCTCGCTGGTCGCGCCGAGCGAGCTGCCGGTGGGCGTGGTCACGGCGCTGGTCGGCGGACCGTTCTTCCTCCTGCTGCTGCGGCGTGGCGGAGCTCACCGTGAGCGCTGAGTCGGGCGTGGTGCCGGGCGCGCCAGCGGCCCTCGCCTGCGCGGCGCTCGGCTTCGCCTACGGCGAGCGGCGAGTGCTCGACGCGGTGACCCTCACGGTCGCGCCGGGCGAGATCGTCGGCCTGCTGGGGCCGAACGGCGCCGGCAAGAGCACCCTGGTGCGCCTCGTCTCCGGAGTCCTCGGCGGCTACACCGGGCGGGTGCTCCTGGGGGGCAGCGAGCTCGCCGCGTTGTCGCGCCGCGAGGTGGCGCGGCGGGTGGCGGTGGTTCCCCAGGAGCCGCGCTTCGACTTCCCCTTCACGGTGCTCGAGATCGTCCTCATGGGGCGCCACCCCCACTTGAGCGGGCTCGCCTTCGAGGCGGCGGGGGATCTCGCCTTGGCGCGCGCCGCGCTCGAGCGCGCCGGAGCGGCGGAGCTCGCCGAACGGCCGATCGAACGGCTCTCGGCGGGCGAGCGACAGCGCGTCGTCTTCGCGCGCGCGCTCGCCCAGGCCACGCCGTTGCTGCTGCTCGACGAGCCGGTGAGCTTCCTCGACCTGCGCTATCAGGTGGAGCTGTTCGACCGGGTGCGCGAGCTCGCGGCGGAGGGGCGCGCCGTGCTCGCCGTGCTGCACGATCTCAACCTGGCCGCCGAGTACTGCGACCGCGTGGTGCTGCTCAAGCAGGGACGGGTCATCGCCCAGGGACCGACCGCCGAGGCGCTCTCCTACCTCCACCTCAAGGCGGCTTACGAGACCGAGGTCTACGTCGACCTCAACGACCTCACCGGCGGCCTGGTGGTGACGCCGCTCTCCGGCCGGGCGCAGGCGCGGCTCGCCGCGGCGCGCGCCGGCCTGCCCGGCCGAAAGCCGTAGAATCGCGGCGTGCTCCTCTGTCGCTTCGGCCCGGAAGGATTCCATGCCGCCGGCGAGTCGCTCGCCGAGCTCGCGGTGCTGCACTCCGATCCGTTCGTAACGCCGCCCGCCGAGTGGGAGCTCGGCCGCCGCGTGAACCTCGCCGGTGGGGAGGCGCTGCGCTCGCCGCTCGATCCTGGAAAGGTCGTCTGCGTGGGACGCAACTACCGCGAGCACGCCGCGGAGCTCGGCAACCCGGTGCCGAGCGAGCCGCTGATCTTCCTCAAGTCGCCCTCGTCGGTGATCGGACCGCGCACGCCGATCGTGCTGCCGCCGGAGAGCGCCCGGGTCGACTACGAAGGGGAGATCGCGCTGGTCCTCCGCGCGCGGCTGCGCCGCGCGACGCCCGAGGAGGCGGTGCGCGCCATCCTCGGCGTGACCTGCGCGGTCGACGTCTCGGCGCGCGACCTGCAGAAGAGGGACGGATCCTTCTCGGGCGCCAAGTCGTTCGACACCTTCTGCCCGCTGGGGCCGGCGATCCTGCTGGCGCCCGACCTCGACGCGCTCGAGGTGGTGACGCGAGTCAACGGGGAGGAGCGCCAGCGCGGGCGAACCCGCCAGATGATCTTCGCGATCCCGGAGCTCCTCGCCTACGCCTCGAAGCGGATGACCCTCGAACCGGGCGACGTCTTCCTCACCGGCACGCCCGCGGGCGTCGCGCCGCTCCAGGACGGCGACCGGCTGGAAGTCGAGATCCCGGGGGTGGGCGTGCTGGAGAATCCGGTCGAAGGCTGGCGGCAGTAATGCCGTTCGATCTGCGGCAGGCCGTGGTCGGGGCGGTGGCCGGGCTCGCGGCCCTCGCGGGGCTGCACTTCCTGCGCGGCTTTCCCTGGTCGCTCGCCGCGATCGCCGGGCTCGCCGTCGCGGTGCTCGTGGTCTACGCGCTGCGCGTCGCCGCCCGCCTCCGCGCGCTCTACCGGCGCGACGACTAGCCGCTCGTCCGAGCGCCCGCTCAGCGCTTGCCCGGCACCAGCAGGAGTCCGGCGCCGACGACGATCGCCGCGATCCCCGCCCACTTCGGAACCTCGACCCGCTCCTTCTTGGCGACCGAGAGCTCGAGCGGCCCGAGCTTCGCCGTCTCCTTCGTGCGGCCGAACGAGAAACCGCCGTAGACCAGCACGAGAACGCCGGCGGCGAGCAGGAGTACGGCGACGAGCTTGCGGAGATTCATCGGGGGGGCTCCTTTCGCTCCGCGCTGCCGGCGCGGCTGCGCCAGGGGAGGACGGCCAGCGCGGCGACGAGCAGCAGATGGATGCTCCCGCCCGCCGTCCGGCCGAGCAGGAAGAGGTAGAGCCAGACGCCCACGAGCGCCGCGCCGGCGAGCAAGCGGAGGTTCTGGCGCATCCTCACATTCTAGCCGGGCCGGCTCGGGTATTCTTCGCCGGTGCGCAGCTGGCGCGTCACCTCCCGGGAAGTTCTCTTCCGCCACCGCCTCTTCGAGCTGCGGCGCGAGGAGCTGGTCGAGGAGATCGAGGCCCTCGCGACGCGCCAGGCCTACGTGCTCGAAGCCCCGCGCTGGGTGAACGTCATCGCGCTCGACGCCGACGCCAGCGTGCTGCTCGTCCGCCAGTGGCGCTACGGCATCGCCGCGACGACGCTCGAGATCCCGGGCGGCATGGTCGAGGAGGACGACGCGCGCGCAGCGGCGGCGCGCGAGCTGCTCGAAGAGACCGGTTACCGGGCCGGCCGCTGGACGCTCCTGGGCGAGGTCGAGCCCAATCCGGCGTTCCTGACCAATCGCTGCCTCACCTACCTCGCGGAGGACCTCGAGCGGGTGGGCGAGCCCGAGGGGGACGGCGAGGAGGAGCTCGAAGTGTCGCGCGCGCCGCTCGCTGCCATTCCGGGGCTCATCAAGAGCGGCGAGATCCGGCACTCGCTGGTGATCGCGGCGTTCTACCTGTTCGAGCACCGTCCGACCGCATGACGCTCGCCGCGGTCACCTTCGACGTCACCCACACGCTCCTCCAGTGCCCGGCGCTGGGCGAGCAGTACGCCGAGGTCCTGGCGCGCCACGGCATCGTGGTCTCACCGCGCGACATCGAGGCGACGATCCCGCGGGTCTGGCAGGAGCTCGCCTGCTCGGCCGAGCCGTCGCGCGACCGCTTCCTGCATCATCCGCGGGGGGCGCGCGGCTTCTGGCAGCAGTTCGTGGAGCGCACCTGCGCGCTGCTCGAGGTCGGCGTGCCGAGCCGCTTCGCCGCGGTCGAGCTCTACGACCGCTTTGCCCGTGCCGAGGCCTGGGAGGTCGAGCCCGGGGCGCGCTCGACGCTCGGGGAGCTCAAGCTGCGCGGGCTCGGGCTGGGCATCGTCTCCAACTGGGACGAACGCCTGCCCCTGCTGCTCGAGCGCGTCGGGCTCGCCCCGTTCTTCGACGTCATCGCGGTGTCGTCGCTGGTCGGCGTCGAGAAGCCGCACCCGGGCATCTTCCGCTTCGCGCTCGAGCGCCTCGGCGTCGCGCCCGGCGATGCGGTGCACGTCGGCGACAGCCCGCGCGACGACATCGAGGGGGCGCGCGCCGCGGGCATGGCCGCGCTGCGCCTCGCCCCGGCGGGGGGCGGCGACCTCACCTCGCTCGCCGAGCTGCCGGCGGCGCTGGCGCGGCTCGCCTGGCGGTAGACTCGATGGCGTGAGACACCTGGTCGCGGCGGCGCTCGGCGGCGGGTTGGGCTCGGCGGCGCGCTACCTCCTGCAGGGCTGGGTGCAGCGACAGTCCGCCGCTCGCAGCGGCTGGGCGCCGCTCTTCCCCTGGGGAACGCTCGCGGTCAATCTGCTCGGCTGTCTGCTGGTCGGGTTCCTCGCCGGGCTGTTGCAGGAACGGCTGCTCGTCGCGCCGGCGGCGCGCACCTTCGTGCTCATCGGACTGCTCGGCGGCTTCACCACCTTCTCCACCTTCGGACTCGAAACCGTCGCCCTCGCCCGCGACGGCAACCTCGCGCTCGCCCTCGCCAACGTCGCGGTGAGCGTCGTGGCGGGCCTCGCGGCGGTCGTCCTCGGCGCCGGCGCGGCGCGCGCCCTCTAGGAGGTCTCATGAAGCTCGAAGGCGACCGCCTGCTGCTGCGCATCTTCATCGGCGAATCGAACCGGCATGCCGGCGTGCCGCTCTACGAGGCGATCGTGCAGCGGGCGCGCGAGCGGGGGCTCGCCGGCGCCACGGTGCTGCGCGGCGTCGAGGGCTTCGGCGCGGCGTCGCGCATCCATCGCGCGTCGATCCTCCGGCTGTCGGAGGATCTGCCGATCGTGATCGAGATCGTCGACGCGCGAGAGCGGATCGAGAGCTTCCTGCCGGAGCTCGAGCCGATGATCGACGACGGCATGGTCACCCTGGAGAAAGTGCAGGTCGTGCTCTACCGCCCGAAGCGCGCCGGCGGCGAGGCGGCGGGATGAGGCGCCTCTCGGGGCTCCTCGCCGCGCTCGCTCTGGGCTGCGCCCCGGCGGCGGAGCCGCCGGGGACGGGCCGGCCGGCGCTCGAGACCGAGGAGGTGACGGCGGCGCCGCACGCCGCGCTGTCGACCGCCGCGGACGCCGTCGAGCAGCGGAGCGGCGCGCCCGCGCTGGCCGGGGCGCTCCCCGCCGGCTTTCCGCGCGACATTCCGGTCTACCGGCCGTCGAGCCTGGTCGAGTCGGGCGAGCTCGCCGGCGGGCGGCGCTTCGTCGAGCTCGAGAGCCCGGATCCGCCGGCCGTGGTGCGCGCCGCGCTGGAGCGCCGGCTCGCCGCCGCCGGCTGGAGCGCGGAGGGGGGTGGCGCCTACCGGTTGGCCGAGCGGCGCCTGCAGGTCGTGGTCACCGGCCAGGCCGCGGGGAGCCGCCTGCGCCTCGAGTTCTGACTCAGTAGCCCGCCCCCGAATCGCGATCGAGCAGCGCCTTGTGCGCCGGGATCCCCTGCACCAGTTGGAAGGGGGTGATCGTCGAGGCGAGGGTTTCGCCGACCTGGTGGATCGCCTCCGCGCCGATCGGTCCCAGCCAGCCATCGGCCGCCGCGAGGTAGCGCAGGGCGTAGGGGTCGATCCCCATCACCCGCGCCGCGGTGGCGTCGACCGCCGTGGCGTTGGTCCCCACCACCAGCACGCCCGCCGGTTTCGCCGATCCCAGGATCGGCCCGTCCCCTTCCATGCCCACGATGCCGTCGACGATCGCGAGCTGCGGCCGGACGCTCGCGTTGATGTCGAGGATCGACTCCTGCAGCCCGGCGAAGTGCAGCACGTTCTTCGGCCAGCCGTAGAAGCTCCCCGGCATCAGGCCGAAGAGGTTCTTCATCGCGAGCGTGGCGCCCGTCCAGTGATGGGTCTTGAGCTTGGCCAGCGAGACGATCCAGTCGATCTCGTGGAGCAGGCCGGGGAGGGTCAGGCGGACCAGGCCGGAGCGGCCGCCGGCATTGGCGACCGGGAAACCGGGTTGACGGTTGAGGTCGACGAAGCGGAGCTTCTCCTGCACCAGGACGTCGGCGAGCCCCGACTCCTCGAGCACCAGCAGCGTGTCGCGGCGATGCCCGGGGCCCTCGCCGACCACCACCGACGCGGCGCCGAGCGCCCGCAGCGCCGCCGCCGCGGCGCGCACCACCTGCGGATGGGTGTTGATGTGGCCGGCGCCGAGCGCGGTCTCGACCAGGTTCGGTTTGAGCAGGATGCGCCGGCCGGCGACCTCGCGCGGCCCGACGCCGACCTCGGCCAGCGCGCGACGGAGGATCGGCTCGAGATCGACGTCGTAGCGCTCGGCGCGCGCGATCGCCACCCGTGGCCGGCGGTCGGGGCCGCATCCCACCAGCGCGCCGGCGGCGGTCGCCGCCGCGGCGGCGAGGAGCTCGCGCCGGTTCCAGCGCGCCAGGGCGGCCCAGTCGGTCATCGCGCGCCCTCCTCCGGCGCGGGGCGGGCCGCTTGGGCGAGCCCCTCCAGCCCCTTCAGGAGACCGAGGGGCGCGCTCGCGGTGACCGCGAGCAGTGCCAACTCGGCGGTCTCGTAGCCGCCGTAGCGCTCGGCGCGCGCCAGCGTCTCGGCGAGCCAGGTGTCGCTCGCGGCCGGGCGTTCCCCCCAGGCGGCGAGCGCGAGCAGCGTCCAGCCGAGCGCCAGGGGGGTCGGCAGCCGCGGCGCCTGGCGCGCCAGGTAGTCCAGGCTCGCCGCCACGGCGCTGCGCTCCAGCCGGCCGGCGAGCGCGGCGAGCACCAGTCCGCTCGCCTCCGGAGCGGGCCGCAGCTCGTTGCCGAAGACCCGCGTGTTGCCGTAGTTCCAGCCGCCCGAGGGGAGCTGCCGGTCGAGCAGCAGGCGCCGCCCCTCGACGGCGCGCGGTTGGTCGCCGCGCCGCTCGACCTCGAGCGCGAGCAGCGCGAGCGCGGTCGGCTCGCACCAGGCGAAGGTCTTGTCGATCCACGGCCAGCCGGTGAGCTCGGGGTCGATCTCGAGCGCCGAATCGGCGGTGCGCGCGAAGCGTTCGCCGGCATGTCCGACGAGGAAGGCGAGCGCGGTTGCGCGCGCGTTGGCCCAGGGAGCCGCGCGGTTCCAGGCGAGCAGCGCGAGCGAGGTCGGGGCGTAGGCTCCGGGATGGAGCGGGCTGGTGCTCAAGCGGCCGTCGGCGGCCTGCGCCTGGACGAGCGCCGCGGCCGCGGCGCGTTGCGCGGTCGCCTGGGGCGCGCCGCCGAAGGCGAAGCCGATCGCCGCCCAGGCGGTCGCCTCGACGCTCGCCGCGCTCGCCTCGGCGCGCGCGGCGTAGGTGCCGTCGGCGCGCGCACGGCGCGCGATCTCGGCGAGCGCGGCGTCCCGCGTGGCCGCGGCGATCGCAGGCAAGGACACCCGGCTATCTTCTCGCATTCGCTCGCGGCTGCGGCGTGCGCCGCGCGCGGCGCCGAATCGCTGTGGGAGAATTCGCCCACGATGAGCTGGGGCAGGCTCGAGACGCCGGCGGTGGCGCGCTTGCTGGCGTCGATCGCGACCGACCCCGAGGACCTCGCCGAGGTCTACTTCGAGCGCCGGGTCGACGCGGAGTGGCCGCCGGAGGGAAGCGCCGTGGGCTTCCGGCAGCGGCGCGAAGCGGGGCTGGCGGTCAGGCTCGTGCGCCGCCGGCGCGCTTGGCTCGCCAGCCGGGACCGGATCAGCGGCGCGGCGCTGATCGAGGCGCTCCGCCAGGTGGCGCGCGCGCAGCCCTCGGCGCTGCCCGAGCCCGAGCTCGCGACCGGCGAGACGCCGCCCCCGCCGCGCGAGGCGATGAGCCGCTTCACCGGCGAGCTCGAGCGCGCCCTGCGCCGCCACCATGTCGCCTTTCCCATGCGCGTCGCGGTGCGCTGGCACCGGCGGGACCTGCAGGTGGTCGGACCCCGGTGGGTTCCGCCGAGCGAGCGCGAGGTCTTCTTCAGTCTCGAGATCGAGCTCCCCTGGGGGCGCTTCGGCGGCCTGCTGCTGGAACTCGGCGCCGGCGAGGCGGAGCACGTGGCGCGCACCTTGGTGGGCCGCTTCCGCGCCCGCGAGGCCGCGCCGCCGCCCGCCGGGCGCACGGCGGTCTGGTTCGCACCGGCGGCGACCGCGGTGCTGCTGCACGAAGGGGTGGCGCATGCCCTCGAGGCCGATCTCCTCGCCCACGCCGGACGAATCGAGGCGGCGCTCGGTCTCGAGCTCGCGCCGCCCGGCTTCGCGGTGCTCGACGATCCACGGCGGGCGCCGCGTGGCGTCGAGCGTTCGACCGACGACGAGGGGCGGGCGGTCGAGCGGCGCTGGCTGCTGCGCGACGGCCGGGTCGAGCAGCCGCTCGCCGACGGCCTCCACGCCGCCGACTCCGAGCGGCTCGCGGCCGGCTCCGGTTTCCGCGGCGATCGTCACGTGCCGCCCCTGCCGCGCAGCCACCATCTCGAGCTGCCCCCGGGCGAGGCGGACGCCGCGGCACTCGCGGCGGCGGCGGCGGGTGGTCTCCACGTCGCGGAGGTCGATGGCGGCACGCTCGATCCGCTGAGCGGCGAGATCGTCCTGCGCGTCCCCTGGGCGCGTCGCCTCGACGGCGGCGCGCCCGGCGCCGCCCTTGGCGCCTGCGCGCTGCGCACCAGCGTGCGCGAGCTGCTGGCCGGAGTCCGCGCGGTCGGCGCCGACGCCGAGGCGGCCGGCGCCGGATGGTGCGCCAAGAGCGGCCAGCGTCGCGCCGTCTGGGCGACCGTGCCGTCGCTGGTGGTCGGAAATCTGGAGGTCCTGCGGTGACTCCTCCCGACCCGTTGCCGCCGCTCGGCGCCGCCGCCGCGGCGCTGCTCGACGAGGCCGGCCGGCGCGGCCTCGGCGAGGTCGAGATCTACGAGAAGCGCGGGCGCAGCCGCCGCTTCGAGCGGCAGGGCGAGCGCGAGAGCGCGAGCCAGGCGAGCGAAGAGGGCTGGGCGATGCGGGCGGGGGACCGGACGCGCTCGTTCTTCCACGCGGCGACCGGCGCGCCGGCGGCGGAGCCGGTCTGGCCGGAGGCGACGCCGCACCCGTTGCGTCTCCCCGCGCCGCGCGACGGCGAGCCGTGGAGCGAGCCGGCCGATCTCGCGCTGCCGCTCGCGACCGAAAGCGAGGCCCGCGCGCTGCTCGACGCCCTGGCGCGCGCGGTGGGGCGCGAGCAGCCGGAGGCGCGCTGGCTCGGCGCGCGGCTGGAGGACGGCAGCTCGGAGGCCGCGCTGCTGTCGAGCCGGGGGGTGCGCGCGGTGGTCCGCGCGCGCGCCGCCTATCTGCGCATCGAAGTGCAGCTCGGCAAACACCGGCTACTGTTCGAGAGCGCCGAACGCGCTCTCGCGCGGCTCCGCCCCGAGGCGCTGGCCCGCCGGCTGGTCGACCGCGGCGTGGCGCTGGAGGAGGGCGAGGCGCCACCGGCGCGACCGGAGGAGCTGCTGCTCGGAGCGCCGCTCGCGGCGCGACTGGTGCAGGCGATGGCGCCGCTCTTCGGCGGCCGGGAGGCGGCGGCGCGACTCGCCGCGCTCGCCGGCGCGGCGGGAGGCGCCGCGTCGCCGGAGCTCACTCTGATCGACGACGGGCGCTATCCGGAGGGCCTGCTCGCCGCGGCGGTCGATGGCGAAGGGATGCCCTGCCGCCGGGTGCCGCTGATCGAGGCGGGGCGACTGGGCGAGCCGCTGCTCACCTGGTGGGAGGGGAGCCCCTCGGCCGGCTGCGCGCGCCGGGCGAGCTGGCGCGACCTGCCGCGCCGCGCCCCGACGCACACGCTTCTCGAGCCCCGCCAGGCGACGGTCGCCGAGCTGGTCGAGAGCGTCGCTTCCGGGGTCTATCTGCTCGACGCCGAGGGGGGTGTCCGCCTCGATCCGGCGACGCTCGCCTTCGCGGTCCCGGTCTCCGGCTTCCGCCTCGCGGCCGGGCGAGCGATCGCGCCGCTCGGCCCCTGCCGGCTGACCGGCACGCTCGGCGGGCTGCTCCAAGGGGTCACCGCGGTCGGCCGGGATCTGGTCTTCGTGCCGGGCGACGGCATGTTCGGCTCGCCGACCCTCCGCGCGACCGGCCTCGGCCTCGAGCCGGGGTTCTGACAGGACAGAAGGGCACCGAGCGACAGGCCGAGCGCGCTCCCGTAGACTTGGCGGCGACAGCAGCGGGCCGCTCCTCTCCGCCGGCCCGGGATCGGGCACAGCATGCAACTCGGAATTCTCGGCCTCCCCAAAGCGGGCAAGACCACGCTCTTCAACACCCTCACCGCGTCGCACGAGGCGACGGGCAAGTTCGCCGCGTCGGAGGCGACCCACCTCGGCATGGCCAAGGTGCCCGACGCGCGGCTCGCGGCGCTGCGCGATCTGTTCAACCCGCGGCGCTACGTGCCGGCGACGGTGGAGTACGTCGACATCCCCGGCATCCAGAAGGGGGAGGGAGCGGAGAGCCTCGATCTCGCCAAGCTCAAGACGGTCGACGCGCTGGTGCACGTGGTGCGCGCCTTCGAGGACCCCGAGATCCCGCACCCCGACGGCTCGATCGATCCCCAGCGCGACGTCGCGAACCTCGACCTCGAGCTGATCCTCGCCGACCACACCCTGGTCGAGCGGCGCCTGGAGCGCCTCGACAAGGCGAAGACGCGGGTGCTCACCGCCGACGAGAAGCGCGAGCAGCAGCTGCTCACGGGAACGGTGCTGCCGGCGCTCGAGGCGGAGCGGCCGCTGCGCGCGGTGGCGTTGCAGCCCGACGACGAGCGGCTGATCCGCGGCTTCCAGCTCCTCTCCGCCAAGCCGATGCTGGTGGTGGTCAACGTCGACGAATCCCGCCTCGCGACCACCGACCCGGCGGCGCTCGGCATCGTCGGCGAAGGGACGGCGGCGGTGGTCGTCTCGGCGCCGATCGAGGAGGAGATCTCGCGCCTCTCGGCGGCGGAGCAGAAGGAGTTCCTGGCCGACCTCGGGCTCGCCGAGCCGTCGCTCGACCGGATGCTCCGCGCGAGCTACGGTCTCCTCGGCGTGATCTCGTTCTTCACCGTCGGCGAGGACGAGGTGCGCGCCTGGACCATCCGCCAGGGCACCCGCGCCAAGGAGGCGGCCGGCACCATCCACTCCGACATCGAGCGCGGCTTCATCCGCGCCGAAGTGGTCGGCTGGAAGGACCTCCTGGACCTGAAGACCCTCGCCGCCTGCCGCGACAAGGCCCTTCTCCGCCTCGAAGGCAAGGACTACGTCGTCCAGGACGGCGACGT
>CAYZWR010000077.1:0-16639 GCA_964481735.1 uncultured Thermoanaerobaculia bacterium
TTCCAGAATCGCCTCGGCAAGGCCTCGCTCGCCATCCGCGACTACCTGCGGACGCCCGACGTGCTGGGCGTCGTCGAGTGCGAGAACCTGAGCACGCTGCAGGCGCTCGCGAGCCGGATCAACGCCGACGCCGTCGCCGGCGGCCAGCCGAATCCGCTCTACACCGCGCACCTGATCGAAGGGCTCGACGTCGGCGGCATCGACGTCGGCTTCCTGGTCAAGAGCGCGCCCTTCCCGGGAGGCACGCCGCGGGTCGAGGTCGCGTCGGTCACCCAGTACGGCGCCGGCGAGACCTACATCAATCCCCAGACCGGTCTGCCCGAGCTGCTCAACGACCGGCCCGCCCTCGCGCTCGTCGCCACGGTGCATCACGCGAGCGGCGAGAGCTTCCCGATCACCGTGGTGGTCAATCACCTGCGCTCCCTCAACGGGGTCAACGACGAGACGGTCTCCGGCGCTTCGACGGTCGGCGGCCGGGTGCGCGCCAAGCGGCTGGCGCAGGCGGAGTCGCTGGCCAACCTCGTGCAGTCGATGCAGGTCGCTTCGCCGGGCGAGCCGATCGTCCTGGTCGGCGACTTCAACGCCTTCGAGGTCAACGACGGCCTGGTGCACTCGCTGGGCACCATCGCCGGCACGCCGGTCCCCGACGACCAGACGGCGGTGCCCGGCGACGGCGACGACCTGGTGAACCCCGACCTCGTCCTGCTGCTGGAGAGCGATCCGGCGCGGCGCTACTCGTTCGTCTTCGACGGCAACGCGCAATCGCTCGACCACGTCCTGGTGAGCTCGGCGCTCGTCGCCGCGACCACGGCGCGCCGCGTCGAGCACCCGCGGATCAACGCGGACTTCCCGGAGACCGATCGCAACGACTACACGGCCGGCAATCCGCGGCGGCTCGCCGACCACGACCCGCTGGTCGCCTTCTTCACCGTCGAGAGCTTCGCGACGACGGTCTTCGCGGACGGCTTCGAGAGCTCCGGTACGGGCCGCTGGAGCTCCACCGTCCCCTGAGCCTCGGCGGCGCTCCCGCCAACTACAGCCTCAGACGCCGAAATAGCGCGCGTCGGGGTGGTGGAAGACGAGCGCGGAGACCGAGGCCTCCGGGTCCATCATGTCCCCCTCGGTCAGCGCGACACCGATCTCCTCCGGTGCGAGCGCCGCGAACAGCTGACGCTGTCCCGCGAGATCGGGACACGCCGGATACCCGAAGCTGTAGCGCTTGCCGCGGTAGCGCGCGGCGAAGCGATCCTGCGGCGTGAGCTCCGGCGGATCAGGGAAGCCCCAGTCGGCGCGCAGCTTGCGATGCAGCCACTCCGCCGCGCCCTCCGCGCTCTCCAGGGCGAGCGCCGCGAAAGCGTGACTCTTGAGGTACTCCCCCTGACGCTTCCACTCCTCCACCCGCTCGCGGACGCCGGCGCCGGCGGTGGTGACGAAGAGCGCCACGTGGTCGCCGGGCAGAAGGTAATCGGCGATCGAGAGCCCTTCGGGGCCGCTCTGCCGCGGCAACTCCCACTCGGCGGCCAGGGTGGCCCGCGCCGGATCGAACAGGCGGAGCCGCTCGCCGCTCGCCTCCGCGGGGAAGAACCGCCAGACCGCGCGCACCGTCAGGGCGCCGGCGCGCGCCAGCGCCTTGAGCTCGTCGATCGCCGCGACGAGCTTGCGGTACTTGGGGTCTCCCTCCTCGGCGAGCTTGGCCACCACGCCCTTGAGACCCAGGTGCTTGCCGAAGAGCATCTGCGGGTTGACCTCGCTCCACACCGCGTCGAGATCGAGCGTCGCGACGTGACGCAGCAGGTCCGGCGGCGGCGGCGGCGTGAGGTCGCGGCGCACGAGGCTGCGCCGCGGCGTGGCCGAGAAGGCGTCCTCCGGGCGCGCCTCCACGGCGTCGGCGCGATCCGTCGCCAGCAGTTCGGCGACCTCGCGCTCGAGCTCCGGACGCGTCGCGCCGTCGAGCAGCCGCTCCACCAGCTTCAGGCCGTGCATGGCGTCGCGCGCGTAGGTGCAGAGTCCGCCGTAGGCCGCGGCGATCCTGCGGTGGGTGAACTTGCGGGTGAGCGCCGCGCCACCGACCAGCAGCGGCGTGTCGACGCCGACCGCGGCGAGGTCGCCCGCGGTCACCACCATCTGCTGCGCGCTCTTGACCAGCAGGCCGGAGAGTCCGATGACGTCGGGCCGGTGCTCCGCGACCGCCTGGATGAGCTGCTCGGACGGCACCTTGATGCCCAGGTTGACCACCCGGAAGCCGTTGTTGGCGAGCACGATCTCGACCAGGTTCTTGCCGATGTCGTGCACGTCCCCCTTGACCGTGGCGAGCAGCACCTTGCCGCGCGACGCATCGCCGGTGCGCGTCATGTGCGGCTCGAGGAAGTCGACCGCCGCCTTCATCACCTCCGCCGACTGCAGCACTTCCGCCACGATGAGGCGATTGTCGTTGAACAACCGCCCGACCTCGCTCATGCCGGCCATCAGCGGGCCGTTGATGATCGCCAGCGGGTCGGCGAAGCGCGCCTCGCCGAGCGCCTCGGCGAGATCCGCCTCGAGGCCCACCTTGCTCCCTTCGACGATCGCCCGGGCCAGGCGCTGGTCGAGCGGCAGGCTCCGGCGGTCGGTCGCCGGGCCCCGCCCGGCGCGCGCGCGGAAGTGCTCGGTGAACTCCGCGACGGCGCGCTCCCCCGCCGCCACGTCTCCCGGCGGGAGGAAGATCAGGGCCTCGGCGAGGGCGCGCTCCTCGTCCGGGATCTCGGCGAAGCGGGCCAGCCGTTCGCTGTTGACGATCGCCGCGTCCAGCCCGGCCTGCGTCGCGTGGTAGAGGAAGACCGAGTTGAGGACCTCCCGGCCCGATGCGGGCAGGCCGAAGCTCACGTTGGAGATCCCGAGAATGCTCTTGCTCAGCGGAAACTCGGCCTTGACGGCGCGCACGCCCGCGATCGTCAGGCCGGCCGAGCCGACGTAGGCGGCGTCGCCGGTGCCGCACGGGAACACCAGCGGGTCCCACCAGATGTCCTCGGGCGCGACGTCGAACTCCTCGGTGAGGAGGCGGTAGCTGCGGCGCGCCACCTCGAGCTTGCGCTCGACCGAGACCGCCATCCCCCGCTCGTCGATCAGGCCGACCACGTAGGCGGCGCCGTACCTCCTGCCGAGGGGAACCACGCGCTCGAAGCGCGCCAAGCCGTCCTCGAGGTTGATCGAGTTGAGGATCGACTTGCCCTGGCACCAAGTGAGCGCGCGCTCCATGACCCGGGCGTCGGTGGTGTCGATCATCAACGGCGCCTTGACCAGCCGGACGAGCCGTTCGAGCAGGCGCTCGAGATCGGCGAGCTCGTCGCGATCGGGATCCTGCAGGCAGACGTCGAGGACCTGCGCTCCGGCCTTGACCTGGGCCCGCCCGATCTCCGCCGCGGCCTCGAAGTCGCCGGCCGCGATGGTCTGCTTGAAGTGCCGCGAGCCGAGGACGTTGGTGCGCTCGCCGACCAGCAGCGGCCGGTTCTCGGCGGTGAGCTCGACCGCCTCGATCCCGGAGACCAGCGCGCGCTGGTGGTGCGGCACCGGTCGTGGCCGCCGGCCGCGCACCAGAGCGGCGAGCGCCGCGATGTGAGCATCGGTCGTTCCGCAGCAGCCACCCACGAGATTCAACCAGCCCTGGTCGAGGAAGCGCGCGAAGACCTCGCGGAACACCTCGGGCCCCTCGCGGTAACGTCCCTCCTCGTCGGGCAGGCCGGCGTTCGGAACGCAGGCGACGCGGGTTCGGCAGAGCGCCGAGAGGGTCCGCAGATGATCCGCCATCAGCTCCGGGCCGGTCGCGCAGTTCACTCCGACGTAGAGCAGATCGGCATGCAACAGCGACACCGCGAGCGCCTCGGCGTCCTGTCCGGCGAGCATCGTCCCGGTGGGCTCGAGCGTGACCGACACCGCGACCGGCAGCCGCCAGCCCGCCGTGGCGAAGGCCTCCTCGATGCCGATCAACCCCGCCTTGACGTTGCGGGTGTCCTGGCAGGTCTCGAGCAGCAGGTAGTCGGCCCCTCCCGCCATCAGGCCGGCGGCCTGGATCCGGAAATGGCCGATCAGCTCCTCGAAGGTGACACCGCCGGTGACCGAGATCGCCCGCGTCGTCGGGCCCATCGCGCCGCAGACGAAACGCATCCGGCCCGGCTCGGAGTAGGCCTCGCAGGCCTCGCGGGCGAGCGCCGCGGCGAGCCGCGAGAGCTCGAAGGCGCGGTCGGCGAGGCCGTACTCGGCGAGCACCAGGGGGGTCGAGCCGAACGAGTTGGTCTCCACGATGTCGGCGCCCGCCGCGAGGTAGCGCTCGGAGACGCCACGCACGACGTCGGGCCGGGTGACCGCCAGCTGCTCGTTGCAACCCTCGAGCTCGGCGCCACCGAAATCGGCCGCGGTGAGGTTGGCCGCCTGCAGCGCGGTCCCGGTCGCGCCGTCGAGCACCAGGATGCGCTCCTCCAGCGCCTCGAGCAGCGCGGCCGTCCGCGCCTCGCGGTCGGCCGGCACGGGAGACCCGGGGATCTCGTCAACGCTCCTCAAGGCGAGGTCGAGCTCCAGCGCGTCAGACCGGCGGTCTCGAAATTGTCGAGGTAGATCACGTTGCACTCCGGGATTCGGAAGGCGCCGATGCGGGTCTTCCAGGTGCTCGCGCTGCTCACCGAGTAGTACTCGTTGGTGTACCAGAAGGTGCAGTCGTCCGCCGGATCGATCGACATCGCGGAGTAGTCCCCCCAGCGGTTCGAGCCGGTCTGCGAACCGCTCCCCGAAGTCATCGTCACCTCGCTGCCGAGCGTCCCCGCCGGGTCGCCCGCCAGTCGGGTCGCGTAGCGGATCGAGGGAAAGGCGGAGGCCGAGGAATGCGTGTAGCCGAGCGCGATGTCGCCGTAGAAGTCCTGCGCGATCGACCCCATGAAGCGGAAGCCGGTGCCGCCGGGATCGTAGGTCCCCTCCTGGAAGAGCGACCAGGCGGCGGCGCCGACCTTGTGCAGCTCGAACCAGCGGAGTGCCGCCCGGCCGTTCGGCGGCGCCGCGCCGACATTGACGGTGAAGGTCCCGACGAGCGACTGGAAGCCGGGGAGATTGCGGTAGGCGAAGCGGAACATCGGCCACTCCGAGATCACGTCCACCTTCTGGGCCGTGCCGCTCTGCGGCGCGCAATCGAAATTGAAGAAGTTGCAGACCGTGTAGCTGAACGAGGCGAGGTTGGCCGTCGCCGCGAGGGCGAACGTGCCGCTCGGGGTCCCTCCCCAGCTCACCGCGAACGAATAGAGCTCGACGCGATCGACCCCGCCGTGGAACGAGTTGTCGAGGAACGTGTAGAAGTAGCCCGGCGATCCGGCAGGGGGCGCCACGATGCCATCGACGTCGGCCGGCAGCAGGAAGTTGGAGCCGTTGAACGTGGCGCGCAGCGAGCGCGCCGTCGTGCCCGCGAGCATCGGCGCCCGCTCGAGCGCCCAGGCGCTGTAGTTGTTCTCGTTGGTGGTCACGTAGTAGGAGTCCCGCCAGACGCCCACCTTGAAGTAGTCGGGGAACTGATCGGTGAGGAAGTCGTAGATGACGTACGTGCCGAGCGGATCGGCGCTCGTCGAGACCGCGAAACAGAGGTCGCGCGGACCCGCGAACTGGGCGAGCACCCACCGATCGGCGAGCGGATCGTAGACCACCACCGGATCCCCGTCGTCTCCGTTGCACGCCCCGGAGCTCCAGAATCCGGAGAGATCACTCGGCCCGAAGAGGAGCGTCCCGGCCTTGCTGTAGAAGGTGAGCTTCGTCGCGTTGACCATCTGCGCGACGTGCTTCGGGCCGACGTCGCCGACCGTGTCCGGGGGCGAACAGCCGCCGCAGCCCACCGGATTGCCGGTGCCGTCGAAAGTCAGGAGCGGGCTCGGAGTCCGATGCTCCGCGTTGAATCCGATCGCAGCCAGCGGATCGGGAAGCACGGGAACTCCCAGGAGCCGGTCGCGACCCTGCCCCGGCTCGCCGGCGAGCGGATTGAAACGGTCCCCCGCCTTCTTGTCCCACACCTGCTCCGCGGAGATCGCCGGCAGGCTGCCGAGCGGCACGCTCAGCTTGCCGACCGCGGTCGGCCCGGGGGTCGCCGCGACCTCGGAAGCGGAGGCCATGGAGGAGAGCAGCAGGCCGACGACGAACGGTCCGCAGAGCGCGAGAGAACGCCAGTACCCGGTGCATCGCATGCGCAGGTTCCTTTCTATACGTCGTGGTGGAGCCGTTCGAGCAGGCGCCGCACGGCGGTGGCGCTCTGCATCACGTAGTAGTGGAGCGAGGGCACGCCGCGCTCGAGCAGCTCCTGCGACTGGCGCAGGGCCCACTCGGTGCCGACGTCGAGCACCTGGTCGTCCCGCGCCGCGGCGACCTCGTCGGCGAGCTCGGAAGGGATCTCGACGAAGAAGTTGCGTGGGATCGAGGTGAGCTGGGCGCGCGAGGAGAGCACCTTGATGCCGGGGATGATCGGCACGGTGATTCCCTCCTGGCGGCAGAGGTCGACGAAGTGGAAGTAGTGCCGGTTGTCGAAGAACATCTGGGTCACGATGTACTCCGCCCCGGCTTCGACCTTGGCCTTGAGGTAACGCACGTCGGTGTGCAGGTTGGGCGCCTCGAAGTGCTTCTCGGGGTAGCCGCCCACGCCGATGCAGAAGTCCGACGGATGGGCGTCCAGGAGGTCGTCCGCCAGGTAGCGGCCGCGGTTCATCGCGACGATCTGGGCGACCAGGTCGGAGGCGAATCGGTTGGCGCTCCGCCCCTCGCGCAGCGGCTTGCGGTAGCCGCTCTCGTCGCCGCGCACCGCGAGCACGTTGTCGATCCCGAGGTAGCGCAGCTCGATCAGGAAATCCTCGGTCTCCTCGCGCGTGAAGCCGTGACAGAGCACGTGCGGCACCGCGTCGACGTCGTACTTGTTCTGGATCAGGGCGCAGACTCCCAGGGTCCCCGGCCGCTTGCGCTTGATCCGCTTCTGGATCCCCTGCGGCGTCTCCTCGTAGACCACCTCGGCGGCGTGACTGGTGATGTCGATGAACGGCGGACGGAAGACGATGAGGTCGTCGATCAGCGCGAGCAGGCTGCGCACGTTGCCGCCGCGCAGCGGCGGGATGATCTCGAAGCTGATCAGCGGGCCGCTCGCCTTCGCCAGGTGATCGGTGACTTTCACGCGCTCCTCCTCCTCCGGTTCGGCCCGGCTTCGCGGAAACGAAAGAACCCGCTCGCCGGCGGCATGGGGAGCGGGTTCGGGAGATCCGGACACTTGGTTGCCGCCGTCTGGCGACCGCATCCCCGCCGGTTCGCGGCGGGAGGGCACCTTGGGTGTCCGCCCCAGGTTGCCGAGTCCGCCCGGGTTGTTCGCCCCGCGGACCGCTCCGAATGCCGGACGAGGCTAGCCGAAGCGCGCCGGGGAGTCAACGAGCGGCCGTGCCGCTCCGGCGCGAGCCACGGGTTCGATAGAGTCCGGGCAATGCGCGATGACGGCGGCGGACCGGCCTGGCGTCTCACCACGCTGGCCGGCGATCTGGCGGTGGCCGCGGCGGCGCTCTACCTCGCCTTCTGGCTGCGGATCGAGTTCCCGCTCCCCGGCGTCCGCGAGCTGTTACCGGCCGACCGGATCACGTTCTTCCACGAGGCCTGGCCGTGGGCCCTCCTCTCCCAGCCGGCGGTGCTCTTTCTCTTCGGCCTCTACGAGAACCGGCTGAAGCTGCCGCGCCTCGAGCTCGCCCGCTGGGTCTCGCTCGCGGTCGTCGCCCAGATCCTCGCGCTCGCCACCCTGATCTTCCTCGGCAACCGGCCCTTTCCGCGCACCGTGCTGCTGCTCTACGCCCTGCTCGACGGGGCCGGTCTCTTCCTCTGGCGGGCGCTCGCCCAGACCTGGCCCCGGATCGAGCTGCGCCGGGTGGTCCTGGTGGGCTGCGGTCCGGCCGCCCTCGAGGTGGCGGAGAAGATCCGCCAGCACCACCTGCACGGCCTGCGGGTGCACGGCTACCTGCCGGCGCCGGGGCAGGTCCCGCCGGCCGGCGACGACGCGGTGCTCGGCGAGCGGCTCCCCGACCTCGCCGCGCTCCAGCGCCTGCTCGCGGCCGGCGAGGTGGACGACGTCATCCTCGCGCCCGACGCCGACAGCTGGCAGACCCAGCTCCTCGGCGAGATCGCGGGCGGGCGCGTGGCGCGCGCCGGGATCCTCCTCCTGCCCGGCCCGTTCGAGAGCCTGATCGGCCGGCTGCGCTACCGCTGGATCAACGACCTGCCGCTGATCGAGGTGCTCCGCGAGTCGGAGTGGCGGCGCGCCATGCCGGTCAAGCGGACGTTCGATCTGGCCGGCTCGCTCTTGCTCCTGGTCGTCACCGCGCCGCTCATGGCCGGCTGCGCCTGCGCCGTCCGGCTCACCTCGCGCGGACCGGTCTTCCTGCGCCAGGAGCGGGTGGGTCGCGGCTTCCGCTCCTTCCGGGTGATCAAGTTCCGCACCATGCGCGACGACGCGGAGCGCGACACCGGCGAGGTGCTCGCGCTGCGCAACGACCCGCGGCTGACCCCGGTCGGTGGCTTCCTGCGTCGCTTCCGGCTCGACGAGCTGCCGCAGCTCTTCAACGTGCTGCGCGGCGAGATGAGCCTGGTGGGACCGCGGCCCGAACGGCCCGGCTTCGTGCGCCAGAACCTCGCCGAGGTCCCCGGCTACGCCGAGCGCTTCGCCGTGCCGCCGGGACTGACCGGGCTGGCGCAGGTCAACGGCGAGTACCACTCGACGCCCGAGAACAAGCTGCGCTACGACCTCGCCTACATCGCCAACCGCAGCCTCTGGCTCGACCTATCGATTCTGGTCCGCACCGTCCGGACGGTACTCACGTCGCAGGGCGTCTAGCACCGGCTCGCGCAGCTCCTCGGGCAACTCGAGCTTGAGCCAGGGATCGAGCGCGACGGCCTGCGCGAAGAGCTCGACGGCGCGGTCCTGACGTTTCTCCAGCAGCTCGAGCTTCCCCAGATTGAGCAGGATCTCGGGACGCTGCTCGAGGCGGTTGGCGCGCTGGTAGGCCTCGCTCGCCGTTTCCGTCTGGCCGAGCAGGAAGTACTGCCCGCCGATCGCCGCCGGGATACCGACGTCGCCGGGATCGAGCCGCGCGGCGTCCGCCAGGGCGTTGAGGTGCGCGGCGATCTGCTGGCGGGAAAGCGACCTGCTCTGGACCAGGGCGATGGTGCGGGCTTCGACGCTCCACAGCAGCCGTTGCGCACGCAGCCGGTGAAGGCTCATCTGCCCGTGCGCCACGAGCAGTCCGGCGAGCAGTGCTGGCGCGAGCCAGCGCGACGCCGGCCTCATGGCTGCTCCTCCACCGCGAAGAGCCAGGCGCCGACGAGCGCCAGGGGAAAGCCGACCAGCGCGATGCGGAAGGGAAAGTTGGACAGAGCGAGCAGGGCCATCGCCGCCGCCACTCCCCAGGCGAGGGCCGGATCGGCGCGCCCCGCCACGCGATCCGCCGCGGCCGCACGCCACTTGACACGCAGTCGCGCCAGGACGAGCCATGCCCCCCAGCCGAAGGCCAGGAGTCCACCCAGTCCGCACTCCGCCGCGATCTGCAACGGCTCGTTGTGCGCGTCGGCGAAGATGGCGTACGGCTGCGCCCGGTCGAACACCGCGCCGCGGGTGAGCAGCGCCAGCTTCGCCGCGGCGTACTCGGCGCGGAAGGCGCCCAGGCCGACGCCGGCCAGCGGATGCTCGGCGGTCATCCAGAGCGCCGCGCGCCAGCCGTCGAGCCGCCCGGTGAGCACGCTGTTGATCTTGCCCGCCTGCAGTTGACTGGCTTTCTCCAGCGCGCGCTCGCGCAGCGGCGCCGCCACCAGGAGCACTCCCGCCACCAGGCCCAGCGCGACGCCACTGGCGAGCCAGCGGCGACCGCGCGGGAGCACCAGCGTCCAGAAGACCAGCGAGCCGGCCGCCAGCGCCGCCAGCGCCGCGAAGGTCTGAGTCACCGCGAGGCCGTAGAGCGAGAGGATCAGGCTCGCCGTCGCCAGGGGATGCAGGCGGCGTCCGGACCGCGCCAGGACTCCCTGCGCGACGAGCGCCGGAAGCACCAGGTAGGCGGCGAGATCGCCCACGTTGCCGGCGAACGAGGTCACGGCGAGCCGGCTCGCCGCCTGCAGGCGCTGGAAGCGGAAGGGCTGCCAGAGATCGTGATACTGCAGGATCGCGACCGCGGCCAGCAGGCCCGCCGGCACCAGCAGCGTGGTGAGCAGCGCGCGGAGCCGCGCCGTCGTGAAACTGGCGCTCCATCCCCAGACCGCCAGGACCCCGATCCACAGTCCGATCAACCCCCGCTCGACGTGCGCGTCGTGGGGGCTGAACGGCGCGGTGAGGGTGGCGACGAGGGCCAACGGCAGCAGCGCGCGGGCCGCGGGCGCCTCCACGAGCCGGCGCCAGGGCACGCGACCGCCCCACTCGAACGCCAGGAAGAACAGCGAAAGCAGCGCGAGCGACTGGCCGGCGAGCGTCTTGGGCAGCCGGAAGGCATCCTTCGAGGTCGGGTCGAAGATCAGCGCGGTGACCAGCAGCAGGGCGGCCACGGTCAGCCAGGCGAGGTACTCCGGAGCGGCGAACGACCGCGCGGGCATCGGCTCGGACTCCCGGTGGCGCGCCTTGCGGGCGCGCGACTTGGTGCTCATCTCCGCGCGATCATAACGTCCGGCCCATCACCGTCGAGGCGAAGCAGTGCACGCCGCGAGCTTGCCAAGGGCCGGCGCGCGCTCTTAGTCTGCCCTCGGCATGTCGGCCCGGCTCTCGCTCGTCGTTCCGGTCCACGACCGGGGCGATCTCGCGGCGCGCTGTCTCGCTTCCCTGGCGAGCTGGCGGGCGCCACGGGAGATCCTCGTGGTCGACGACGGCTCGAGCGACCCGCGCGTCCACGAGTTGCGCCGCGCGCATCCGGAGGTCCGTTGGCTCGCCCTGCCCCGCGCGCTGGGCTTCGGCCCGGCGGCCAATCGCGGCCTCGAAGCGGCGACCGGCGACCCGCTCGTGCTGCTCAACAGCGACGCGGAGGTTCTCCCCGGCGGCGACGAGGCACTGCTCGCGGCCTTCAGGGCGGAGACCGACCTGGGCGCCGTCGGCGCCCGGCTGGTCTTTCCCGACGGCCGGCCGCAGTGGAGCGGCGGGCGCCTGCCGACGATCGCCTGGTGCTTCGCGTTGGCGAGCGGCCTCGGACCGCTCGCCGGCCGCTGGCGCCGCCGCCTCGCCGCCCAGGGCCCGGAGCCCCCGGCGAACGCCGAGCTCCCCTGGCTGCCGGCGACCGCGCTCGCCCTGCGCCGCACCGCCTGGGAGCAGGCCGGACCCTTCGACGAGGGCTACGCCTTCTACGCCCAGGACCTGGAGCTCTGCTGCCGCCTCGCCGCCGCGGGCTGGCGGCTGCGGCTCGACGACGGCTTCCGCGCGCGGCACCACCTCGGCGGCAGCATCGCGTCGGGCGCCGCCGCCCCGACGAATCAACGCCTCGACCTGCTCTGGCGCGACCTGGTGCGCTGGGGCGAGCGGCAGCGCGGGGCACGCTTCGCGCGCCAGGCGCGGCGCGCCCTGCTCGCCGGCGGCCGGCTGCGCCGCCGCGCGCTCGCGTTGCGGGGCGCTCGCGCCGGCGCCGAGCGCGCGGCCGTCGAACGCGCGCTCGGCGCGCTCGAGGAGCTCCCTCCCGCCGTCCCATAGAATGGACGGCCGATGGCGGCCATCTTCCCCTATGGCGATCTGGTCTGGGAGCTCGTGCAGCGCGAGCTCCGGGTCCGTTACCGCCGCTCGCTCATCGGCTTCACCTGGACGATGCTGCAGCCGCTGCTGATGATGTCGGTCCTGCACGTCGCCTTCAGCAGCATCTTCCGCTTCCAGATCGACAACTACCCGGTCTTCGTCCTGGCGGGGCTGCTCTTCTGGAACTTCTTCTCGCAGTCGATCGTGGCCTCGATGAACAGCCTGCGCGCCAACACCGCGCTCATCCAGAAGCTGCCGGTGCCCAAGTCGGTCTTCCCCCTGGCGGTGGTCGTCTCGGGGACGATCAACCTGGCGCTCGCCCTGGTGCCGCTCCTCGGCCTGCTGGTGGTGACCGGCCACCCGCTCCGGCCGGCCCTCCTCTTCCTGCCCGTCGCCATCCTGATCGCCGCGCTCTTCACCCTGGGCGCGGGCCTGCTGCTCGCGCCGCTCTCGGTCTTCTTCTTCGACGTCGTCGAGCTCGTCGGCGTCGCGTTGCAGCTCCTGCTCTTCCTCACGCCGATCATGTATCCGATGACCATCCTGCCGGAGAAGTGGCGCTGGCTGGTGCGCTACAACCCGGTGCGCTCGATCCTCGAGGTCTTCCGCGACCCGATCTACTTCGGCAAGGTGCCGCCGCTCGGTCACCTCACGGTCGCGCTGGGCCTCGCGCTGCTGCTGCTCGCCCTGGGTGCGCTGGCGTTCCGGCGCAGCAGCCGCCGGATCAGCTTCTATCTCTGAGGTCCGCGCGCGATGTCCGCTCCCGTCGTCTCCGTCGATCACCTCTCGCTGCGCTACCGGCTCGCCCGCCAGCGGCTGCCCTCGCTCAAGGAGTACGCCATCCACTGGCTCAAGGGCACCCTGGTCTACAGCGACTTCTGGGCGCTCTCCGACGTCAGCTTCGCGATCGGCAGGGGCGAGGTGCTGGGCATCGTCGGCCGCAACGGCGCCGGCAAGAGCTCGCTGCTCAAGGTGATCGCCGGCGTCCTCGAGGCCACCCGGGGGACGGTGCGGATCGACGGGCGGGTGGCGCCCATCCTGGCGCTCGGCACCGGCTTCGATCCCGAGCTCACCGGGCGCGAGAACATCTTCCTCAACGGGCTGCTGCTCGGCCACTCACGGCGCGAGATCCGCGAGCGCGTCGACGCGATCGTGGACTTCTCCGAGCTCGGCGAGTTCATCCACTCGCCGATCCGCACCTACTCCTCCGGCATGCTCGGGCGGCTCGGCTTCTCGATCGCGACCGCCTGGGTCCCCGAGGTCCTGATCCTCGACGAGATCTTCGCCGCCGGCGACGCGCCGTTCACCCGCAAGTGCGAGCGGCGGGTGGCGGAGTTCCGCGCCGCCGGGTCGACCATCCTGGTCGTCTCGCACGCTCCCCACCAGATCCTCGAGAACTGCTCGCGCTGCATCTGGCTGGACCACGGCCGGCTGCTGGCCGACGGCGCGCCGGCCGAGATCCTCGACGCCTACCACCAGAGCACGCTCCAAGCAGCCGGCTGAGCGCGCGCTTCAGGGCAGGAAGCGCGCCACCAGCGCGCCCAGGACCCCGGCGAGCAGGTCGGCGAGCTCGGGCGTGCGGCTCGTCCACAGCCCCTGGGCGAGCTCGAGCAGGCCGGCGTACGCCGCCGCGGCCGCCAGCGACGCGAGCGCGGGACGCGCGACGCCGAGGCGCGCCAGCGAGCGCCGCCAGCAGTGCGCCGCGGCGAGGAAGAGCAGGCCGTGCACCAGCTTGTCGACCTCGGGCACGCTCCAGGCGCCGGGAAGCGACTCGGGGGGAGGCAGCGGAGCGAGCAGCGCGATCGCGATCGCCAGGGTGACCGCCAGTGAGAGGGCGTGGTCGCGGCGAGCGGAGGTCGCGGGCGGCATCGCCCTCGAATCTAGCGCAGGTCGCGGGCGCGCCGTCGTCGCCGCGGCGGCGCGCCGCTCGGGCTCATTCCAGCTTGTAGGCCCAGACGCTGGGCTTCACCTTGCCGTAGCCCTCGACGCTGATGAAGATCCAGCCCGCCTCCTCGTCGACGTGGACCTCGTCGCCCGGCCGCATGCTGCTCAAGGTGTTGTCGAACTTCAGGGTGCGAGAACGGTAGACCTTCTTGTTCTCGTTGCCCTCGGCGGCGAACTCGTGGCCGCGCACGCGCAGGATGTGGGCGTTGAAGGGGCCGAGCTGAGGCAGCGCCATGGCGAAATTGCGCTCGAGCTTCTTGCCGTTGAGCTCGTTGGTCTCCGGATTGAAGAGGTCGCCGACCTTGAACAGCTCGCGGTCGTCGGCGCCGAGGTGGAACTGCGCCACCACGGCGGTCTTCGGGTTGCGCAGCAGGGCGATGCTCTTCTCGAGATCGACGCGGATGATCCTGCAGCAGGCTTTGGGGTCCTCGAAGGCCTGCGCCGGCGAGGCGGCGAGCCATCCGCCGACCAGCAGGGACACTGCGAGGAGACACGTAGGTCGTCCCACCTTGCGCATGGTTCCCTCCTTGGCTGCTCGATTTGTGGGCGGAGTATAGGGTCGGCGCGCCACCTCGGCAAGTCCGGTCTCCGGGCCCGGCCTGGCGAGCCCCCGACCGGGGGGCGAAGACGCCGTCGCGGCCCGGGCCTGGCCGGGGACCCGGGCTAGACTCGACGGGTGAGCGACGCGCCGATCGCCCTGGTGTTGAGCGACCAGGAGGGCACCCAGGGGTACCTCCAGCCGCTCGCCGGGCTCGCCCTGTGGACCGCGCGCGAGCTCGCCGCCGGGGCGACGCCGGCGCCGCGCCCCGAGATTCGCCTGCAGCCGCCCGCCGCGGACTGGCGCCTGGTCTACGACGGACCCGGCCTGGTCGAGGGGCGATTGCAGCGCATCTCGTCGTGGATCGAGCCCACCGGTTTCCGGCGGGTCGACTTCGAAGACGGGGAGAGCTTCCTGGTCGACGGCGCCGGCACGGCGGTCGTCCGCCGCCGCCGCCCGCAGACCCGCGAGCGGCCGGAGAGCACCCTCGAGCGCGCGCTGGGTGGCCCGCTGGCGCTCGCGCTGGCGCTGCGCGGCATCTACCTGCTGCACGCCAGCGCCCTGAGGATCGAGCGGCGGGTCGTGGCGCTCACCGCCGAGTCGGGCGGCGGCAAGTCGACCGCCGCGGCGGCCGGCGCGAGCCTCAGCCTCGAGCGCATCGCCGACGATCAGCTGCCGGTCCGTCTCGGCCCGCACCCCCGCGCCCTGCCCCACTTTCCTCAACCCAAGCTGGCCGCGGAGGCGCACTACCCGGCGGAGGCGCCCGCCGCGCTGCGCCTCCTCGCCCTGGTCGAGATCGCCCACGCCCCGACCACGGAGGGGATCTCGATCGAGCGCTACCCGCAGAGCGCGGCCTCCCTGGCGCTGGCGCGCGCCACCGTGGCGGCGCGCCTGTTCGATCGCGCGCTCCTCGCCGAGCACTTCGTCGCGACCACCACCGCCGCCGCGGCCTGCGTCGTCGCCCGGCTGAGCTATCCGAGCGGGATCGAGCGGCTGCCGGAGGCGCTCGCGGCGCTCGGCGAGTGGGCGAAAGAGCTCCCCTGAAAGCAGCGAGGGAGGCCGCTCGCGCGGCCTCCCTCGGGGAAGACAACGGCTGGACTCCGGGGCCTACTCGACCGGCGGCAGACTCATCGCCGGATCGCCGAGCAGGGTCATGCCGAGGATCGCGTCGGGCGCGACGGTCTGCGTGGCGAGGGCCTGCTTCGCGGCGTGGAACGCGTCGCCGACGGTCGGCGCACCGGCGTTGACCTGGGCGAAGAAGAGACTGCCCAGCGCCTGGTGCGAGGACTCCGAGGTCAAGGTCGTGGCGCCGATCGCTCCCGCGGCCCCGGCATCCGGCTGGCGCAGCAGCCGCGCCGCCAGCGACTCGATGGTCGGCTCGACGTAGTAGCTGTTCCAGCAGCCCCAGGCGGTGACCAGGTTCGGCGCGCCGGCGTTGGTGAGCGTCGCGGCGTCCTGCCAGCGCAGCAGCGGCGTCCAGTCCCACTGCCCCATCGAGGAGTGGCCGACGTAGCTCACCAGCTTGACGCCGCCGTTGATCGCGGCGAGCAGGCTGGCGCGCGCCGCATCCGTGCCGAGCTGGTCGACCGGCGCGAGCGTGACGCTCCAGGCGTCCAGCGAAGCGGCGTAGGCCCCGTTCAGCGAGGTGAGGGTCGCCGACTCGCCGTCCGAGATGCCGGCCGAGAGCAGCGCCGTTCGGCCGCTCGCCACCGCGCCCTCCCAGGCCACCAGCTTGGCGACCATGGCCGAGAGCTCGGCCGGCGTCCGCGCGGGCAACCGCCCGATCGGCACGTCGCCCAGTCCGTCGTCATCGGCATCCACCAGCGTCTCGTCGGTGGGCGAGAACTGGACGTACTCGCTGAGCGGCTGATAGTCCGTCGGCACGTAGGAGACCGAGCCCAGTCCGAGGTGGTCGTACGGATCGCTCGAGTCGGCGCCGACGATCAACGCGTAACGGAGGTTGCGGGCGATCGACGCGGCGAAGAACCGCTTCACGGCACCGGCCGACGGCACGTGATCGCTGTACGCCGCGTAGATCCTGTCCACCGTCACGATCTCGGTCGAGAGCCCCTTCGCCTGCTGCAGCGCGACGAGGGTCCCGAGCGAGCCGGCGAACGCCGGGTGGGTGACGATCACGTACTCGGCGTTGGAGGAGAACTGGGTGCTCGGCACGTTCCGTTCGATCCCCGGGGTGTCGACCGCAGCGGCGGACGCAGCGTAGAGCTCGGCGCCTCCGAGGGCCGACACCGCGCCCCCTGCCGCGGCCTGCTCGCCGCGCTGGAGCTTGGCTCCGGCGCGGCGCCAGATCGCGACCGACTCGCCCTCGGCGAAGCCGCCGATCGCGACCGGCCCGGCGCTCTCCACCCGGCCGGCGAAGCGCCCGTCGCGCGCCACGGTCGCCCGCGGGTAGCGCACGGTGAACCCGTCGTAGGCGAAGTAGTCGAACT
>CAYZWR010000078.1:0-16428 GCA_964481735.1 uncultured Thermoanaerobaculia bacterium
ACCGTGCCCTCGAGGATCTTGAGCAGCGCCTGCTGCACGCCCTCGCCCGAGACGTCACGGGTGATCGAGGGGTTCTCTCCCTTGCGCGCGATCTTGTCGACCTCGTCGATGTAGACGATGCCGCGCTGGGTCTTCTCCTTGTCGTTGCCGGACGCCTGGTAGAGCTTGAGGATGATGTTCTCGACGTCCTCGCCGACGTAGCCGGCCTCGGTCAGCGTCGTCGCGTCGGCGATGGTGAACGGCACCGAGAGGAGCTTGGCCAGGGTCTGGGCGAGCAGCGTCTTGCCGGTCCCGGTCGGGCCGATCAGCAGGATGTTGCTCTTCTGCAGCTCGACCTCCGAGCCCCGCCCCCCGCGCTCCGAGAACTCGATGCGCCGGTAGTGGTTGTAGACCGCCACCGCCAGCTTCTTCTTGGCGAGCTCCTGGCCGATCACGTACTCGTCGAGCAACGCCTTGATCTCGTGCGGCTTGGGGAGCTTGGTCTCCTGCTGCTGCTCGAGCAGCCGATCCTCGGCGATGATGTCGAGGCAGATGTCGACGCACTCGTCGCAGATGAAGACCGTCGGTCCGGCGATGAGCTTCTTGACCTCGCGCTGGCTCTTGTTGCAGAACGAGCATCTCAGGGCGTCGTCGCCGGTCTCTTTCTTAGGCATCGATCCTCCGCGGGCTCCCCGCTAAGTCCATGATAACAGAGGTCATCCGACGCCGATGGGCTTTCTCCGCTCCATGATCGTGTCGGCGAGGCCGTAGGCGACGGCCTCCTCGGCTCCCAGGATCTTGTCGCGCTCGGTGTCCTCGTGGATCTGCGCCTTCGGCTTGCCGGTGTGCAGCGCCAGGACTTCGTCGACCTTGTCGCGCAGCTTGAGCAGCTCGCGGGCGTGGATCTCGATGTCGCTCGCCTGGCCACCCATCCCCGACGTCCAGGGCTGGTGGATGAGCACCCGGCTGTTCGGCAGCACCGTCCGCTTGCCGTGCTTGCCGGCGGCGAGCAGCACGGCCGCCATCGAAGCCGCCTGCCCGACGCAGAAAGTCGCGACGTCGGGCTTGATGTACTGCATCGTGTCGTAGACGGCCAGCCCCGCGGTGACCGAACCGCCGGGCGAGTTGACGTAGAGGTGGATGTCGCGCTCCGGGTTCTCCGCCTCGAGGAAGAGCATCTGGGCGATCACCAGGCTCGCGACGTCGTCGTCGATCGGCCGCCCCAGGAAGATGATGTTGTCCTTGAGCAGGCGCGAGTAGATGTCGTACGCGCGCTCGCCCCGGTTCGTCTGCTCCACCACCATCGGAATCAGCATGTTCGCGTCCCTTCCTAGGCTCCGCTCGCGGCGCCTTCGGGCTCCGCCTCGCCGAGCAGCCGTCGCACGACCTTCTCCCGCCGCATCTGGGCGCGCAACCCGGCGAGCTGTCCATTCTCGTCGAGCTTCTGGCGCAGCGCCAGGGTCGGCACACCCTGCACCCGGGCCATGATCGCCAGGGCCTGTTCGAACTCCTCCTCACCGACCTCGATCTGGTCGCGTCCGGCGATGGCGTCGAGCAGCAACCGGGCCCGCACCCGCCGTTCCGCCTGGGGACGCGCCTGCTCGCCCAGCTTCTGCCAGTCGAGCTCGGCCTTCTCCAGGTCCACGCCCCGCCGGGCGAGCGACTCGGCGTAGTCGCGCAGCAGATCCTCGACCTCCTGATGCACCACGCCGTCGGGCAGCGGGAAGGTGTGACGCTCGGTCAGCTGGTCGAGCAGCGCCACTTCGCGCTGGCGCCGAGCCTCGTCCCGCTTCGCCCCGGACAGCCGCCGAGCGATGTCGGCCTCGAGCTCGACGACGCTGGCGAACTTGCCGAAATGGCCGGCGAACTCGGCGTCGAGCTCGGGCAGCTTGGCCTCCTTGAGCTCGATCAGCCGGACCTCGAAGTGGCGCTCGCGCGCCGCTTCGCCTTCACCCTCTCTACGCGCGAAGCGCGCCGTCTGGCCGAGCGCCAGGCCGGTGACCGCGAGCGAGAGCTCCTCCCAGATCTGCTGGGAACCCACCTCGACCTCGATCTCCTGCTCCGTGGCCTCCCCGCCATCGACCAGCTCGCGAATCCCGATCTTGGCCCGGTCGCCGGTCGCCGCCGAGCGCCCGGCGACGATCCACTGGGCATGGCCGCGGCGCAGGTCGTCGAGCGCGCTGCGGATCTCCTCGGCCGTCGCCTCGACCGGCGGCGACGGGAGGTCGAAGTCGGTCGTGTTGCGCAGCTCGATCTCGGGTCGGACCTCGACGATCGCGGTGAAGGTCAGGGGCTTGCCCGCGGCGAGATCGACATCTCCCACCCGCGGCGGCAGCAGCGCGTCGATGCCCTTCTCGGCCGCCGCCTGGCGCCAGTATCGCGGCACCAGGCGCTCCACCACTTCCTGATCGATCTCCTTGCCGAAGTGACGGCGCACCAGGGTGGCGGGCACCTTGCCCTTGCGGAAGCCCGGGATCCGGGCCCGCTTGCCGTAATCGCCGAGCACGCGGGCGGTCTCCGCCTCGACCGCCGGCATCGGCACTTCGATGCGCAGTTGTCTGCGGCAGGGGCCGACCTCTTCGACTGAAAGCACGACGCTCATCGCTGGTCTCTTCTTCCTCGGCGCGGTGGATTGGTGCGAAAGGGGGGACTCGAACCCCCAACCCGATCACTCGGGACTAGATCCTAAATCTAGCGCGTATACCAGTTCCGCCACTTTCGCGGACCGCTGCGCCGACGCTATCAGGATCGCCAGGAGGGGGGATTGGTGAGCCGCGTAGGACTTGAACCTACAACCCGCAGATTAAGAGTCTGCTGCTCTACCAATTGAGCTAGCGGCCCCCGGGGGCAGGAATATAGCGAACGCCGGCCTCGCCTGACAAGCCCCGGTCACCGGAGCTAGCCCCCCTGCACGAACTGCACGATCTCGACGCGGTCTCCGGCGCTGAGCGGGGTCTCCCCCAGGAGCCGGCGCGGCACGATCTCTCCGTTGACTTCGACCGCGATGGCGCGGGCCTCGCTCGCCACCGTCGCGACGAGATCGGCGAGCGACGAGCCGGCGCGAACCTCCCGCTCGCGTCCGTTCAGGCTGACCGTCAAGAGGCCGTCGCTCGCCATCCGTTCCTATCAACGTTCAGAGGAGCTGTTTGATTTCCGCCCGGCCGAGGTTGGAGGAGCCGGAGATGATCAGCGCGGCGGTGCCGCGCGCGTACTGTGGCACGTCCAGGCGCATCTCGATGGCCCCGACGTCGTCGGTCTCGGCGGAGAGCAGGGTGCGCGGCTCGGCCACCGTCGAGAGCAACTTGACCGACACCTGGACCCCCGGCATGGGCAGGCCGCTCTTCGACGAATAGGCGCGCAGCGTCAGGGAGTTGACTCTCCCGGGCTGGATCTCCTCCTGGGAGTCGATCACCAACAGGAGCTGCTCGTGCTCCGCCTCGGTCGAGAGGTAGTCGAGGATCACCTGATCGAGCGTCGGCCCCTCGTCCTCCGCAGCCTCGGGCTCTTCGCCCGCCGCCGGGACCGGCTGCTGGGGGAGGGCCGCGGTGCGCAGCACGGTGGCCGCCTCGCTCTCCAGCCGGTCGGCCGGGGGTGGTGCGGCGCCGCGCGGGGCTCCGAGCCGGTCGTCGAACCGGCCGGACTTGATCGCCGCCAGGATGGTGCGGTGCTGATGATCCATCTGCTGCGCGATCTCGGGATCGCCGCCACCCTCCGCGAGCACTTCGCTGTAGGTGGAGCGCTTGGTCGCGACGACCCGGCCGCCGACGTAGAGCACGCTCTCGATGACGGCCTTCTCGCGCCCCTTGTCCTCCGTCTGGACGTGGACGACGAGCTCGCCGTGGCGAACGTCGGTGTTGTAGCCGGTGATCATCGTCGGGTTTCGACCAAGTCAGTCATTGTAGGAAGCCGCGTCGGACGGGGTCAAGGAGACGGTGGACCTCGCCCCGGCCTCGTGCCAGAATCCGCCGGTCAAGGAACTCTCGACGGCCGGCGCGCGGCCGGCCCCATCACCACCGACAGGAGGAGCGGGAATGTCGCAGACCACTGCCGAAGCCACTGCCCGTACGCTGGTCCACTACGAGGTCCGCGAGGGCGTCGCCTACCTCAAGCTGGACGACCCGCCGGCCAACACCTACACCCACGAGATGATGCGCCAGCTCGACGAGGCGATCCTCAAGGCCCGCTTCGACCCCGCGGTGCACGTCCTGGTGCTCACCGGCGAGGGCGAGAAGATGTTCTGCGCCGGGGCGAACATCAACATGCTGAAGACCTCCGACCCGACCTTCAAGTACTACTTCTGCCTGCACGCCAACGAGACGTTGTCGCGCCTCGAGCAGACCCCCAAGCTGGTGATCGCGGCGCTCAACGGCAACACCGTGGGCGGCGGGCTCGAGATCGCCATGGCGGCGGACCTCAGGATCGCCAAGCAGGGACCGGCCAAGTTCGGGCTTCCCGAGGTCGCCTTGGGCGTCCTGCCCGGAACCGGCGGCACGCAGCGCCTGGTGCGCATCGTCGGCAAGTCGAAGGCCATCGAGCTGATGGTCACCGGGCGGCTCTTCGGGCTGGAGGAGGCGCGCCAGCTCGGACTGGTCGACCAGGTCTTCGAAGGGGCGGATTTCATGGTCCAGGTGCACGCCTATGCCCGGCAGTTCTGCCCGCCCGCCAAGGCGGCCCGGGCGGTGGGCCGGATCAAGCGCTCGGTGCAGTCCGGCGCCGAGATCCCCTTCGAGTCGGCGCTGACCCTGGAGCGCGAGCTGCAGCAGCAGCTGTTCCAGAGCGAGGACGCCAAGGAGGGTCTGGCGGCCTACGTCGAGAAGCGGAATCCCGAGTTCAAGGCCCGCTGAGGCGACGGCGATGGCTGCGCGAGCTCCGGGTGGGCGTCCCCGATTGGTTCTCGCGGCCCCGGTGCGCACGCCGATCGGCCGGTTCGGCGGCGCGCTCGCCGGGCTCTCCGCGCCCGAGCTCGGCGCGGCGGCCGCGCGCGCGGCCCTCGCCCGCTCCGGCCTCGCACCGGCCACGATCGACCAGCTGATCTTCGGCCACGCCCGGCAGGCCGGAAGCGGCCCGAACAGCGCCCGCCAGATCGCCCACCGGATCGGCCTGCCGGCCGAGCGGCCGGCGTTCGCGATCAATCAGGCCTGCGGATCCGGCCTCCAGGCGGTCCTCTCGGCGGCGCGGACGTTGCTGCTCGGCGAGGCCGAGGTGATCCTCGCCGGCGGCGTCGAGAGCATGTCCAACACCCCCTACCTGCTGCCGCGGGCGCGCTGGGGCTATCGGCTGGGCCACGAGGAGATCGTCGACGGGATGTACCGCGACGGCTTCAACGACCCGCTCTCCGGTCTGGTGATGGGAGAGACCGCCGAGGAGCTCGCGGCGGAAGCCGGAGTGACCCGCGGCGAGGCCGACGCCTACGCCGTCGAGACGCAACGCCGCTGCGAAGCGGCGCGGCGGCGCGGTCGATTCACCGCCGAGATCGAGCCGATCCGGCTCGCCGGCAAGAAGGGTGAGACGGTGGTCGACACCGACGAGCATCCGCGCGACGGCGTCACCCTCGAGTCGATCGCCCGCATGCCGCCCGTCTTCCGCGAAGGCGGCACCGTGACCGCCGCCAACGCCTCGGGCATCACCGATGGCGCGGCGGCGATGCTGGTGGCGAGCGAGGCCGCGGCCGAGCGGCTCGGCCTCGTCCCGGCCGGTTACCTCATCGACTGGGAGGTGGTCGGCGTGGAGCCGAGGATCATGGGCATCGGGCCCGTCCCGGCGACCCGCCGGCTGCTCGCCCGCCAGGGCCTGGATTACGCCGCGATCGACGAGGTCGAGCTCAACGAGGCCTTCGCCTCGCAGGCCCTCGCCTGCCTCCGCGAGCTCCCCTTCGACCCTCGACGAGTCAATCCCGACGGCGGCGCGATCGCCCTCGGCCACCCGATCGGCGCGACCGGCGCGCGCATCCTGGTCACCCTGCTCCACGGCATGACCGAACGGGGCGGCCGGCGAGGCGTCGCCACCCTCTGCGTCTCGGGCGGCATGGGCCTCGCGGCGCTGGTCGAACGGGCCACCTGACCCCGGAGACGAGGCGTGCCGAGAATCGTCGTCAGCTATCTGAAGGAGAACAAGATCGAGCCCTACCTCGCGGCGCTCCGCGCCGTCGGCCTGGCCGAGGAGGCGATCGTCCGGGCCACGCCGGCGCGCACTCGCGAGACCGACCTGCAGCGCCTCATGCTCGACGCCGACGGGCTGCTGCTCACCGGCGGCGCCGACCTGCAGCCCTGCCTCTACGGCGAGGCGCGCCGCCCGGACGCCGGCCTGGATCCTCCCGCCCCGGAGCGCGACCAGATGGAGTGGGACCTGCTCTGGCACGCCCGGGCCCAGGCCAAGCCGGTCTTCGCGATCTGTCGCGGACACCAGATGGCCCACGTCTTCCTCGGCGGAAGCCTCTTCCAGGACCTCACGCTGCAGGCCGGAGCGCGCGGACACGACGCCTTCCTGGATCGTGGTTTCGCGCCCGACCTCCTGGTGCATCGCGTGGGCGCGGAATCGGTGTCACATCCCCTGGCACGCTGGATCGAGCGCTTCGACCGCCCCTGGGTCAACAGTCGCCACCACCAGGGGGTGAAGACCGCCGGGCGAGGGCTCGCGGTGCTGGCGCGCGCCGAGGACGGCGTCGTCGAGGCGAGCGCCTGGACCGGCGACGCCGCCGGCGGCGGCTGGTGGCTGCAGTCGGTGCAATGGCACCCGGAGAACCTGGTGCACCTGCCTCTGCATCGCGGCCTCTTCGAGCAGTTCCTCGCCGCGACCGCGGAGGCCGGCGCGACCCGGACGCAGGCGAGCGTGCTGCGATGAGCGCCCTGGTCGAGATCACCCGCGCCGGGCGCAGCGCGACGCTCACCTTCGGCCGACCGCCGCTCAACATCCTCGACCTCGAGCTGCTCGCCGAGCTCGACGCCGCCCTGGCCGGGCTCGCCGCCGATCCCGAGCTGCAGGTCCTCCTGCTGCGCGGCGCCGGCGAGCGCGCCTTCTCGGCCGGCGTTTCGGTCGCCGACCACACGCCCGACAAGCTCGCCCGGATGCTCGCCTCCTTCCACGGCGCGATCGACCGCCTGCGCGGGCTCGAGGCGTTCACCCTGGCGCTGGTCTCGGGGCACTGTCTGGGCGGCGGCATGGAGCTCGCCATGGCCTGCGATTTCGTGCTGGCGAGCGAACGCAGCAGCTTCGGGCAGCCCGAGATCCGCCTCGGCTGCTTCCCGCCGGTCGCCGCGGCGCTCTATCCGCGGCGGATCGGCCGCGGCCGCACCCTCGAGCTGCTGCTCTCCGGCCGGACGTTCGACGCCGCGGAAGCGGAGCGACTGGGCTTCGTCCAACTTCGCGTGCCGGAAGTGGAGCTCGCCGACCAGGCCCGGCGCATCGTCGAGCCGATCCTCGCGCAGAGCGCCGCGGTGACCCGCCTGACCAAGCGCGCGGTGCGGGCGGGCGAAGCCCGCAACTACGAACCGGCGCTCGCCGAAGCGGAGCGCATCTACCTGACCGAGCTCGCCGGCAGCGCCGACATGAGCGAAGGGCTGGCGGCGTTCCTCGAGAAGCGGCCGCCGGTCTGGCGCCATCGCTGAGCCGGCCGGGAAGCGTCCAACGCCAACCAGGAGAGGAAGCCATGACCCAGCCAGTGGTCCTCGTCGAGCGCGACGGTCGCGTCGCGCTGCTCACCATCCACCGCCCCGAGAAGATGAACGCGTTGAACGATCAGGTCCGCGACGAGCTGCTCGCCGCGCTCGGCGAGCTCGAGCGCGACGACAGCGTCGGCGTCGTGGTCCTCACCGGCGCGGGCGAGAAGGCCTTCATCGCCGGCGCCGACATCGGCGAGTTCGCGGGCCGTGGCCCGTTCGACCAGCGCTGGGCGATGCGCAGCCCGCGCATCTTCGACGTGATGGCGAGCTACCCCAAGCCGGTCATCGCGATGATCAACGGCTTCTGCCTGGGAGGCGGCTGCGAGCTCGCGATGTCCTGCGACGTGCGCATCGCCGCCGACAGCGCGCGGTTCGGCCAGCCGGAGATCAACCTCGGCCTGATTCCGGGCGGCGGCGGAACGCAGCGCCTGCCGCGGCTCGTCGGTCTGGGCAACGCCATGCGGTTGATCCTCTCCGGGGACCTGATCGGCGCCGCCGAGGCGCGCGAGATCGGCCTGGTCGATCAGGTCGTCCCGGCCGCGGAGCTGCGCGCCAGGACACTCGACCTCGCCCGCAGGATCGCCGCGAAGAGCCCGCTGACCCTCAAGGTCGCCAAGGAGGCGGTGCGCGTCTCCGAGCGCCTGCCGATCGAGGAGGGGATCCTCTACGAGCGCGACCTCTTCTGTCTCTGCTTCTCCTCCCAGGACAAGGAGGAGGGGGTCGCCGCGTTCCTCGCCAAGCGTCCGGCCGTCTGGCAAGGCAAGTAGACGCTGCGGCCGTGCGGCGACCGGCCTGGCTGCTCTGCCTCCTGCTCCTGCTCCCGCTCGCCGCCCCGGCGCGCGCGGGCGAGCAGACCGCGCCCTCCTCGCCGGTTCCCGAGAGCGCCCTGGCGCAGACCAGCGAATCGGCACCGGTCGAGGTCCCGGTGCCTTCCGAGAAGGCGCTGCGCTACTACCGCAGCGGCAATCTGCTGTGGGCGGTCTCGACGCTCTGGGGCCTGCTGGTGCCGCTCGCCTGGCTCGCCACCGGCGCTTCGGCCGGGCTGCGCACCCGGGTCCGGCGCTGGACCGGTGGCCGCTGGTACCCCACGGTGACGCTCTTCCTCCTGCTCTTCGTCGTTCTCGGTTTCCTGATCGACCTGCCGCTCGCGTACTACGCGGGCTACCTCCGCCAGCACGCCTACGGCCTCTCCAACCAGACGCTCGGCAAGTGGACGGCCGACCAGCTGAAGAGCCTCGGGCTGGCGCTCGCCGCCACCACGCTCTTCGCCTGGGTCCCGTTCTGGCTGCTCGCCAGGAGCCCGCGGCGCTGGTGGCTCTGGACCGCCGCGCTCGCCGTCCCGTTCATCGTCCTGCTGGTCCTCGTGGCGCCGATCTGGATCGACCCGCTGTTCAACGAGTTCGGCCCGATGCGCGACCGGGCGCTCGAGGCCGACATCCTGGCGCTCGCCGAGCGCGCGGGAATCGCCGGTAGCCGGGTCTTCGAGGTCGACAAGAGTGTCGACACGGAAGCGGTCAACGCCTACGTGACCGGTCTCGGCGGCACGAAGCGGATCGTCCTCTGGGACACCCTGCTCGCCAAGCTCGAGCGCCGCCAGGTGCTCTTCGTGATGGCCCACGAGATGGGGCACTACGTCCTCGGACACGTCTGGAAGACCCTGCTCGCGCTGCCCCTCCTCGGTTTCGCCGCGCTCTGGCTCGTCCACCGCACCTCGGGCGCGTTGCTGTCCCGCTTCGGCGCCCGCTTCGGCTTTCGCGAGCTCGCAGACGTCGCGGCCACGCCGCTCCTCGTCCTGCTCTTCGGGTTGTTCCTCCTCCTCGTCTCGCCGCTCCTCCTCGCTCACTCGCGGAGCCTGGAGCGCGAGGCCGACCGGTTCGGACTGGAGCTGACGCGCGACCCTCGCGCCGCGGCCGAGGCGTTCGTGCGGCTGCAGCAGGAGAACCTGAGCCATCCCCGGCCGGGCGCGCTCTACCGCACCTGGCGCGCCAGCCACCCTTCGCTCGGCGAGCGCATCGACTTCTGCAACGCCTATCGCCCGCGCGAGACCGACCCGCCGTAGCGCGACGGCAGCCGCTGTCGCTGACCCGAAAACCGCGACCTGCGGTTAGACTCCGCCGATCATCGACCGGAGAGGACCGCGTGACGGGAACGCAACCGACGTTCGTTCCGCCCGAGGAGTTCAATCTCGCCGACTGGCTGCTCGACGCCCGGGTCCGCGAGGGACGGGGCGATCGGATCGCGCTCCGCCTGCCCGACCGCGAGCTCGCCTATCGCGAGGTCCAGGCGCTCGCCGAACGTTTCGCCGCCGTCCTCCAAGGCCTGGGGTTGCGCCCCGAGGAGCGGGTCTTCCTCGCGTTGCCCGACGGGGCCGAGTACGTCGGTGCTCTGTTCGGCGTCCTCAAGGCCGGAGGCGTCGTGGTGATGCTCAATCCGGCGCTCGGCGAGGACGCGATCGCCGGCCTGCTCGACCTCCTGCGACCCACGTTCACGGTTCTCGACGGACGGTTCGCCCCCACGTTCGGTCGCGCGCTCGCGGCGGCGCGCGAACGCACTCGTCTCCTCACCGTGGGAGAGCCGGCGCCCGGGTGCCCGTCGTTCGAGGAGCTCGCACGGTCGCTCGCCGGCGGCCCCGCGCCGGTGAGGACCCATCGCGACGATCCGGCCGTGATCCTCTTCTCCGGCGGCACCACCGGACGGCCGAAGGCGGTGCTGCAGACCCACCGCTCCTATGCCTTCACGACCGTCGCCTACGGCCAGGGGATCCTCGGTCTCGGCGAGACGGACGTCACGCTCGCCGTCCCCAAGCTCTTCTTCGGCTACGCGATGGGGTCCAACCTCTTCTTCCCCTTCTCGGTGGGAGCCTCGGCCTGTCTTTTCCCGGAGCGCGCGACGCCGGATTCGCTCCTCGCCGCGCTGCGTCGCCACCGCCCCACTCTGCTGGTCAACGTTCCGACCATGATCCAGCAGATGGTGGCCCACGAGGCGACCGGCGCCGGGGATCTCGCCTCGCTCCGGCTGGCCACCTCGGCCGGCGAGCCGCTCCCCGAGGCGCTGCTGCTGCGCTGGCGAGAGCGCTTCGGGGTCGAGCTCCTCGACGGGCTCGGGACCGCCGAGCAGTGGCACGTCTTTCTCAGCAATCGTCCGGGCCGGGTGCGGCCGGGAACGCTCGGCGAGGTGGTGCCGGGCTTCGACGTGCGGGTCCGCGATGGCGCGGGCGACGACCTCCCCGACGGCGAGACCGGCGAGCTCTGGGTGCGCGGCGGCGCGCGCGCGCTCGGTTACCTGCGTGAAGCCGACCGCTCCCAAGCCGTCTTCCGCGGCGAGTGGGTGGTCCCCGGGGACCTGGTCGCGCGCGACCGTGACGGGTACTTCACCTACCGCGGCCGGAGCGACGACGCGCTCAAGGTGGGCGGAAAGTGGCTCTCCCCCGCCGAAGTCGAAGGAGCGCTCGCGCGCCATCCCGCGGTCGCCGAATGCGCCGTGGTGGGCGTGGCGAACGACGACGGGCTGGTCAAGCCGCACGCCTTCGTCGCGCTCGCGCCGGGCGTGGATCCATCGCCCGAGCTCGCGCGCGGGCTGCAGGAGCACGTCGCGACGACCTTGCAGCCCTACAAGGCGCCGCGCAGCGTGCGCTTCGTCGACGAGTTCCCGCGCACCCACCTCGGAAAGATCGACCGGGCCGCGCTGCGCCGCCTCTGAGCGCCGCTCACTCGACCGCGCGCGGGGTCGATTGGATGGCGATCACGCCGACGATCCCGGCGAGGGTCAGCGCGGCGCCGAAGAGCTTCGCCGGACCGAGAGACTCGCCGAGGAAGATCGCGCCGAGCGCCATCGAGATCACCACGGTGAGCTGCAGGATCACTCCCGCCTGCAGGTTGGTCGCCCAGCGATAGGCGTAGGTCATGGTGAGCTGCGCGGCGACCGAGGATCCGCCGACGGCAAGGAGCAACAACCACTCGCCGGGCGTCGGCAGGCGGAAGCCGGCGAAGGCGAAAGGGGCCGTGACCAGCAGACCGAAGAGCGTGAAGCTGCCGTAGATCGCCCAGGAGCCCTCCGTCCGGCGCGCCGCCCGGATCGCGGCCACCGCGGCGCCGGAGAGCACCGACGAGACGAACCCCGCGAGCTCCCAGACGCCGAAACCGGCGAGCGTCTGCCCGGAGAGCGCGCCGGTGACCAGCAACATGCCGAGGATCGCCACGCCGAACGGCAGGAGCAGCGCCGGGCGAGCCCGCTCCCCCAGGAAGACCGCGGCGAAGAGGACGCTCCACAGCGGCGAGCTGTAGTTGAGCAGCGTCGCGGTGCCCACCGGGATGTGGGCGATGGCGAGGAAGTAGAGCAGCACGGCGACGCCGCCGAAGACTCCCCGGTAGACCAGCAGGTCGACGCGCTGCCAGACCAGAGCGCGCCGGGCGAGGCGCGGCAAGACGACGAACGGCGCCAGCATGAGGAGGAAGCGCACGAAGGCGACCTCGCCGGCCGGCAGGCCGCGCGTCGCCAACTTGGCGAAGAAGGCCATCGCGCCGAAGGAGAGGGCCGAGACGACGAGGAGCAGGAAGGCCCGGCCGCGGGTCGCCATGCCGTGCATCCTCTCCTGCGCCCGACCGCGACTCAAGCCGCGCCGGCGGCCTGCCGCGCGCTCAACTCGCCGGGGCGTCTCCGCCCTGGGTCGCGCGCAGCCGCGCGGCCAGCCACTCCGGCACCGCCACCTTGGTGAAGGTCGACATGTCGACCGCCACGGTCACGATTCGACTCTCCGCCGCGGGATCGGCGAGGCCGCGATGGTGGAAGCGGTAGCGCCACTCCACCGTGCTCGAGCCCAGGCGGGCGACCACGACCTCGATCTCGAGCTCGTCGCCGTAGCGCAGCGGCCGGCGATAGTCCGACTCGAGGTGCACGGTCGGAAAGCCGAGCCGGTGCTCGGCGAGGAGCGTCGGATAGTCGATGCCGACCGCGTCGTGGAAGAACTCCTCCATCGCGACGTGGCAGAAGTGCAGGTAGCGCGGGTAGTAGACGATTCCGGCCGGATCGAGATCGCCGAAGCGGATGACGAGTCGGGTGCGATAGGCCACGCGTCGCTCCTCGCTGCGGCGGTCAGCGCGTCGGCGCCGGCTTGCCGCGCAGGTAGGGCCCCGGCCAGGGCAGGTCCACGCCGTACCTCGTCGCGGCGCGCAGGGTGAGGTAGGGGTCGGCGAGGTGCGGGCGGGCCATCACCACCAGGTCGGCGCGCTCCGCCGCCAGCACCGTGTTGGCGTGATCGGCGTCGAGAATGGCGCCCACCGCCATGACCGGGATCCCCGCCTCGTGCCGGATCTGCTCGGCGAAGCGCACCTGGTACATCCGGCCGTAAGCCGGCTTCGCCGCCGGCGAGTTGCCGCCCGAGGAGACGTCGACGAGGTCGCAGCCCGCCTCCTTGAGCGCGCGCGCCACGACGACGGTCTCGTCGGGAGTGATGCCGCTGCCGTCCTCCATCCAGTCGGTCGCCGAGAGCCGCACCGAGATCGGCTTGCCGGCCGGCCAGGCGGCGCGCACCGCGCGGAAGACGGCGAGCGGGTAGCGCATGCGATTGTCGAGCGATCCGCCGTAGGCGTCGGCGCGCCGGTTGGCCAGCGGCGAGAGGAAGCTCGACAGCAGGTAGCCGTGCGCGAAGTGGAGCTCCAGCCAATCGAAGCCGATCTCGTCGGACCAGCGCGCGGCGCGCTCGAAGTCGGCCTGCACCCGCGACAGGTCCGCCGCGTCCATCTCCTTCGGCGCCGGCCACTCCGGACGATAGGGAACGGCCGAAGGCGCGAGCGTCGTCCAGCCCCCTTCGCTCGCGGCGAGCGGCACGTCCTCGCCCGACCAGGGATGACGCACCGAGCCCTTGCGGCCGGCGTGCGCGAGCTGCACGCCGATGCGCGCCGGCGAGTGACCATGGACGAACTCGACGATCCGCCGCCATCCCGCCAGGTGCTCCCGCCGGTAGAGGCCGGCGCATCCCAGCGAGATCCGCCCCTCCGGCTCGACGTCGGTCATCTCGGTGAGGACCAGTCCGGCTCCTCCCACCGCGCGGCTGCCCAGGTGGACGAGATGCCAGTCGTTGGGCAGTCCGTCCACCGCCGAGTACTGACACATCGGCGAGACGACGATCCGGTTGGCGAGCTCGACCTCGCGGGCGCGGAAGGGCTGGAAGATCGGCGGCGGCACCGGACCCACGCCGGCGACGCGCCCCTGGGTCTCGGCGAAAGCGCGGTCGGCGCGGTCGACCAGCAGGGGATCGCGCGCCCGCAGGTTGTCGTAGGTGATCCGCTTCGAGCGGGTCATCAGATTGAACGCGAACGTGGCGGGACTCTGGCGCAGGTAGCGGCGCGAGTTCTCGAACCACTCGAGGCTGGTCTCGGCGGCTCGCTGGAGACGGGTCGCCTCGCCGCGACGCTGCGCCTCGTACTCGACCAGCACCGCCGGCACGTCCTCCAGCCCGCGCTCGTGGAAGACGCCGGCGAGCGCGATGGCATCCTCCATCGCCAGCTTGGTGCCCGAGCCGATCGAGAAATGCGCGGTGTGGGCGGCGTCTCCGAGCAGCACCACGTTGCGGTGGTGCCAGCGCTCGCAGCGCACGATCGGGAACTGTCGCCAGATCGAGCGATTGGCCAGCAGACGGCGCCCCTGGAGGTGGCGCGCGAAGACCTGTTCGCAGAGCGCGACGCTCTCCTCCTCGCTCGCGCGATCGAGCCCGGCGCGCCGCCAGGTCTCCTCGTGACACTCCACGATCCAGGTACTGCGCTCCGCCGCGTACGGATAGGCGTGGGCCTGGAAGAGTCCGAGCGCGCTCTCCTCGAAGACGAAGGTGAAGGAGGGCAGCGCGAAGTCGGCGCCGAGCCAGCTGAAGCGGCAGCTGCGCAGCTCGATCCAGGGCCGGAACTCCTCGCGGAAGCGATCGCGCACCCGCGAGTTCACACCGTCGGCGCCGAGCACCAGATCGGCATCGAGGTGGCGGTCGATGTGCTGGATCTCCTCGCCGAAGCGCAGCCGGCAACCCAGCGCCTCGGCGCGCGCCGAAAGAACACCCAGCAGCTCCGCCCGACCGAGCGCCGCGAAGCCGTGGCCGGTCGACACGACCGTACCGCCGCGGTAGCGGATCTCGATGTCCCTCCAGGCGCGGAAACGGCGCCGGATCTCGCGCGCGCTCTCGCCGTCGACCTCGTCGAAGAACGAGAGCGTCTCGTCGGAGAAGACGACGCCGAAGCCGAAAGTCTCCTCGGGCCGGTGGCGCTCGAGGATCTCCACCTCGATCGCCGGGAAGCCCTTCTTCATCAGGATGCCGAAGTAGAGCCCGGCCGGCCCGCCACCGATGGACACGATCCGCACGGCGGGGATTCTAGCGGTCTGGCACGCCGTGGACTAACCTGGAGCGGATGGAGTGGTTGCTCCTCGCGGCCGAAGCGGCCTGGATCCTCGGCGTCACGGTGTGGATCGCGCTCGAGCGGCGCTCGCCGGCGGCGACGATCGCCTGGATCGTCGGCCTGGCCCTCCTGCCGCTCGCCGGCGTACCGATCTACTACTTCCTCGGCCCGCGCCGCCTGGAGCGCAAGCGGGCCCGCTACCGCGGACTGCGCGAGTCGCTCGAACGCGCCCTCGCGCAGCTCGACGAGCATGCCGTGCTCGCCCCCGACGTCGCGCGGCAGGTACGGCTGGCGGCCCGCCTCGACGAGTCCCCGCTGCTCTCGGCCGAGACGATCGAGCTCTACCGCGACGGCGAGCGGGCCTTCGCGGCGCTGGCCGAGGCGATCGCCGCGGCCCGACATCATGTCCACCTGGAGTTCTACATCTGGGACCCGGACGCGGCCGGGCGCAGGCTGCGCGATCTGCTCGTCGAACGGGCGCGGGCCGGGGTCAGGATCCGGCTGCTGCTCGACGGCATGGGCGCCGCCGCCGGGCGGCGGTTCTTCGCCCCCCTGCTCGCGGCCGGCGGCCACCTCGCGCGCTTCAATCCGCCTCGCCTCGGGCTCTGGCGGACCCGCCTGCTCAACTTCCGCAGCCACCGCAAGATCGTGGTCTGCGACGGCAGAGTCGGGTTCCTGGGCGGGATGAACGTCTCCGACCGGCAGACGACCGGTCGCGCGGGCGAGCCGCCCTGGCGGGACTCGCTCCTCCGCCTCGCCGGCGAAGCGGTGCGCACGCTGCAGCGCGCCTTCTTCGAGGACTGGCAGTTCGCGACTGGCGAGACCAGCCTCGACCCGACCTGTTTCCCGCCCGTCCGGCGCGGCGATCACTGGCTGCAGATCGTCCGCTCCGGGCCCGACCGCGCGGTCTACCCCGTGCACGAATTCCTGTTCACGGCGATCGCCGGCGCCGACCGCCGGGTCTGGATCACCAATCCCTACATCGTCCCCGACGAGGCGATCGACACCGCCCTTCGTTCGGCCGCGCATCGCGGCGTCGACGTCCGCCTGCTGGTGCCGCGGCGCGGCGATTTCTGGCTCGTCCAGAGCGCGATGCGCTCGTTCTACGACGACTGGCTGGCGAGCGGCATTCGCCTCTTCGAGTACCAGCCGGCGATGCTCCACGCCAAGACCCTGGTGATCGATCGCGAGCTCGCGGTGGTGGGCAGCGCCAATCTCGACAACCGCAGTTTCCGCCTCAACTTCGAGATCGTCGCTGCGCTCTACGGCGAAGCCGCCGTCGATCAGCTGGCCACCTGGTTCCTGGACGACCTGGCCGAGTCCGCGGAGATCCTGCTCCACCCGCGCAGCGAGCGACCCACCGCGCAGCGCCTCGCCGAAGCCGGCGCCCGCCTCTTCGCCGGCGTGCTCTA
>CAYZWR010000079.1:0-16214 GCA_964481735.1 uncultured Thermoanaerobaculia bacterium
TCTAACAACTCGTTCGAGCGGACGCGTTGGGCGCCCGCGACCCGCTTCGCGGGGCGGCAGTCCTGCCGCGCCGCTCAACTCATGATCCGTTAGCCGACAGCCGGTATAGCGTCTGCTCCCGAACCGCAGCGAGGACAGCTAATGAGCCGCGTCGTCGAATTCCGCGCCTACAATCTCCGCCCAAATACCGGGTCGAAGTTTCACGCCTTGGTGACGGAGAAGAGCCTGCCTCTGCTGCGCAAGTGGAATGTCGACGTGATTGCCTCTGGGCCGTCTCTCCACGATGCCGACTCCTACCTCCTGATCCGCGCCTATGACAGCCTCGAGCACCGCCAACTGAGCCAGGATCAGTTCTACGGCAGCGCTGACTGGCGCCAAGGACCCCGTGAGGACATCGTCGCGCTCATTGAGAGCGACACTTCGGTAGTCGTTGAGCTCGCCGATGCCTCCATCGAGGCGCTCCGGCAGATCCTTCCCCACCGTAAGTGATCTGTCGGCTAACACGTCGATTCTGCGGGCAACAGGGCTGGGCTTCGCCCATCCCTGTTGCCGCTGAACTCCATAGCCGTTCGTCCGTCCGTCCGCTAGCGCCTGAAGGTCTAACGCCTCGAGTCCGATTCAATACGGGGAGTGGACATGCGCCTGGAGAAAGTCTTCGCCATCAAGTTCGCGAGCTTGTATCCGTCGTACCTGAAGAAGGTCGAGTCCAAGCAGCGTTCGAAGGAGGAGCTGGATCAGGTCATCTGCTGGTTGACCGGGTACAGCCCCGAGGGGTTGCGGAAGCAGATCGACTCGGCGAACGACCTCGAGACCTTCTTCGCCCAGTCCCCGCGCTTCAATCCCAAGGCGTCGCTGATCAAAGGCGTGGTCTGCGGCGTTCGGGTGGAAGAGGTCGAGCATCCGCTGATGCAGAAGATCCGCTACCTGGACAAGCTGGTCGACGAGCTCGCCAAGGGCAGGGCCCTGGAGAAGATCCTGCGGCAGTGACTCCGCGGCGCACCCACGGCCCGTCGAGCGGCGGCACCGGACCGGCTACAATCGCGTCTTTCCACGACCGAAAGGGGACACCATGAACGGCAACCGTTTCTCGCGGTATCTCGGCCTCGCGGCGATCGGCGTTCTCGCTCTGACCGCGCCCGCGGCGGCGCAGGATTCCGGCGCGCCGGCGATGACGCCCGAGCAGCAGGCGATGATGGAGGCCTACCAGAAGGCCGCGACCCCCGGCGCGCCCCACGCGAAGATGGCGGGGTCGGCCGGCACCTACGACGTGCGCTCCAAGAGCTGGAACGAGCCGGGCAAGCCGCCCGTCGAGGAGAGCGGGACCGCGACCCGCAAGATGATCCTGGACGGCCGGGTCATGGTCGAGGAGTTCCACGGGACGATGATGGGGATGCCCTTCACCGGCCAGGGACTGCAAGGCTACGACAACGTCACCGGCAAGTACTGGTCGACCTGGAACGACAGCATGTCGACCGGGATCATGGTCAGCGAGGGGACCTGCGACGCGCAGGACGCCTGCACCTTCTCGGGCTCCTGGAACGACCCGATCACCAAGGGCCCGGTCACGGCGCGCATGACCGCGCGCTGGGCCAGCCCGACCGTCCAGATCTTCGAGATGTACGGGCCGGCGCCCGACGGCAAAGAGATGAAGATCATGGAGCTCACCTACACCAAGCGTTGAGCTCCGGTCGTCTCGGGCGGAGGGGCGCTCCTTCCGCCCGGGACGGCGCTCCGCGCGGGTGAACCACCCGGCGAGCCCTCACGACCGGGCCCTCAGCGCTTCGCCCAGGCCCAGAGCAGGATCGCCGCGGCGGCGAACACCAGGACACTCCGCCACTCCCGGTTGCGGCGCACGCGCCGCCAGGAGAACCGACTCGCGCACGGCCCGGCGGGGCTCCAGCGCGGCACCAGGCGGGGAACGGAGCCCGACCACTCCAGGTACTCGGCGCCGAAGCGTCGTTCCAGGAACTCGTGTTCCGAGCGCATGGTGTAGGGATAGAGCGCGAGGACGTAGATCCCGCCGACGAGAGGCACCAACGGATGCGCGCAGGCCACCGCGCAGCCGAGGATGATCAGCAACGATCCGAGATAGAGCGGGTGCTGCACGAAGGAGTAGGGCCCGCCGGTGGCGAGGGAGACCGTCTTCTCGATGTGTCCCGCGGCCCAGACCCGCAGCGCCTGGCCCGGCAGGGCGAGGCCGAAACCGAGGGACAGCGAGGTCGCGCTGGGTTCGGCGAAGGCCACGGCCAGCGCGCCCCCGGCGATGCCCAGGGGGACGCGGAACCGGTAGAAGCTACGTCTGCGAAGAGGTCCGCGGCGCGTCACGGCGCGGTCCGCACGGCTGCCGGGAGGGAAGAGCAGCAACGCTGGTCAGACGCGACGTCGGCCCACCCTGCGAGCTCCGCCATGGTCGACCTCCGATCAAGGGCCGATGCCGACTGCCGTGATGGGACGGGATGCTACACCTTTCGACCGGCAGGGAGGATTTCGCCGCGGCAACGCTCGGCCCTGGCGATCGACGCTGCGGCGGCAGTCTCGGCCGAGACCGGAGGCCTCACAGCCCGAGGACCTGGATCGCCAGCCCGCAGACCAGAATGGCGGCGCCGGCGAGCGCGTGCGACCAGCGCTCGGTCGAGGCGGCGGGCAGGCGGGAGAGGCCGAGCGCGCCGACCGTGACGACCGCCAGCATGGTGAGGATCGTCGCCGCCGAGAAGACCAGCGCGACCAGCGCCACGCTGCCCCACCCCCCGGCGGCGGCCGGCACCATGAGCAACGGGATCAACGGCTCACAGGGCCCGAGCACGAAGATCACGAAGACCGTCCAGGGGCCCAGCCAACGGCGGGCGATCCCCAGGTGCGGATGGGCGTGCGCGCCATGGTGGTCGTGCGCGTGGCGGTGCAGCTCCCCGTCCTCGTGCGCGTGGAGATGGCTGTGCGGCCGGTTGCGCAGCGCCCGCCGGATCCCCCAGGCGGTGTAGGCCAGGCCGAAGCCGATCAGCAGCCAGCCGGCGATCGCGCCGCGCAGCTCCTCGATCGCCACCAGGTGGCCGAGCGCCCAGCCGAGTCCGATGCCCAGCACCCCGAGAGCGATCGAGCCGACCACGTGGCCGACCCCGCAGACCGCGGTGACCCCGAGGGCGCGCCGCAGAGTCCAGCGGCGCGAGCGCGCCAGCGCCACGAACGGCACGTAGTGGTCGGGCCCCAGCAGGGTGTGGATCAGCCCGATCGAAGCGGCGGTCCCGAGCAGCAGCGAGAGGTTGCCGTCCATGGCGGGCGCTCAGTCGCCGTGCCGGTGGGCGTGGGAGTGCCCCGGGGCGTGCTCGTGGACGTGCCCGGCGTCCCCCGGCTCGTGGTGGTGATGCCCGGCCACCCCGGCGGGCCGCGGCTCCGCCGCCACCTCGGCGCGCCGCGCCTCGAGCCAGGCGAGCCAGGCGTCGACCCCCTCGCCGCTGCGCGCCGAGAAGGGGATCGCGGGGGGCTCGGGGGCGACGCGGGCGAGGTTCTCGATCAGCCGCTCGAGCCGGATCTCGGGCAGGTGCGGCAGGAGATCCACCTTGGTGAGCAGCACCAGGTCGGCCTTGCGGAACATCACCGGGTACTTGAGCGGCTTGTCCTCCCCCTCGGTCACCGCCAAGGCCACCACGTTGGCGCGCTGGCCGAGGTCGTAGATCGCCGGGCAGACCAGGTTGCCGACGTTCTCGACGAACAGGCAGGCGACGCCGTCGAGCGGCAGGTCGTGCAGCGCGCGGTGGACCAGGCGGGCGTCGAGGTGGCACGCCGACCCGGTGGTGATGGCGAGCGCCGGAATGCCGGCCGCGCGCAGCCGCGCGGCATCGAGGTCGGTGGCGAGGTCGCCCGACACCGCGGCGACCCTCAGCCGGCCGCCGAGCGCCTTCGCCGTGGCCTCCAGGACGGCGGTCTTGCCGGAGCCCGGCGACCCCATCAGGTTGAGCGCCAGGACGCCGTGCGCCGCGAAGTGGCTGCGATTGTGCGCCGCTTGCGCGTCGTTGCCGGCGAGCAGGCTCTCCTGGATCTCGATCGGCACCACCTCGGGATCGCCGCAACCGCAGGTCTCGCACATCAGGCCACCTCCATCTCGATCCGCTCCAGGACGATGCCGTCGCCCTCGACCAGCCGCATCGGACGCTCGCAGCGCGGACAGCGCAGGACCTCGCCGGCGACCGGCGCCGCCCCGCACCCGGGACAGCTCCAACGCGCGGCGACCGCCACGATCTCGAGCTCGGCGGCGGCGCAGATCGTGCCCTGCCGCATCGTCTCGAAGGCCATGGCGAAGAGCTCGCGCTCCACCCCCGCCAGCTCGCCGATCTGCACCCGGACGCGGCACACCGCGGTCGCCGAGCGCTCCGCCGCCTCCCGTTCGATGCGCGACTGCAGCGCCTGGACCAACGACCACTCGTGCATCCGCCCCCCGTCCAGGAGCCGCCAGCCCCTGGCCGAGGCGGAGACTACCGCGATCCATCGTCACTCTTTCCTGCCCGAAAGGGTCGCCGGCAGCGCACCACGACGCAGTCGGCTCGGCCGGCATTCGATATCCTACCGGCCGACGACGAGGAGCTCCTTCATGATCCATCCCGCCTCCCCGCACTCTCCGGCCCCCTGGGGCCTGCTGCTGGTCGCCGCGCTGGTGCTCGTTCCGGCGCGCAACGCCTTCGCCGAGGGCTCGGCGCCCCGCCCGCCGCTCGCGGCCAAGCGCCCCCACCCGATGACCCTGCACGGCGTCACCCGGGTCGACGACTACTACTGGCTGCGCGACGACAGCCGTTCGAACGCCGAGGTGCTCGACTACCTCGCGGCCGAGAACGCCTACACGGCGGCCGTCCTCGCCCCCACCGACGCCCTTCAGGAGACGCTCTATCAGGAGCTGGTCGGCCGGCTGAAGCAGGACGACGACACGGTGCCCTATCGCAAGTACGGCGACTGGTACTACCGGCGCTACCTGAGCGGCCAGGAGTACAGCCTGATCGCCCGCCGCCGCGGCTCGCTCGCGGCGCCGGAGGAGATCCTGCTCGATCTCAACGCCCGCGCCGCCGGGCACGACTTCTACGCCCTGGGGGACTGGGCGGTGACCCCCGACGGCCGGCGGCTCGCCTGGAGCGAGGACACGGTCAGCCGGCGGCGCTACACCCTGCGGGTCAAGGACCTCACGACCGGCGAGCTGCTGCCCGACGTCATCGAGAACACCTCGGGCGAAGTGGTCTGGGCGAACGACGGACGGACCCTCTTCTACATCGAGAAGCACCCGGTGACCCTGCTCGGCTACAAGGTGCGCCGCCACCTCCTGGGGAGCGACCCGGCGAACGACCCGGTGGTGCACGAGGAGAAGGACACCGCCTTCTACACCAGCCTGTTCAAGACCCGCTCCGACCGCTTCCTCGGCATCGCTTCGCGATCCACCGTCTCCACCGAGGTGCGGCTGCTCGACGCCGCACGGCCGGAGGGCGAGTTCCGGGTCTTCCTGCCGCGCGAGCGCGACCACGAATATTCGGTGGAGGACTTGGGCGATCGCTTCGTGGTGCGGACCAACTGGCAGGCGAAGAACTTCCGGTTGATGCTGGTGCCCGCCGCGAGCTCCGCCGACCGCGCGACCTGGAGGGACCTGGTGGCGCACCGCGACGACGTGCTGATCGAGGACTTCGCGGCCTTCCACCGTCACGTGGTGATCGCCGAACGGAGCGCGGGGCTGCGCCGCCTGCGCATCAAGCCGCTCGACGGCTCGGCCGAGCACTACGTGACCGCCGACGAGCCGGCCTACAGCGCCTGGCTGGACGTCAACCCCGAGCAGGCGACGGAGACCCTGCGCTACGGCTACTCCTCGCTCGTCACGCCCGATTCGGTCTTCGAGCTCGACATGACGACCGGCGAGCGCAAGCTCCTCAAGCGCGACCTCGTGCTGGGCGGATTCGCCGCGGAGAACTACCAGAGCGAGCGTCTCTTCCTGCCCGCCCGCGACGGCGCCCAGGTGCCGGTCTCCGTCCTCTACCGTCGCGGCACGCCGCTCGACGGCACGGCCCCGCTGCTGCTCTACGCCTACGGCTCCTACGGCTACTCCACCGACCCCGATTTCGACAGCAACGTCCTCTCGCTGGTCGACCGCGGCTTCGTCTTCGCCATCGCCCACGTGCGCGGCGGCCAGGAGATGGGCCGTTCCTGGTACGAGGACGGCAAGCTGCACAAGAAGAAGAACACCTTCTACGACTTCATCGACGTCGCCGAGGGCCTGGCGGCGCGGCGTTACGCGGCGCGCGACCGGCTCTTCGCGGCGGGCGGGAGCGCGGGGGGACTGCTCGTCGGCGCGGTCGTCGAGCTGCGCCCCGACCTGTGGCGCGGCGCGATCGCGGCGGTGCCTTTCGTGGACGTCGTGACCACCATGCTCGACGAGTCGATCCCCCTGACCAGCAACGAGTTCGACGAATGGGGCGACCCGCGGCGCAAGGCGGACTTCGACTACATGCTCTCCTACTCGCCCTACGACCAGGTGAGCGCCAAGGCCTATCCCAACCTGCTGGTCACCACCGGCCTGTGGGACTCGCAGGTGCAGTACTACGAGCCGGCCAAGTGGGTCGCGAAGCTGCGCGCGCGGAAGACCGACGCCAACTGGCTGCTCCTCAAGACCAACCTGGAGGCGGGGCACGGCGGCAAGTCGGGGCGCTTCCAGCGCCTGCGCGAGAAGGCGTTGCAGTACGCCTTCCTGCTCGAGCTGGCGGAGCGCCGGAACTGACCGCGTCGATGGCGCGTCGCGCGTCCCCGTTCGCCACGCTCGACGCGCAGCTCGAGCGCCTCGCCGGCCTGCTCGCCGAGCCGCCCGAGAGCCTGGGCATCGTCCGGCCCGCGGTCTCGCGCTGGTCGGTCGGGCAACAGATCGACCATCTGCTCAAGGTGCTCCAGGTGACCCGCCAGGTGATCGTCAGCGAGCGCGCGCCGCTCGCCCGGCGGATCAACCTCGCCGGCCGGCTGGCGCTCGCCCTCAACTGGCTGCCGCGCGGCGTCGGCAAGGCGCCGTCGTCGGTCCAGCCGGGCGAGCGCCCGGGCAGCGCGCTCGGCGCGGCGCTCGCGGCCGAGCGAGCCGCCTGGCGCGAGCTCGCCGGCCAGCGCGAGCTCCTCGCGCGGCGCGAAGCCATCTATCCCCACCCCTACTTCGGCGGCCTCACGCGCGCCGAGGCGGTGCGGTTCGCCGCCGTCCACACCCACCACCACCTGAAGATCGTCGACGACATCCTGGCCGCCGCGCGGTGAGGCCGCGGGCCGCGGCCCTTCCGGTACAATGCCCTCCAGCGGCGATCGGCGGGAGGGGATCATGAAGCGCGTGGTGACGGCGGTTCTCGGCGGCGGTCAGGGGGCGCGTTTGGCGCCACTCACGCGCGACCGGGCCAAGCCCGCGGTCCCGGTGGGCGGCAAGTTCCGGCTGATCGACATCCCGATCTCCAACAGCCTGCACGCCGGCATCGACCGGATCTACGTGCTCACCCAGTTCAACAGCGAGAGTCTCCACCGCCACATCTCGCAGACCTACCGCTTCGACGTCTTCCGCGGCGGCTTCGTGAACATCCTCGCCGCCCAGCAGAGCCTCACCCACCGGGACTGGTACCAGGGCACCGCGGACGCGGTGCGCCAGAACCTGACCCGCCTGATCGACGACAACGATCCGACCGAGGTGCTGATCCTCTCCGGCGATCAGCTCTACCTGATGAACATGCGGCGCTTCGTCGAGACGCACCGTCAGCGCACCGCCGACCTGACGATCGCCGTCAAACCGGTCTCCCGCGAGGAGGCCAAGGGCTTCGGCATCCTCCGCCTCGATCGCACCGGACGGGTGGTGGAGTTCGTCGAGAAGCCGAGCGAGCCCGACGTCCTCGATTCGCTGGCGCTCGACGCGCCGACCCGCGAGGCGCTCGGCTTCCCCGCCCCGCCCGGATCGCTCCTCGCCAGCATGGGGATCTACGTCTTCCGGCCGGAGATCCTGCGCGAGGTGCTGGTCGGCAGCCCGCACACCGATTTCGGCAAGGAGGTCATCCCGGCCTCGCTCGACCGGGTGCGCGTCTTCGCCTTCCCCTACGACGGCTACTGGACCGACATCGGGACGATCCCGAGCTTCCACCAGGCGAACCTCGACCTGACGCTGCCGCTGCCGCCGCTCAACCTCTACGATCCCGACTTCCGGATCTACACCCACGCCCGCTTCCTCCCCGGCTCGAAGATCAACCAGTGCATCGTGACCAGCTCGGTGCTCTGCGAGGGCTCGATCATCACCGGGGCGCGCATCACCGACTCGATCGTCGGCATCCGCGCGGTGGTCAAGGCGGGCTCGGTGCTCGAACGCTCGATCGTCATGGGGGCCAACCAGTTCGAGCGGCTCGAGGAGGCGGCGCGCCACGACGTCCCGCTGGGCATCGGCCGCGACTGCCAGATCCGCAACGCGATCATCGACTTCAACGCCCGGATCGGCGACGGCTGCCGTCTGCTCAACGCCGACGGCATCCGCGAGGCCGAGACGCCGAACTACACCGTGCGCGGCGGCATCATCGTCGTGCCGAAGAACGCCACCCTGCAGCCAGGCACCGTCATCTGATGGTGCTGAAGGTCTGCCAGACGGCCTCCGAGCTCGCGCCGTTCGCCAAGACCGGGGGCCTGGGTGACGTGGTCGCCGGCTTGTCGCGCGCCCTCGCCAAGCGGGGGCACGACGTGCGGGTCTTCCTCCCCTTCTACGCCCGTCTCGCCAAGAGCGACACGCAGTTCCTGGTGGTCGACTACCTGCGCGACGTCGAGATCCGGCTGGGCGAGCGCCGCTTCACCTATTCGGTGCTGACCGCGAAACTGCCGGCGAGCGGGGTCGACGTCTACTTCATCCACTGCCCGGCGCTCTACCACCACGAAGGGATCTACAGCGGCGACTGGGACGAGTACCTGCGCTACACGTTGCTCACCCGCGCCACCCTGGAGTGCTGCCAGCGCATGGGCTGGGGGCCGGACATCCTGCACGTGCACGACTGGCACACCGCCCTGGGCCCGCTCTACCTGCGCACCCTGTTCGGTTGGGACCGGCTCTTCTCGCGCACCCGCACCGTCCTCACCCTGCACAACCTGGCCTACCAGGGGGTGTTCTCCTCCGCCGTCCTGGACGAGCTCGGCCTGGCGCCGCACGCCCATCTCCTCCATCAGGAGGACCTCGCCGCCGGGCGGGTCGGTTTTCTCAAGTCCGGACTGCTCTACGCCGACCTCTTGACCACGGTCAGCCGGACCTACGCCCGGGAGATCCAGACCGCCGAGCAGGGCGCCGGCCTGGAGGCGATGCTGCGCGCCCGCTCCGACCGGCTGATCGGCATCGTCAACGGCGTCGACTACGACGAATGGGATCCGGCGACCGACCGCCACCTGCCGCACCACTATTCGGCCTCCGACCTCGCCGGCAAGGAGCGGATGAAGCAGGCGCTGCTCGGCAAGGTGGGGCTGCCCTACGCCAAGTCGGCCCCGGTGGTGGGGGTGGTCTCCCGGCTCACCGCGCAGAAGGGCTTCGAGCTGCTGTTCGACACCCTGCCCGAGTTCCTCTTCCATCGCGACCTGCGCTTCGTCGCGCTGGGCAGCGGCGAGGAGCGCTACGAGAGCTTCCTGCACTGGCTGCAGATCTCGTTTCCCGGCCGCGCCTGGACCTTCCGCGGCTACAACGAGGAGCTCGCGCACTGGATCGAGGCCGGAGCCGACCTCTTCCTGATGCCGTCCCGCTTCGAGCCCTGCGGCCTCAACCAGATGTACAGCCTGCGCTACGGCACGCCACCGATCGTGCGGCGCACCGGCGGGCTCGCCGACACCGTCGAGCCCTGGAATCCGGTCGGCGAGACCGGCACCGGTTTCTCGTTCGACCACTTCACGCCGGAGGGTCTGCGCTGGGCGCTCGACTACGCGCTCAACGCCTTCCGCGATCCGGCGGCCTGGACCAGGCTGCAGCGCAACGGGATGGCCCAGGACTTCTCCTGGGATCGCCAGGTGGAGCCCTACGAGGCGCTCTACCGGCAGCTCGCCGGCTGATCAGAAGGCGCCGCTCCAGCGCAGCGCGTCGCCGTTCTCGAAGCCGTCGCAATAGAGGCAGGCGGCACCCGGAACGATCATCGGCGCCGCGAGGCTCGCCGGCTCGCCGATCCCGCCCGGACGGAAGAGGGCGAGGGTCGCGTCGCCCGTGCCCGGCGGCGCGTCGACGTCCATCCAGAAGTTGAACAGCGTCCCCCAGCGCAGCGCGTTGGCGTTCGGGTTGGTGGCGTGGGTCGGGCTCGACCAGGTCACCGTCCCGCCGACCGTGTCGATCGCGACCGTCCAGTCGTCGGTCGCGTAGGGCTCGCCGGAGTGATGGTCGATGCCGTGGAAGCCGGCGCCGGTGACCTGCGCGCCGGGTGGGATCGGGATGGTCAGGGCCTGCGCCGAGCGATGCGAGTTCAGGTTGTGCAGCGCGTACTCGTAGCGCCAGGTGCCGTCGCCGTGGTCGTGCACCCGCGAGGCGGCGTTGAAGCGCGCCGGCAGGAAGTTCTCCTCGTAGTCGACGCGGGTGATCTCGACCCCGCCGTCGATCCGCTTCCAGGCACGGATCGCCTCCTGGAGCTGCTGGCCGGGATAGCCGCCCAAGGGGCCGCCGAAGCCGATGTCCTTGCCGGCATCGACCGTGACCTCGCGGAAGGTGGCGTTGTTGAGCCCGTTGCCGGCCGCGGCGTCGTCCTGCGCGATGTACTGCCCTTCGGCGAAGTAGCGCACATTGGGGTCGGTCGAGGTGTCGACGAGGTCGGCGTCGAGCACCAGGAGCCGCTTGCGCAGGGTGGCATCGCCCGAGCCCTGATTGACGTAAGGGTAGGTGAAGACGCCGCTCGTGGCGTTGACCTCGGAGCGCGGACCGAGGTTGCTCTGCGAGCCGTTGAGCCCCGCCCAATAGGGATCCTCGCAGCCCATGCCCAGCCAGAGCCCGCTACTGTGGCCCGCCTCGAAGGTGCAGCTGCTGCAGAACTCCTGCCCGGCGAGGGCGGTGAAGCCGTGCTTCAGCCAGCTCATCCCGACCTGCTCGAAGCGCCCGCCCGGGCGGTCCACGTCGAGCTTCCAGCGGTAGAGGTTCTGCGCGATCACCGGGTGCAGGTTGTTGCCGGCGACCCAGTGCACGTCCTGGTTGCCGCGGTTGAGCGACTCGGTGCCGAGGGCGTAGGCGTGCCAGCCGCCGATCGGCGTCGCGGTGTAGTGGTCGACGTCGATCAGCTCGGCGACGGTGACGTCCGGGCCGAAGCTCGGATTGGCGCAGATCGCCACCACGACGCCGGCGGCGCCGAGCAGGCCGGCGGTGGCGAACAGCTGGGCAAGGCTCGACTGCTTCATGCGGTGTCCTCAGGGTCTGCCGCCGGGGCGGTGCGGCCGGGGCGGCGAATTCGCGGCATCCTATGGCATCCCGATGACGGAACGATGAACTGCTTCACCCTGGGACGCCGGCGTGGTGCTAGCCTGCGGGCTTTCCATGTCCCGCCTCCCGGTCCTGCCGAGCCCGCCGACCCTCCGCCCGTCGCGGACCGCGAAGTGGCGCGCCGCCTCGCTGATCCTGGTCCACCTCCTGATCGCGGCCCATCTCGTCCACTGGGCGCTCGCCGGCCGGACGATCACCCCGGTCGAGCCCTCGGAGGCCATGGCGTTCGTCAAGGCGGGCGTGGTCAACGCCGGCCTCCTCTTCTTCGCCGCGGCGATCCTGGTGACTGCCCTCTTCGGCCGCTGGGTCTGCGGCTGGGCCTGTCACCTGGTGGCGCTCCAGGACCTCTCGCGCTGGCTGCTCGAGAAGCTGGGCATCCGTCCGCAGCCGCTGCGCTCGCGGCTCCTCGCCTGGGTCCCGGCGCTCGCCTTCCTGTACATGTTCGTCTGGCCGGCCGTCTACCGCCTGGCGATCGGCGACGAGCTCGGGGTCGCGGGCTACGAGCTCACCACCACCGACTTCTGGGCCACCTTCCCCGGTTGGACCGTCGGCATCCTCTCGTTCCTGGTCTGCGGCGGGGCGATCGTCTACTTCCTGGGTGCCAAGGGGTTCTGCACCTACGCCTGCCCCTATGGCGCCGCGTTCGCGGCCGCCGATCGCCTGTCGCCGATGCGCATCCGGGTGACCGACGCCTGCCAGGGGTGCGGACACTGCACCGCCGTCTGCACCTCCAACGTCCGGGTGCACGAAGAGGTGCGCGCCTACGGCATGGTGGTCGACAGCGGGTGCATGAAGTGCCGCGACTGCGTGTCGGTCTGTCCCAACGACGCGCTCTATTACGGCTTCGGACCGTTGCCGATCCTCGCCCGTGCCCGCGCGCTCCACCCCGCGCCGCGCCCCACCCCGCTCAGCTGGCCGGAGGAGATCCTCCTCGCGCTCGCCTTCGCTTTCGCGTTCCTCACCTTCCGCGGGCTCTACGGCGAAGTTCCGTTTCTCCTGGCGCTGGGGCTCGCCGGCATCCTGGCCTACCTGGCCCTGCTCGGGCATCGTCTGCTCGCCCGGCAGGACTTCGCCTGGCGCCGCCTGCGCCTGAAGCGCGGCGGCCGCCTGCTGCCGGCCGGCTGGGCGGCCGCGGCGATCCTGGTGCTCGTCGCCCTCGGCTGGCTGCACAGCACGGTGCTCCAGGCCGACGCGCTGCTCGGCGAGCGGGCCTTCCGCGCCACCCACCCGCTGCGCCAGGCGGCGCTCGATCCCACCCGAGCGCCGCAGGCGATCGCCGACGGCGAGCGGCAGGCGATCGCGCGCGCCGCGGCGCGCTTCGCTCGCGTCGAGCGCTGGGGGCTCTTCGCCTGGCGGGGCGCCGATTCCCGTCGCGCCTGGCTCGCCTGGCTCGCCGGCGACCTGGCCACCGCCGAGCGCGCCGCGGCGAGCTCGCTCGCCGCCGGCGAGCTGGTGGACGAGATGGGCTACCTCGCGGCCCGTGCCGCCCTGGCGCGCGGCGATCGGGTGGCCGCGGCCGCCGCGGGGAGCGCTGCGCTGGCCACCGGGCCACGCCAACCCGAGGCCACCTGGCGGCTCGCCGTCCTGCTCGCCCAGAACGGGGACCTCGCCACCGCCGGGGGCTGGCTCGCCCGGGGAATCCAGCGGTTTCCGGATTCGACCCTCTTGCTCTACAATGCGGCGCTCGTCGCAGCCATGGCAGGGGAGTCGGAGAAGGCGATCGCCGGATTCGGTCGCGTTCTCGATCTCGATCCGGGCAACCGGCCGGCGCGCGAGAACCTGGCCGGCGTGCTGGCCAGCGTCGGGCGGTACGGCGAGGCCGTCACGCTCTACCGGCAGGCGCTCGACGCGGCGCCCGGCGACGTCGCCACCCGCGTGCTCCTGGCGCGGGCGCTGGCCGAGGCGGGGGAGGTCGAGGCGGCGCTGGCCGAGCTCGACGAGGTGCTCCGGAGTGAGCCCGGCGATCCGGCGGCCGCGGCCTTGCGTGGCGCGCTGCAAGCTGCAATGCAACCCCCGGCCGCTCGCGGCCGTTGAGCCCAGGAGACCTGCCTGATGCCCCAGCCGTCCCGCCCGCCGTTCGCGCTGCTCGCGCTCCTCGCGCTCCTCGCCGTCGCCGCCGCGCCGGTCGGGGCGCAGAGCGAATCCCCGCAGGCCGTCGGGCCGGACGTGACCGTCTTCAACCTGATGGACATGATCAACTACGGCGCCTCGGGCGGCATTCGCGGCTACTCGCTCGGCACCCGGTCGTGCAATCGCGGCGACGCGCCGCTCAACTGGTGTGACCAGGCCTCGGGTTGCGCCCCCGGCGCGACGACCCACGACCATCCGGTCATCGCGCAGAACATGTACCGCTTGGCGGACGGCCGCTTCGAGCAGATCGGCATGAGCTGGCTGAAGCACGGCTTCACCTCGACCAACTCGATGACCGCCGGGTGCACCGGCGCGGGCGGGGGGTCCTGCGTGTCGCCGCCGTACGGCGGCAACCAGCTCGGTATCGGTTGCACCGACCCCTATGTCGCGAGCCTCAATGGCACCCGGCCTCTCGGCTTGCGCTCCGAAGTCGATCCGACCGACGGTTCCTATCCCTTCCCCTACACCGCGATCACGCCCACGCTGGTCTACGAGCAGCGCATCAAGGTGCTCGAGAGCGACCTCGATCCGACGCTCAACCCCGGCGCCCTCTACTGGATGGAAGGGCAGTACATCGCGCCCGACGACGCGGTGAGCGAGAACGGGCTCAACAACGCCTCCTACCGGCCGGTGACCGTCGGCGTCGGGACGTTCAACCTGACGTTCAGCGACGCGACGGTCGAGCTCTTCCCGGCGATCGACGCCTGGCCGTTGCTCGACGCTCAGGTGGAGCGCACCGACGTCGACTTCAACTCCGGACACGCGCCCACCGAACGCTTCCAGGTGGCGAGGAAGATCACCCAGCTCGGGCCTTCCTCCTGGCACTACGAGTACGCCGTCCGCAACCACAACTCCGACCGCGCCGCGCAGGCTCTCCAGGTGGACTTCCCCGACGGCACGACGATCTCCAACGTCGGGTTCAAGGACATCGACCACCACTCGGGCGAGCCCTACGCCACCACCGACTGGACGATCAACGTCGACGTCCCGAACGCGACGGTCAGCTGGGCCTCCGAGACCTACGCGACGAACCCGAACGCCAACGCGCTGCGCTGGGCGACGCTGTTCAACTTCTGGTTCGACGCCGACGCGCCCTCGGCCTACGCCGAGCACACCCTGACGCTGTTCAAGCCGGGGTTGCCGGTCGCGCTCGCTTTCGAGGTGTCGATCTTCTCCGACGGCTTCGAGACGAACAGCACCGACGCCTGGTCGCTGACCTCGCCGTAGCCGGCGCCGCCATCCCCCGCCCCACCCGTCTCGAGCGGCGGGGCCCCCCGGCTCACATCGGCGGGGGGACCGGAGCCTGGCCGAGGTACTCCGCCTCGGTCTTGCGCCAGAACTGGACCAGTCCCCAGAAGTGCTCGGTGAACTTCTCCACCTCGTGCGCGGGGAAGAGCGCGGCCACCTTCTTCCGCACCGCGTCCTTGGCGACCTCGGAGCCGAAGAACTCCCAGGCCACGTCGTCGAGGTGCGGCAGGTGCTCGGCGCAGAACTCGACGAAGCGGTCGCTCTCGAAGCGCTGGTGGGCGATGCGGGCATACTGCGCCAGCCGCTCGCGGAAGGGTGCCCCGCTCGCCGCGACCTCGAAGAAGGGCTCCCAGTCGAGGTTCTTGCGCATCTTGCGCCGCGTCGCCGCGACGAAGAGCGACCACTTGAGCTTGGCCTTGACCAGCCAGGGGAAGTGGAAGTGGAGCGACGTGACCTGCGAGTCGGGGCAGGCGTTGGCGAAGTCGATCGGGTAGAAGACCCCCTGCTGGCGCAGCGCCTCGCAGGAGTTGAAGTCCCAACCGAAGAAGGCGTTGATGGTCAGGCAGAGATTCGCCATGTGCTGCCACTCCTCGGCGGTGACGAAATCGAAGGCCACCTTGTAGCGGTCGTGGAGCGGCGCCGCGGGGTCGTACTTCATCAGGTGCACCTGCGGCCCGACGCCGATCGCGCGGACGAAGAGATCGAAGGGGTCGACCGCCTTCTGCAGGTGCATGATCCGCTTGCCGGCGCCGTCGTAGGCCTTCGCCAGCTCCTCGCCGCTCGCCACCTTCGAGACCCCCACCCAGGCGCCGCCGTCGAACGGCTTGATGAACGCCGGATAGCCCAGCTGCTCGCCGACCTTCCCGAGGTCGAAGAGGCGGGCGTAGCGGTCGAGCGTCACCTGCAGATCGGGCGCCGGCTCGTACTCCTTGGGCGGCAGCATCCAGGTGTCGGGCACCGGCAGGCCCAGGCGCATCATCGCGCAGTAGGTGGTGTGCTTCTCGTTGGCCTGGATCGACCACGGGTTGTTGAGCACGTAGAGGTCGTTCATCACGACCGCTTTCTTGATCCACTCGCGCGAGGTGTGGTACCAGTGGGTGAGCCGGTCGAGCACGACGTCGTAGCGCACCGGTTGCTTGAGATCGAACGGCTCGATCGTCACCCGTTCCACCTCGAACCGCACCGTATCGCCGCCGATCGGCAGCGCCAGCTTCAGTCGCTTGAGGATCTCCTCGTAGCAGATCGGCCAGCACAGATCCGCCCCCAACGACAACCCGATTCGTCGCGTCACGTCGGCCATGGTCTCGCTCCCGATGCGTCGAGTCGACTACCTGGAATCCTACTCGTAAACCATCCAGAGCTGACCGGGAAAGAGGAAGGAGAGCCCTTCGCG
>CAYZWR010000080.1:0-16159 GCA_964481735.1 uncultured Thermoanaerobaculia bacterium
CGCAAGGACGAGCGCTCCGGCAGCTGGGTGGTCACCGGCTTCGCCAAGAAGCGCTGAGCGCGCCGGCCGCCGGACGGCGCTGGTGTCAGAGCTTCTCCAGCGCCGCGGCCACCCGCTCGATCGCCGGCGGGATCTCGTCGACGCCGACCGCGCCGGCGGAGAGCCGGAACCAGGCGTTGTCGTTGGCGGTGCCGAAGGCGTGGAAGGGAACGACCGCGAATCCGGCCTCCTCCAGCAGGTACTTGCGGATCGCGCGGTTGTCGGCGAAACGCGGGCGCAGGTCGAACTGCGCCGAGAGGTAGAGCGCGCCGGCCGGTGGCAGGTGCCGCACCGGGAATCCCCGTTGGGCGAGCGCGGTGAGACCGCGATCGAGCGCCGCGAGGCGCTGGTCGACGCCGTCGCGCACCGCGCGCGCCAGCCGCAGGGTGAGCTCGACGTCGGCGAACAGCTCGGCGGTCGCCGCCTGCTCGGGGCGTGGCGCCCAGGCGCCGACGTGCCCCAGCAGGTCCTTCATCCGCGCGATCAGGAACGGCGGACCGAGCGCCCAGCCGACGCGCAGGCCGGTCGCCGCGAACGCCTTGCTGATCCCGTCGATCATCACCGTGAAGGGCGCCACCTCCGGCACCAGCTCGACCGGCGTCGCGTGCGGCGCCGAGTCGTCGGCGATCAGCCAGTAGATCTGGTCGTAGAGCAGGAAGAGCGGCTTCGCCCCCGGGCCCCGCCGCCGGTTCTCCTCGACCACGAGACGGGCGATCGCCGCCAGCTCCTCGTGGCGCAGGCCGGTGCCCGCCGGGTTGAGCGGGCTGTTGAGGGTGAGCAGCCGGGCGTCGGCGAGATGCGGCGCGAGCGCCGCCGCGGTGGGCTGGAATCCGTCCTCGCTCCGCGTGTCGACCGCGATGCCGCGGGCTCCCGCCAGGTGGCAGTAGTGGTTGTTGTTCCAGGACGGAATCGGGTAGACGACCGTGTCGCCGGGGTCGAGCAGCGCGCGATAGAGGCCGTAGATCAGGGGCCGGGCGCCGCCGGCGACGAGCACCGACTCGAGTGGATAGTCGAGCGCCAGCTGCGAGCGGTAGAACGCGAGGATCGCACGGCGCAGCTCCGGCAGACCGTCCGAGGGGGGGTAGTTGGTCTGCCCGGCGGCGAGAGCGCGACCGATCGCCGCTTCGAGCTCGCGCGGGATGCGGAAGTGCTGCGGCGCGAAATCGCCGACCGTCAGGTTCAGCACCGGCCGGCCGGTCGCCGCGAGCGCGCGGACCTCGGCGGCGATGCGCAGGATTTCCGAGCCGACGAGCGTCGACACCATGCCGCCGAGCCCCTGATTCGGAGCCGCGGGCGGATCGAGCTGCAACGGCGCGTCGGTCGTCGTCGGGCGCATCGGCATCCTCCGAGAATTCGGCAAGGCTACCCGAGCGAGCACGGCGTGGGAAGAGTCGTCTGGGCGCGCCGAGCCGCGCGGCCGCATGGTCCGAGAGCATCGCTGGCCCCGGGGTTGCACGGTGCTGGCGTGGCGCGAGCGAGGGATTGACAGGCGCGTGAAGGGGGCGTACGGTCGCCTTGCTTCGCGAGGCAACGACGTCATGGAGGTCGCGACGAGATGACGCCACCGGACCAGCGACAGCCCTCGAGGCCCGACGCCGCGACGGCGGAAGGCGCAGAGGGCGCCGAGCGGCTCCGGAGGACAGCTTAGCGATCACGCTCCGACGGTACGAGGAAAGCAGCGCGACCGAGGAGCCCGGGCCCTGAAGGCCCCAACGCCGAGTGAGCCCTCCGGGAAGCCGCGATCCACCAGGGGAGGCCGACGTGGCCTCCCCTGTCGTTTTTTCCCGCGACAGCTCAACCCGCTTCGTCGGACCGGCGCTCGAAGAGCGCTTCGCACTCGAGCAGCCGCACGCCGGTGGCGTCGGCGGTGGCGTAGCGCGCCACCGCGGCGCCGGAGGCGCGATAGAGCGAGACCCCGGCGAAGCGGCCGGCCCGGTCGAGGGCGTAGAACTGCAGATTGAACTTCGGTCGGCCATCGGCCAGGCGCAAGCGCGCCGCGTCGTTGCGCTCGACGATCCGCCGGAGCGCCGCCATCGCGGCGTCTTTCGGATGCGCGCCGCGCCGCATCTCCTCGACGATCCAGAACGACGACAGGCTCTCGAGGTTCGCTTCGCCGCGTCCCGTCGAGCCGGCCGAGCCCACCGCTCCGTCGACGTAGAGCCCGGCGCCGAGGATCGGCGAGTCGCCGACCCGGCCGGGGATCTTCCAGGCGAGCCCGCTGGTGGAGGTGCCGCCCGCCGGCACGCCCTGGGCGTCGAGCACGCTCAGATGGCAGGTCCCCTGGAGGTGCAGCGGGTCGAGCAGGGCGTCGGCGATCATGCTCTCGCGCGCCCGCTCGGCGGCCTCCGAGCGCCGCTCCGGGTCGAGCCAATGCTCGGGATCGAGCCGCCGCTTCCATTCGAGCCAGAGGCGGCGCGAGGTCTCGGTGTTGAGATCCTCCTCGATCCGGAAGCCCATGCGGCGGGCGAACTGGCGTGCACCCTCGCCGGCGAGCAGATGGTGGTCGGTCGAGTCGGCGACCGCGAGCGCGACGCGCGACGGATTGCGCACCCCCTGCAGCGCGGCGACCGCGCCGGCGCGCCGCCGTCCGCCGTGCATCAGCGAGGCGTCGAGCTCGACCACGCCGTCGGCGTTGGGCAGGCCGCCGAAGCCCACGCTCGTCTCCTCGGGGTCGAGCTCGCAGATCTCGATCCCGGCGACCACCGCGGCCAGGGGATCCGCGCCGCGCACGAGCTCGGCGAAGCAGGTCTCGATCCCAGTCCGCTCGCCGCCGTTCTTGAAGCGATGCAGATTCGCGGTGGCGACGGCGCAGGGCGGCCGGAGCCGGTCGGGAGCGGCCCCGCCGGAGGGCTCGGCGCGCGCCGGAGCGACCGCGGCGGCTGCCGCCGCGCCGCCGATCGTCGACAGCAGCTCGCGTCGCGTCCATGAGCTCGTCATTCCACCCTCCCTCGGTGCGCCCGGCGCCCGACGAGTCTAGCTCTGCTAGTCTGCCCGCCGCTCGCCCCTCCGCATGAACGTCCCTCGTCTCGCCCGCCACCGCTTCGCGCTGGGTCTCCTCGCCCTCGCCGCCGCGGCGCTCGCGCTGCGGGTCGCACCGGGCGCCGGCGAGGTCTTCGCGGGGCCCGGTGCGGACGGCGTCGTGCTGCGCGAGATCGATCCCTGGTACCACCTGCGGGCGATCGAGCACCAGGTGGCGAATTTCCCGGAACGCTTTCGTTTCGATCCCTTCCTGCGTCATCCCGCGGGGGGCGACGTGCCGCTCGCGCCGCTGCTCGACTGGCTGGTCGCCGGCGCGGCGCTCCTTGCCGGTCTCGGGTCGCCGACCCCGCGACAGGTGGCGATCTCGGCGGCGTTGGCGCCGCCGGTGCTCGCGGCGCTCACCCTCTGGCCGGTCGCGGCGCTCGCCCGCCGGCGCTGGGGCGAGCCGGCCGCGCTGCTCGCGGCAGCGGCCGTCGCGTCGCTTCCCGGGCAGTTCCTGAGCCGCTCGCTGCTCGGCTTCGTCGATCACCATGTCCTCGAAGTGCTGCTCTCGACGCTCCTGCTCACCGCGCTGACCGCCGGGCTCACCCACGCCGATGCCGGCCGGGGGCGCCGCGCCTGGGGGCTCGCCGCCGGGCTCGCGCTCGGCCTCTACCTGCTCGCCTGGGTGGGTGGCGCCGCGCTGGTCCTGCTGCTCGCCGGCTGGATCGCGTTGCAGTACGCGATCGACGTGGCGTCCGGCCGCCCGCTGACCTGGATCGCCGAGCTGGCGCTGCCGGCGTCGGGACTCGCGCTCGCCCTGGTGGCGCTCGCCTACGACGGCATCACCGTGCCGCGGCGTAATCTCCTCGCGGCCGGCGCGCTGGCGGCCGGCACGTTGACGCTCTGGGCCGTCGCGCGGGCGACCCGCGCCGCGCCGCGCCGGCGTCTCCTCGCTCTGGCGCTGCCGGCGCTCGGCCTGGCGGGTGCCCTCGCGGCGCTCGCGCGCCTCGCGCCGGTGCTGTGGAGCGAGCTCGCGGTCGACCTGGCGCGGGTCCTGCCCGGGCACGGTGTCGCGGGCAGGGTGAGCGAGATGGCTCCGGTGGCCGCCCTCGGACCGCTCGGGCTCACCGCCTGGCAGGAGCTCGGCGTGGCGGGATTCCTGCTGCCGCTCGCCACCGGCGTCTGGTTGTGGAGCGGGCTCGTCCGCGGCCGGCGAGAGAATCTCCTGCTGGCCCTCTGGACGATCGGCCTCGCCGGTTTCACCTGGGGGCAGAACCGCTTCCTCTACTACCTCGTGGTTCCCGCGGCGCTCGCCGCCGCGTGGGCGCTCGCCGGGCTGCTCGAGCTCGCCCCGCCCCCTCGCGGCGGAGTCCGCGAGCGCCTCGGCCGCGGCCTGCTCGGCGCGGGGGCCGCGGCCCTCGTGCTGCTGCCCGGTCTGCCGGCGGCCATCGAGCGCTCGGGCGCGCCGGCCGAGCTCGATGCCGATTGGCGATCGGCCCTCGACTGGCTGCGGAGCGCGACGCCCGAGCCGTTCGCCGACCCGGCGGCCTATCGGCGGCCGGCTCGCCGGGGAGATCCCGAGGCGCCACGATCGAGCTACGGCGTGGCGGCCTGGTGGGACTATGGCTACTGGATCCTGCAGCGCGCCCGGCGCGTCCCGATCGCCAACCCGACCCAGGCCGGGGCGAGCGAAGTGGCGCGTCTCCTGCTCGCGACGGACGACGCGGCGGCGCTCGCTGCGGCCGATCGGCTCGGAGCGCGCTACCTCGCGCTCGATGACGAGTTGCCACTGCTCGTCCGCCGCGGCGCCAGCAGAGCGTCGGGCAAGGTCCGCGCGATCGCCGAGTGGGCGGCGGAGCCTCCGGAGAGCTTCCTCGAACGCGTGCGGGTGCGCTCCGCGACGGGAGGCGACGAGTCGCGCACGCTGTTCTATCCCGAGTACTACCGCACGCTCCTGGTGCGCCTCTACCTCTTCGGCGGCCGGGGCTACGTGCCTCGCGGACCGGCTTACGTCGCCGAGATCGCGCCGGGCGCTTCCGGGTACCCGCCCGAGATGGTGCGGCTGAGCGAGTACCCGAGCCTCGCCGTCGCGAGCTCCTGGCTCGCCGGTCGGGATCCGGCGCGCTTCCGGCTGGTGGGGCTCGATCCGGCCGTCCCCTGCGTGCCGCTGCCGGCGAGCCCGGCCTTCGTGCAGCGCTTCAACTCGCCGACCGCGGCGCTGCTGCGCGACGGCCAGCCGGTGGGCGAGGTGGTGATCTTCGAGATCGGGTCGAACGAGCGGGGCGCGCTCGCGCCGTGATCGCGCGCGGGCTGGTTTGGCTGGCCGGTCATCGCCGGGTCGCGATCGTCCTCGCGCTCGCCTACGGCTTGGCCACCATCCTGCCGCACGAGGTGGTCAACGGCGGTGTTCTCCGGCTCCAACAGGCCCTCGGCCGCGTGCGTTTCGTCGCCCTGGTCGGCGCGCTCGGCCTGGCGGCGCTGATCGGCATGGTGACGCTGATCGTGCGCGGTTGCCGTCGCCCGGCGGTCCGGCGGTCTCTCCTCGTCTGGAGCTTGCTGGTCGCCGCGGCGCTCACGGCGAGCCAGGTGCTGCTGATCTCGGTGGTGAGCGAGGGGGTGCATTTCGTGCAGTACGCGCTGCTCGTCCTGCTGCTCCTGCCGGTGATCGGCCGGGTGGGGACGACGATGATCTGGGCGACGCTGGTCGGCGTGCTCGACGAGGGCTACCAGTTCTGGGTGCTGCATCGCGATTGGGGGATCTACCTCGACTTCAACGACATCCTGCTCAACGCGGTCGGCGCGGCGCTCGGGGGAGTGCTCGCCGCCGCGGCGCTCGGGCTCGGCGTGGCGCGCGCGGCGCCCCGCTGGCGGCGGGCCGGGTCGTTCGCGCTCGCGGTCGCCATGGGCGCGCTCGCGCTCGGAGGTGTCCTCGCGGCGACGGGCCGGATCGCCCGGACGCCCGGTCCGGCGGCGGCCGGCGCCTGGTTGCTGCTCGATCGCGGAGCTCCGCCGCCGGCGTTCTGGACCTTCGCGGAGTGGGCCCAGAAGCGCTACCACGTGCTGGGCGCGGGCGAAGGCGCGCTGCTCCTTGCGCTCGCCGCCCTGCTCTTCGCGTTCGCCGACGCCTGGTTCGAGCCCTGGGCTCCCACCGTCGGTGAGGCGCGGCAAGGCGCGGGCCCGTGAGGCTCGGCTGGATCCTGGGCGTCGTCGCGCTGGCGGCAGCGGAGCCGCCGCGCGAGTATCTCTGCCAGCGTGCCGTCGCGCCGCTCGTGATCGACGGACGCCTCGACGAGGCGTCCTGGGGGCGCGCGCCCTGGAGCGAGACCTTCGTCGACATCGCGGGGGGCGAGCGCCCGGCGCCGCGCTACACGACCCGCTTCCGCGCCCTGTGGGACGAGCGTTTCCTCTACGTCGCTGCCGAGCTCGAGGAGCCCGATCTCTGGGCGACGCTCGGCGAGCGCGACGCGGTGATCTATCAGGATCACGATTTCGAGCTCTTCCTCGATCCCGACGGCGACGGGGATCACTACTTCGAGCTCGAGGTGAACGCGCTCGGCACGATCTGGGACCTCGCGCTCGACCGGCCGTACCATCGCGGCGGGCGGGCCGACAACGGCTGGCACGCCACGGGCCTCGCGGTCGGTATCGCGCTCGACGGCACGCTCAACGACGCGCGCGACCGCGATCGCGGCTGGACCGTCGAGCTCGCGATCCCCTGGGCCGATTTCGTTCCGCCCGGCGGCGATCGCCAGCCGCCCAGCGCCGGCACCGCCTGGCGGGTCAACTTCTCGCGCGTCGAGTGGCAGCTCGAGCGCCAGGGGGAGGGCTATCGCAAGGCCGGCGGCGTCCCGGAGGACAACTGGGTCTGGTCACCGCAGGGGCTGATCGACATGCACCGCCCGGAGCGCTGGGGGCGGTTCGTCTTCGCGCCCGATCCGGCCCGGGAATAATTATTGACTAGTCAACTGTTACGGTGGGAACGAAAGGCGGTCACCATGCGCGCAGCTCGTTCCGTCAGCGGACTCCACCACGTCACCGCGATCTCCGGCCCGGCGCAGGAGAACCTCGACTTCTACGCCGGGGTGCTCGGCATGCGGCTGGTCAAGAAGAGCGTCAACCAGGACGATCCCGGCACCTACCACCTGTTCTACGCCGACGCGGAGGGGCGTCCGGGAACCGATCTCACCTTCTTCCCCTGGGCGCATCTCGCGCCCTCCCGCCGCGGGCACGGACTGGCGAGCGAGGTCTCGCTCGCGGTGCCGCCGGGCGCGCTCGACTTCTGGGCGGCGCGCCTGGAGCGCTACGGCGCCGAGCTCGGCAGCCTCGAGCCGCGCTTCGGCGAGCCGACGCTCGCCCTGCGCGACCCGCACGGGCAGCCGCTGGCGCTGGTCGAGAGCGCGAGCGCGCTCGCCCGACCGTTCACGCCCTGGGAGGCGAGCCCGGTGCCGGCCGACCGGCAGATCCGCGGCCTGCACGGTGCGCGGCTGCGTGAGCGGGAGCTCGCGACGACGATCGCTTTCCTGACCGGCGCGCTCGGTTTCCGTCCCTTGGCGAGCGAGGCGGGATGGCAGCGCTACGCGGTCGCGGACGGCGGCTCGGGGACTTTCGTCGACCTCGCGGAGGCGCCGGGCGAGTCGCGCGGCGCCTGGGGGGTCGGCGCGATCCACCATCTCGCCTGGCGGGTCGACGACGAGGCGCATCAACTGGCGGTGCGCGCCGCGGTGGGCGAAGCGGGCGGGCAGGCGACCCCGGTCATCGATCGCTTCTGGTTCCGCTCGGTCTACTTCCGCGAGCCCGGAGGCGTGCTCTTCGAGTTGGCGACCGACGGTCCCGGCTTCGCGGTGGACGAAGCCCCGGAGCGGCTCGGCGAGTCGCTGGTGCTGCCGCCCTGGCTCGAGCCGCAGCGCGCCGAGATCGAGGCCGTCCTGCCGCCGCTGGTGCCGCCGGCGGGGGCCCATCCATGACCTTGCACCAAAGCGGCCGGTGCGTGGAAGCGGGCGCCCCGCGCGGCGCCGCGCGCGCCGCCGTCGTCGCCCTGCACGGCCGCGGCGCGACTGCGGAGGGGATCCTCGCCCCGCTCGTCGCCGAGCTCGGCGAGCTGCCGGAGGTCGCCTTCCTCGCGCCGCAGGCGCGCCACGGCACCTGGTATCCGCAGAGCTTCCTCGCGCCGCTCGCCGCCAACGAGCCCTGGCTCGGCTCGGCGCTCGCGCGGGTCGGCGAGCTCGTCGAGGAGCTCGCGCTCGACGGCGTTCCGGCCGAGCGCGTCGTGCTCTTCGGCTTCTCGCAGGGCGCCTGCCTGGCGAGCGAGTTCGCGGCGCAGAGCGCGCGGCGTTACGGCGGGCTGGTGGCGGCGGTGGGCGGCCGCATCGGGCCGCCGGGGACCCGCTTTGCAGCGCTCGGAGACCTCTCCGGCATGCCCGCTTACTTCGGCGCGGGCGACCCCGACCCGCACGTGCCCTGGTCACGCGTCGCCGAGAGCGCGGCGAGCTTCGCGGCGATGGGCGCCGAGGTCACGGTGGAGCGGCTGCCCGGGTTCCCGCATGCCGTGCCGCCCAACGCGTTCGACTTCGCGCGGCGTCTGCTCCGGCTTCCCTAGGCTCCGGCGGCCGTTCGGGGAAGACGCCGTCGGTCCGGACACCAACGGAGCGTCCGCCGTGCCCGCGATCGGAGGGGGAAGGCGGAGGAGACGCGACGCGCCTCGCAAAGCGTTGCGAGCCGGAGCGCGACGGAGCCTTCCCCCGCCGATCGCCACCGCGAACAGATGTCCTGATCAGAGATGCCACCAGACGGCGCGATCGATCTTGCCCGCGGCGTCGCGGCTGACCCGCCAGTAGATCGTCCCGTTGGCGTGGCGGGCGCGCCAGAGGCGGGTCGGCGCGCCGTCGACCGGCGCCTCGTCGAGCAGCTCGAAAGCGATCAGAGCGCCCAGGCGAGGCGCCCGTCCGGCGAGTCCCGCCGCCCCTTCCCAGGCGGCGGCCGCCAGATGCCCGGCGTAACGCGCGAGATCGGGTCGGCCCGACAGGAGCTCCTCGTACTCGGGTCGCGCCGCCGCGAGGTCCGCCGGCGCGACCGGCAGCGCCGGCAGCGGTGCGACGGCGAGCGCCGGCTCCGCGAGACCCGCGACCCCGAGCGCCAAGCCGACCGGATCGCTCCCCGCCGGGTGCTCGAGATTGGTGAAGACGACCACCGACAGTCGCCGCGCGGGAAAGCGCGCGAAGCCGACCCCGCTGTGCCCCGAGTGCAGGGTGACGGGCTCGCCGCGCCAGCTGTCGAGACCGACGCCGAGGCCGTAGCGGCTCCACTGGAAGAGCTCGCTCGCCGGAGGGCCGTCGGCCAGGCGGGTCGACGAGGTGAGGCGCGCGACGCTCGCCGCCGCGAGCGGACGCCCCAGATCCTGCGCCGCGAGGAAGCGGGCGAAGTCCCCCACGGTCATTCCGAGGTCGCTGTAGAGCGGACCGAAGTCGAGATCGAGCCGGCGGTCGCGCACGAGCTCGCCGGCCTCGGAGAGCGTGTAGGCCGAGACACGATGCGGGATGAGCGCTCCCGGCGTCATCGACAACGGGCTCGCCATGCCGGCGGGAGCAAAGAGCTCGCGCCGCATGAAGTCCCACCAGGGCTCTCCGGCCGCGCGCTCGGTCGCCAGTTGGGCGAGGAAGAGTCCGGCATCGGAGTAGGCGAAGCGGTGCCCGGGCGGGGCGAGCGGCGTGAGGCCGGCGACCGTCGCCAGGAGCTGGGCGCTCGTGTAGTCGGTGAAGAACCGGCCCTCGATCGAGCCCGCGACCTCGTCGGGCAGCCCCGAGGTGTGCGACAGCAGGTGGCCGAGGGTCACGCCGGCGAAGGGGACGTCGACCCACTGGGTGATCGCATCGTCGAGGGTCAACTTGCCGAGCTCGGCGGCGCGCAGCACGCCGCAGGCGGTGACCTGCTTGTCGAGCGAGGCGATCGCGAAGATCGATTCGGCGGTGACCGGGGAGGCGGTTTCGACGTGCGCGAGGCCGTAGGAAGAAACCCGTTCGATCCGCCCGTCGCGCGCCACGGCGAGCGCCAGGCCGGGGATCTTGCGACGCGCCATCTCGCCGCGGAGGTAGTCGTCGATCGGGTCGGCGGCGGCCCGGCCGGCGAATCCGAGGATCGCCGCCAGCCCGCAGGCCGCGAACCCCGCGCGGCCGCACCGGCGGATCGCGGGGGAGGAGGAGGACATCTCGAGCGGGAGCATGGCGGCCGGCCGCTCAGGTGCGGCGCAGGTAGCCCCAGCTGAACAGGCGGTCGGAGTCCTCGAACCAGCGGTCTCCGATGTCGTCGCGATAGGCCATGTTGGGGATCAGGATGTTCTTGACTCGCGAGTAGGCCTGCTGCTGGGCGGCTTTCATGGTCGGCCCGGAGCCCACCACGGTGAGCACGACCCCGGAAGAGCCGGCCACCAGCCACTGGCCGTTCACCAGCTTGGCGTCCTCGATGTGCACGCCGTCGGTCGAAGGCCGCTTGAAGTAGATCACCGCGTCCTTGGAGAGCGAGTCGAAGGTCGCCGGATCGTCGAACGGATAGGGCGGAACGATGATGCGCACGCCGACCTGATAGCCGCTCTTCACCTTGAGCTTCGGGTCGTCGCCGTGGGCGAGGGCGGCGAAGAACTCGCCGATCGGGGTGGTCATCCCGTCCTGCTGGATGAAGATCGTCGGATAGCCGAAGCGCGAGGTGAACTCGAGCGGATAGATGCCGTTGGCGTTGACGATGCAGTTGAGGTCGATGTATCCGACGTAGCGCTCCTTGGCGAGCAGCGTCTCCATCTTGGCGAGGGTCTGGAAGAAGAGCCGGTTGGGCTCGGTCCAGAACATCGCGGTGCCCATCTCGCCGGTCGACGGGCCGAGGTTGCCGGGAAAGAGCTTCTTGTGCTCGAAGTTGATGTTGATCGGGGTGACGAAGCGCGAACCGTTGAAGAAGGCCCCGACCGCCACTTCGACGCCGGCCATCCGTTTCTGGAGCTGAAAGACCGGGATCTTGTCGGCGATCGTCTTCTTGTAGGCCTCGAGGACGTTGACCACGTCGGCGCCGTCGTCCTCCTCGCCCACGAAGAGCCGTCGCTTGACGTTCTGCGCCTCGCCGGACGGCTTGATCACGTAGCGCGTCGGATTGTCGCGCACGAACTGGATGGCCTCGTCGAAGTCGGTGAACTCGCGGTAGGGGATGATGTTGACCCCCGCCTTCTTGAGCTCCTCCTGGCCGAAGCTGCGGTCGTCCTCGAGCCGGTCGGTGTACGGTGTCCCGCCGACCACGGCCTTGCCCTGCTGGCGCAGCGCCTGGGCCTTCGTCCCCTGGCCGAGGGTGTCGTCGAAGACGATCACGTCGGCCCACTCGACGTGCCCTTCCCAGTCGTCGGTCTTGGGGACGAAGCCGTCGGCGAGATCCCGCTCGTCGACGGCATCGATGAAGTAGCGGACTTCGTGCCCTTCCTTGACCACCTGCCAGGCGATGTCGCCGATCAGGCCGGCGAGCGAGACGAAGAGAAATCGTTTCTTTTCCATGGTTGGGCTGGATCTTAGCTCCGGCGGCGGCTCGGATAACATGGTGCGACTTCGGAACGCGAAGGGGGCTGAGGTGGCGGGAAACCGGGTGGTCGCGCGCTTTCGGGACGGCAGGATGCTCAAGGGCTCGACGAGCGACTTCCTCCCGACCCGCGACGCTTTTCACGTCGAGCCGCACGAAGGAGGGTCGCCGGTCGTGGTGCGGGTGGCCGACCTCAAGGCGATCTTCTTCGTGCGCGACTTCGCGGGCGACCCGCAGCACAAGAAGCGCAACGAATTCGACCCGTCGCGGCCGCCGATCGGGCGCAAGATCCGGGTCGTCTTCCAGGACGGCGAGGTGATGGTCGGCACGACCCAGGGCTATCAGCCGGGCCGGCCGGGCTTCTTCGTCGTGCCGGCCGATCCGTCGGCCAACACCGAGCGCTGCTTCGTGGTGGCCGCCTCGACCCGCGAAGTCACCCTGCTCTAGCTGCTGGACCCCGCCTTCAGCCCCCCACCACCGACGACCAGCCGGAGAAGTCACCGCTCTCGAAGCCGTCGGAGAGGATCGCGTCGTCGAGCAGCAGCCAACCGTCGTCGATCGCGAGGTGACCGTTCGCCAGAGTCTCGGAGAGGGTCGCGGAGTGGTTGACCAGCGTCGCGCTCGTCGGGTCGAGGGTGAGGCCGATCAGAGTGCCGAGCGGGGCTCCGGCGGAGAGAGTGAAGCGCAGCAGACCGACGAGGTTGCCGGGCGCCGGCGCGTCCAGGGTGAAGGCGAGCGGGTCGGTGGTCTCGTCGAAGCTCAGCAGCACGATGACGTGATCCGGATTGACGATGATGACCGGGAAGACCGCCGTGTGCGCCGCGGTCACCCCCGCCTGGACGAAGGTGACCGCGCTGACGTGCTGGGCCGGCGCGAAATCGACCCGGAAGGCGAAGCCCTGGATCTCGACGTCGAAGCCGTCGCCCTCGTCGAGCAGAGTTCCGGAAACGTCCCGGATGGTCACCGGGACGTTGCGCGTCTGCCCGGGCAGGCCCTCGATCTCGCCGACGCCGAGGAGATCCTGGGCAAGGGCGAACGGGCCGCCGGTGGGCCCGAGGAGGAGGACGAGACTTGCGACGAGCGCCTTCATGGCCGATCGAGGGTGGGTTTGGCGCCGACGGTGAGTCGTCCGTCGGCGAGCTCGAGCCAGCCGTTGGGGACGTTTTCGTAGGTGGTGCCGCCCTGGTTGGAGAGCATGGTGGTGCCGGGGTCGAGCCTAAGGTCGAGGGTCGCGCCGAGCGGCGCGGTGGGAGCGATGTGGACGACGAGGGTGGCGATGCGCTGGCGGAGCCGGCTCGAGGCGAGGCCGTTGAACAGCGGGGCGTCGAGCTCGTCGTAGGTGGCGACGAGAGCGGCGTGTCCGGGTCGGGTGGGGAAGCTCGCGAAGCGGGGCTCGAAGCGGGCGAGCGGCCCGGCGGGTTCGAGTTCGAGCGCGGCGATGCCGTCGCAGGGCGAGCAGGCGACGGCGAGCGCGAGAGCCTGGACGCGTTCGCCGAAGGGGCGCTCGGGGCCGAGCGGGGTGCCGGGACGATCGACGAGGTCGATGGGGATGCGGACGGTCGCTCCCGGTGCGGCGGAGGCGGAGCCGAGGAGGAGGCGCGAGCGGACCTGTGGCGCCGGAGCCGCGGCGGAGGCGAGCCCGGGGCCGGCCGCGAAGTCGCGCTCGCGAGGCGCCGCGAGCTCGACCCCACCGCCGCCGACCGGGACCGGATCCGGTCCGCCGGAGAAGATGTTGTTGATCATGTAGAAGATGTCGGTCACGGTGACGTTGTTGTCGCCGTTGGCGTCGGCATTGCCCAGCGGGGGCGGTCCGTCGGCGAAGAAGAAGTTGATCAGGTAGAAGATGTCCGCCGTGTTGTAGACACCGTCGCCGTTGGCGTCGCCGGGGGTCGTCGAGAAGGCGAGGGTCGGGCAGGCGTCGGACTCCATCCAGGCGCCGTTCATGGCGCGCACCTGATAGCTGTGCGTCGCGCCGATGCCGAAGCCGCCGTCGTCGAAGAGCGTCGTTGCTGCCCAGGTCTTTCCGAGCGCCAAGCCGTCCCGGTAGACGTGGTAGCGGAAGACACTCGATTCCGGATCGCTGACCGGATCCCAGTCGAGCCGCACCAGGTTGTCGAACGAGCCGACCGAAAGGTCGGGACAGGGGGGCGGCGTCGCGTCGGCGGTGACGCACTCGCCGGTTTCGAAGTACTGGATTCCTTCCACGGCGACGACGTAACCGAGGGTCACACCGTTCCAGGCGAGCGAAACGAGGTTTCGATTGGTCCACCAGCGCTCGCCCGGCAAGACCGTGCCGTCGGTCTGGAGCGCGATCTCGCGGATGCCGACGAGGCCTCCCGGCGCGTGCACCAAGTGGAAGCGGCTGTCGCCGACGGTCCAATAGAGCGCGGGAGCCACGTCGCGTTGCGGCGTCGAGACCGCAGTGACCGGCGGATAGGCCAGGGTGCCGTCGAGGTTCAGGCGGACGAAGTAGATGTCGTCGAGCGGCGGATCGAGGTCGCGGAGCTCCGACCAGACGAGGCCGAGGTCCAGGCCCGTCCAGATCAGATGGTACGCCACGGCGACGTCCGGCTGGACGGCCGTGGTGATCTGGGTGTCGAGCACGAGGGGCGTTCCGTCCGGAGCGAGGAAGGTGTAGTGGAGGCTGTTGTCGGGGTGCCGCCAGATGATGGCCCAGCCTCCACCCGTCCACTTGATCTGCGGTGCCGACCCGCCCACGCTGCCGACGGGAATCAACAGGTCGGCGCCGAGCGGAGTGCCGTCGGGTGCGACGCGCAAGAAGTTGAGACCCCCGCCACGCGGCCAGAGCAGCCCATAGGCCGCGCCGGAGAACTCCATGGCGAGGTTGGTGGAAGTGCCGATCGTCGACACCGACGTCTCGGCCGCGACCGGCGAGCCGGTGGCGTCGTAGCGCGCGAACCAGAGATCGTTGGTCGAAACGTCACGCCAGACCACGGCGAACTCTGCGCCCACCGATGTCGCGGCGAACGCCATGCCGCGCGACGGCGTCGAGGTGAGCGGCGAGAGCGTAGCCGACAGCGCCCCCGAGCCGTCCCAGATCTTGCCCTGGAGCAGAATCGTGCCGCTCGTCCGATCGGTCCAGAGCGCCGCGAATCCGCCGCCGAGCGGCACCACGCGGGCGCCTGAGAGCGGTGCGTTGGTCGAATCGTGTCCCGACGACAGCGCGATGACCGGCCCCGGGGTCGAGCCGTCGGCGACCGGCACGAGCACTCCGCCGAGGTCGAGAGCACCACCCACGCGATCTTCGAAGACGACAAGGAGGTCGCTGCCGTTGGAGGCGACGTCGTAGATCAGCGAATGGAATCCATCGGCCGGCGTCATGGGCTCCAAACCCCCGATGCGGTTGCCGCTCAAATCCGTCTCGAAGCGGCAGATTTCCCGCGGCGCGGCGCCGCAGCCGCCAAAGGTGGCGAAACCGGTGGGACGGCGCGCCAGGTAGGGCATTCCGCCGTCCGCCACCGGATCGTCGGAGAGACGCATCGCGGGCCCCAGCGGAACGCCGGCGCTGTCGAAGCGCCGCATCCAGGTGATCCCGAGGTAGCCGACCTCCGGGTCGTACTCGGCGTCGACCCAGGCGACCGCCCACCCGGTGCCGTCGGCCACCACGGTTCCGCCCCAGGTTCCGACGTAGGAGAAGTAGTCGTCGAGGTGGGTCGCGCTCCCTTCGAGCGCGCCGGTCGACTCCTCCATGACCTGGAAGTAGAGGTCGATGTCGTCGTTCTCGATCTCGTGCCAGAAGATGCCGTACTTGCTGCTCGCCGCGTTCCACGCGGCAGCGACGTCGGAGACGTGCGCCGTCGCCGGCGCGACGACGGTGACGGGACCGAGCACGACGTCGCCGTCGGCGTCGAGGCGACGGTAGACGAGGTCGAGCATCGGCGGGCTCGCGAAGGCGAGATCGAAGAAGCCCCAATGTGTGCCGTCCCAGTCGAGAACCGGCGGCTGCCCGTCCTCCCAGGGGTGGCTGTCGGTCGAGGAGGAGATCCGCACGCCGCCCCGCGCCACGCTGCCGTCCGGCTCGAGGAGAGAGAAGAAGGTCGTGTTGGTGAGCGGAGTGCCCGGCTCTCCGGGGAGCCCCTCGGTCCAGATGACCCCCCAATGCGGTGAGTCGGGAGGCAGAGGGTCGCTCCAGGCGAGAACCGGCTTGGTGGTGCGGATCCGATCGGCCCCGGCGGCCGAGGCGCTGACTCTCACTTGCGGGCCCGCGGGCGCGAGCGTCGTCGCGTCGAGGCTCCGGAAATAGATCTCGTCCTGAGTGGAAGTCTCCCGGCCGTACCAGGCAACCCCCCAGTGCGTGCCGTTCCAGGCGGCGGACGGGGTGAAGGCCCAACTGGTCGCAGGCTGCGCGAGGAGATCGAGGCAGGTCTTCGCGGCGCTCGCCGGGAAGGTCGAGGTCGCGGTGAGGTTGGAGACGTGCGCGTCGGCCGGGGTGAGGGTCACCAGCCGGTGGTAGTAGAGCGTCGCGGGCGAGAGCCCGCTGCCGTCGAAATAGCTCGTGTCGTTCGCGCCGAGCGTCGCGACCGGCGCCCAACTCGCGCCGTCGGTCGAGCGCTCGAGGCGGAAGCCGGTCTCGTTGGCGTTCGGATCGTTCCAA
>CAYZWR010000081.1:0-16085 GCA_964481735.1 uncultured Thermoanaerobaculia bacterium
GCGAACCTGGTGAACGAGGCGGCGCTCATCGCCGCGCGGCGCAACAAGAAGAAGGTCGAGATGACCGACTTCGAGTTCGCCAAGGACAAGGTCCTGATGGGCGCCGAGCGGCGCAGCATGGTGCTCACCGACGCCGAGAAACGGGTCACCGCCTACCACGAAGCGGGACATGCCCTGGTCGCCGCCTTCCTGCCCGGCCACGACCCGCTGCACAAGGTGACGATCATCCCGCGCGGCCGCGCGCTGGGCGTCACGATGCAGCTGCCGACCGAGGACAAGTACTCCTACACCAAGGGCTACGTCAGCAATCAGATCGCCATCCTGATGGGCGGCCGGGTCGCCGAGGAGCTCACCCAGAAGGACATCACCACCGGCGCCGGCAACGACATCGAGCGCGCCACGGCGATGGCGCACCGCATGGTCTGCGAATGGGGTATGTCGGAGCTCGGCCCGCTCTCCTTCGGGCATGGCGACGAGCCGGTCTTCCTCGGCCGTGATTTCGCGCAGCGTGCGGCCTACAGCGAGGAGACGGCGCAGCGCATCGACGAGGAGATCCAGCGCATCGTGCGCCGCGCCCACGAGCAGGCGCGCGACATCCTCACCCGGCGGCGCGCCGTCCTCGACCGCCTGGCCGACGAGCTGCTCGAGCACGAGTCGCTCGAGGGCGACGAGATCTACCGCCTGATCGAGGAGCTGACCGGCGAGAAGACGCATCCGCCGGCCGGTCGGGCGCTGCCGAGCGACTCGCCCGCCGGCGGCGCCGTCGCGGACACCGCCGCCGGCAAGCCCGCCGCGACGCCCGGCGTCGGTCCGAATCTGAGCCCGAGCCCGGCCTGAGGAAGCCCCTCTCCGATAGACTGGCGTCCGCATGGACGCCGCGCCCCCGACGCTCGCCGCTGGCCGATCGCTCGCCCGGGAGTTCTCCCTGCGCCTGCCGCGCGGCGGCCGCGTCGACCTCCTGGCGGGGCGGCCGAGAGTGGTCGGCATCCTCAACCTGACTCCGGATTCGTTCAGCGACGGCGGGCGTTACTTCACCGCCGACCGCGCCGTCGAGCGCGCGCTCCAGCTCGCCGGCGAGGGCGCCGACCTGCTCGATCTCGGCGCCGAATCGACGCGCCCCGGCGGCGGTGTCTATGGCGCCGGCGCGCGCGAGGTGCCGGCCGCCGAGGAGATCGACCGGCTGCTGCCCGTGCTCGAACGCCTGCGACCGCTCACCGGAGTCCCGATCTCGGTCGACACCCGCAAGGCCGAGGTGGCCCGCGCCGCGCTCGCGGCGGGTGCCGACCTCGTCAACGACGTCTCGGCGCTCGCCGACCCGGCGATGGCACCGGTGATCGCCGCCGCGGGATGCCCGGTCGTCCTGATGCACAGCCGCGGCGAGCTCGCCGGCATGCAGGCGTCGATCTCGTTCGTCGACCTGGTCGGCGAGGTGCGCCGCGAGCTCTCGCTCGCCCGCGACCGCGCGATCGCGGCGGGCATCGCCGAGGCGCAGATCGTGCTCGATCCGGGAATCGGTTTCGGCAAGAGCGCCGAGCAGAACCTGGAGCTGGTTCGCCGGCTCGCCCAGTTCGCCGCGCTCGGACGGCCGCTGCTCGTCGGCGCGAGCCGCAAGAGCTTCCTCGGCCGGCTGACCGGGGTCGAGGCCGGAGAACGGCTCCCCGAGAGTCTCGCCGCGGCGGGGTGGGCGGCGCTCGGCGGCGCTGCGCTGCTGCGCGTCCACGACGTCGCCGCGACCCGGCGGTTCCTCACCGTCTGGGCGGCGCTCGAGACCGCCGGAGGCGCCCCGTGAGCTGGCAGGGTCTCCTCGAGCTCGTCACCTGGCACGACCTGCTCGACATCCTGCTCGTCGCGATCCTGTTCTACTACCTGCTGCTGCTCATCCGCGGCACGCGCGCCATGCAGATCCTGGTCGGACTGGTCTTCGTCGCGGCGGCGTACGCCGTGGCCCGCTTCGTCCAGCTCTCCGCGTTCGCCACCTTGATCGAGAAGTTCCTCATCGTCCTGCCCTTCGCGCTCATCGTGCTCTTCCAGCAGGAGCTCCGGCGCGCACTCGCCAACTTCGGCCGCGGCCCCTTCCTCGGCTTCGGCAGCTCGCGCGGGCCGGGCCGCAAGCTCAACGACCTGGTGCTCGCCGCCACCTCGCTGGCGGCGCGCCGCACCGGCGCGTTGCTCGTCTTCGAGCGCCGCGTGGGCCTGCGCAACTACGTCGAGAACGGCATCGCTCTCGACGCGCTGGTTTCCTTCGACCTGGTGGTCTCGCTGTTCACTCCCGACACACCGCTGCACGACGGCGCGGTGATCGTCCAGGGGGACCGGCTCGCCGCCGCCTCCTGCTTCCTGCCGCTCACCACCAATCCGGAGCAGGCCAAGGCGCACGGCTCGAGGCATCGCGCGGCCCTCGGCATCAGCGAGGAGTCCGACGCCGTGGCGCTGGTCGTCTCGGAGGAGAGTGGCGACATCTCGCTCGCCGTCGCCGGCGTCCTCGAGCAGGGCCTGGACTCCGCCACCCTCAGCGCCCGCCTGCACCGCTACCTGGTGGTCGAGGAGCGCTCCGGCTCGACCTCGTCGGGGGCCGCTTCGTGAGCCGCTCCGAGAGCCTCTGGGGCCTGCGCCTGCTGGCTCTCGCCGCGGCGCTCTTCGTCTGGTTCTCGGTCTCGTTCGAGAAGCGGGAGCGGGTCAGCGAGAAGGTGATCGACGCCGCCGTGACCTACAATCCGCCGCGCGGAATCATCATTCTGGACCCGATCCAGACGGTGAAGGTGAGATTGCGCGGACCGGACCGCCAGATCCGGGCGCTCGCGCCCCACGTCGTCGACGTCGTGGTCGAGCTCACTCGCAACGAGGTCGGCACCATCGAGTTCCAGATCACCGGCGACAAGGTGCTGCGCCCGGAAGGCATCGACATCATCTCGATCCAGCCGAACTCGATCCCCTTGCGGCTCGACCGTGAGACGCGACGAGTCCTCCGCGTGACGCCGCGCCTGGTCGGCGAGCCGGCGGGTGGCGCCGTTCCTCTCGAGCCGACCGCGCGGCCCGACAGCGTGCTGGTGATCGGACCCGAGTCGCTCATCGCCGGCTTGACCGCCGTCACCACCAGCCCGATCAGCCTCGACGGTCACGCCCTGACGTTCGAACAGACGGTGAGCGTCGTCCCCCCGAACCCCCTGGTGCACGTCGTCGAGCCCTCCGTCGTCTCGGTCCTGATTCCGATGCAGGTTCCGGAAGCCGATTCCGGCCAGCGCGAGGCGCCATGAGACCGGAGCTGTTCGGCACCGACGGCATCCGCGCAAAGTTCGGCGAGGAGCCCTTGACCGAGTCGACGGTACGCCGGCTCGGGCACGCCCTGGCGATGGAGCTGGCGGCGCGCGGCGCCGGCCCGCCCCGCGTGCTGCTCGGCGGCGACACGCGACAGAGCACACCGCCCCTCGTCGCCTGGCTGAGCGCGGGCCTCGCCGCCGGCGGCGCCCGCCCGATCGGCGTCGGAGTGCTGCCCACGGCGGCCATCGCCTGGCTCGTGCCGCGCGAGCGCGCGGCTGCCGGCGTCGTGGTCTCGGCCAGCCACAACCCCGCGGACGACAACGGCATCAAGCTCGTCGCCGCCGACGGCTTCAAGTGGGCGCCCGCGGACGAGCACCGCCTCGAGCAGCGCCTCGCCACCACCCCCGACCCGGGACCGGGCGTCGCCGCCAGCGAGCGGCTCGCCGGGGCGGCGGTCGACTACCTGCGCTGGCTGGCGCACGAAGCCGGCGGGGCCCGCCGCCTCGACGGGTTGCGCATCGCTCTCGACGCCGCGAACGGCGCCGCGTCGCGACTGGCCGGCGAGCTCTTCCGGGCCCTGGGCGCCCGCGCCGACGTCTACTTCGCCGCGCCGGACGGCCGGAACATCAACCACGATTGCGGCTCGACCCATCCCCGCGCGCTCGCCGAACGGATCGCCGCCGGCGGCTACGATCTCGGCTTCGCCTTCGACGGCGACGCCGACCGGGCGCTGATGTTCGACGAGCGGGGCCGGCTCGTCGACGGCGACGCGATGCTCTTCCTCTGGGCGCGGGACCTGCGCGACCGCGGCAACCTGGCGGTGGCGCGGGTCGTCGCCACCAGCATGAGCAACCTGGGTCTCGAGCGCGCGCTCGAGCCGCTCGGCATCGGCGTGATCCGCTGCGGCGTCGGCGACCGCGAAGTGGTGGCGACGCTGCGCCGCGAGGGCCTGCGCCTGGGAGGCGAGCCGTCCGGCCATCTGGTCGACCTGCATCGCACGACGACCGGCGACGGTCTGCTCACCGCCGCGGTCCTCGCCGGCATCGTGGCGCGCTCCGCGCTTCCGACGTCGCGTTGCGTGGCGCCCTTCGAGCGCTTTCCCCAGGTGCTGACCAGCGTGCGCGTCGCCGCGAAGCCCGACCTCGCCACCGTGCCGCGGCTCGCCGACGCGATGCGCGACGTCGAGACCCGCCTCGGGCACTCCGGCCGGCTCGTCTTGCGCTACAGCGGCACCGAGCCGCTGGCGAGGATCATGATCGAGGGCCCTGACGAAGCGGAGATCGAGGCCCTCGCCGAATCGCTCGCCGCGGTCCTGCGCGAGCAGATCGGAATCGGCGAATGACCGCGCAGCCCGAGCTTCGCCTCTCGGTCAACGTGGACCACGTCGCGACGCTGCGGCAGGCGCGGCGGACGACCTACCCCGACCCGCTGGAGGCGGCGCGCCTCGCCGAGCAGGCCGGCGCGGCCGGCATCACCGTCCATCTGCGCGCCGATCGCAGGCACATCCAGGACCAGGACGTCGAACGACTGCGCGAGGTGGTTCGCGGCAAGCTCAACCTGGAGATGGCCGCGAGCGACGAGATGGTCGCCATCGCCTCGCGGCTCCGTCCCCATCAGGTGACGCTGGTCCCGGAACGCGCCGAGGAGATCACCACCGAGGGCGGGCTCGATCTCGCTGCGGCGACCCCGCGACTGCTCGGCGCCGCGGAGCGCTTGCGCGCGGTCGGAATCGAGGTCTCGCTCTTCGTGGACCCCGACGCCGCGACCCTTGCCGCGCTCGAACGCTTCGCCGGCTTGGCCCACGGTTTCGAGATCAACACCGACGCCTACACCCGGGCGCGGGGCGGTTTCGCGGCCAGTCATCGGGCCACGGCGGCGCGCGCCGCGGCGGTGGGCGCGGCGATGGGCTTCCGGGTCTATGCCGGTCACGGGCTGACCTGCGAGAACGTCGGCGGCATCGCCGCGATCCCGCAGGTCGAGGAGCTCAACATCGGCCACGCCCTGATCGGCCGGGCGGTGATGGTCGGTCTGCCCACGGCGGTCGCCGAGATGCTCGTCGCGATGGCGACGGCGCGAAACCGGCCGACGGGTCAGGCCGCCGGCTAGCGTTCGATCTCGGGCAGCGACTCCGAGCTCTCCTCGACGTCGGTCGCCACCACGAAGGTCTTGACGATCGGCAGCAGCGTCCGCCGCCGAACGCCGCCCGGGAACTGCAGGTTCACCTCGTAGTAGCCGTGCGGCGAGATCGTGAGGAGGCGTCCCTGCCGCGCCTCGCCGGAGATCGAATCGAAATAGATGAGGACGTCGGCCGGCGTTTCCATCGTCACTCCTGGTAGAAGCCCTGCTCTTTGTAATCCTTCAACTTCCGTTGCAAGGTACGAAGGCCGATGTCGAGCAGACGCGCCGCCTCGAGACGTCGGCCGCCGGTGCGCTCGAGCGCGCGCAGGATCGCCTCGCGCTCGATGTCCGCCATGGTCTGGGCCATCGACCCGCCGCCGGGCGCAGCGCTCGCGGCGCTCGCGCCGGTCCACCCCGCGGCGGCCGCTTCGTCCGGGAGTTGTCCCGTCTCGTCGAGCTCCGCCGTTGGAAGAGCCCGGATCTCCGCCGGCTCGGGCGACGCCTCGGTGACCTCGGCGCAGGCCTGGATCTCCGGCGCGAGGTCGCGCACTCGCACCTCCGACCCGCGGTGGAAGACCACCACCGATTCGAGCGCATTGCGCAGCTCGCGCACGTTGCCGGGCCAGGGGTAGGCGCGCAGCGCGGCGAGCGCCTCGCGACTCAGCCGTTTGGGCTCCCGTCCATGCTCCTTGCAGTGCAGGCGCAGGTAGTGCTCGGCGAGCAGCGGTATGTCGTCGAGGCGGTCACGCAGCGGCGGGATGGCCAGGGTGACCACTTTCAGCCGGTAGAAGAGGTCCTCGCGAAAGCGGCCCTCCGCGATCTCCCGTTCGAGATCCTTGTTGGTCGCCGCGACGAGGCGGAAGTCGACCTCGATCAGGTCGCTGCCGCCGACCCGCATCACCCGGCGTTCCTCGAGGACGCGCAACAGCTTGACCTGCAGCTCGGGGTAGAGCTCGGAGATCTCGTCGAGGAAGAGCGTGCCGCGATGGGCGAGCTCGAACTTGCCGATCTTGCGGCCGATCGCCCCGGTGAACGAGCCCCGCTCGTGGCCGAACAGCTCGCTCTCGAGGATGTCCGAGGGGATGGCGCCACAGTTGATGGCGAGGAAGCGCTCGTCGCGCCGCGGACTGTTGCGATGGATGGCGTTGGCGATCAGCTCCTTGCCCGTGCCGCTCTCGCCGATGATCAGCACGTTCGAGCGGGTCGGCGCCACCCTTCGCATCTGCTCGAAGAGGACCTCCATCCCCGGCGAGCGCCCGATGATGTTCTCGAAGCCGAAGCGCTTGTCGAGCTGCTCGCCGAGCTCCTTGACCTTCTCCTTGAGCTGCCGCTTCTCGAGATGGGTCAACACCCGCTTGCGCAACTCGTAGAGGTCCACCGGTTTGGTCAGATAGTCGTCGGCGCCGACCCGCATCGCCTCGACGGCCGACTCGATCGAGCCGAATCCGGTCACCAGGATCACCGACAGGTCGATCCCCCGCCCGCGCACCTCGTTGAGGAACCCCAGACCGTCCATGCCCGGCATCCGCAGGTCACAGATCGCGAGCTGCGGGGTGTCGGTCTCCTCCAGCAGCTCGAGCGCCCGCCGGGCATCGTCGAAGGTGCGAACCGCGAATCCAGCGCGCTGGATGGCCAGGGCCATCGACTCGCGGGAGCCGGTCTCGTCGTCGATCACCAGGACTTGAGGATCTATCGACATGGCGCGCCATTCTGGCACACGCCTCGAGTGGTTTCCATCGGCGGGCCGCCGGGCCGACCCGGCTCAGGCGCCGTCGAGCAGGCGCAGCAGCGCCCCCTCGTCGAGGACCTCGACCCCGAGCTCGCGCGCCCGGTCGAGCTTCGAACCGGCTTCCTCTCCCGCGACCACGAAGGCGGTCTTCCTGGAGACCGCGCTGGCGACCCGAGCGCCCAGCGCCTCGAGCCGCTCGGCGGCCTCCTGCCGCCCCAGCGACGCCAGCCGGCCGGTGAGCACGACGGTCTTGCCGGCGAGCGGGAGCTCGCGCGGCGGGGCCCGCTCGATCGCCGGCGGGTCGACGCCGGCCGCGGCGAGCGCGGCGAGCCGCCGCGCCTGACGGGGATCGGCGAAGTGAGCGCGGATCGCCGCCGCGACCTTGGCTCCGACCTCCGGCACCTCGAGCAGCTCCGCCTCGCTCGCGTCGGCGACGGCGGCCAGCGAGCCGAAGTGGGCCGCGAGGTGCTTCGCCACCCGCTCGCCGACGTAGCGGATTCCCAGCGCGAAGAGCAGCCGGTGGAGCTCCCGCGTCTTGCTCGCGGCGATGCCCGCGAGGAGCTTGTCGGCCGACTTCTCCCCCCAGCCGTCGAGCGCCGCCAGGCGCTCCCGGTCCAGCCGATAGAGATCCGGGAAGTCGCGGATCAACCCCTCGGCGAGCAACTGATCGACCCGCTCGTCACCGAGACCCTCGATGTCCATGGCGTTGCGCCAGGCGAAATGCCGGATCGACTCCGCGAGCACGGCCGGGCAGACCGGATTCGCGCAGCGCAGCGCCACCTCCCCCTCCGAGCGGACCACGGGCTCGCCGCACTCGGGGCAGCGATCGGGCATCGCGAAGGGGCGGGCGCCCGCCGGCCGGCGCTCGAGCACGACCTCGACCACTTTCGGGATCACGTCGCCGCCGCGCTCGATGCGCACCGTGTCCCCCACCCGCACGTCCTTGCGCGACAGGTCCTCGTAGTTGTGCAACGTCGCGCGCTGCACCGTGGTGCCGCCGACGAAGACCGGATCCAGCACCGCGACCGGAGTCAGCACACCGGTCCGCCCGACCTGCACGACGATGTCGCGCACCACGGTCTCGCCCTGCTCCGCTTCGAACTTGAAGGCCACGGCCCAGCGCGGCGACTTGGCGGTCGAGCCCAGCCGGCGGCGCAACTCCAGATCGTCGATCTTGATCACCACGCCGTCGGTCTCGAAGTCGAGCTCGCGCCGCCGCTCGCGCCACTCCGCGACGAAGCCCTCGACCGCCGCGAGGTCCGCGCAGCGGCGCCAGCTCGGGTGGACGGGAAACCCCCACCCGGCGAGGCGCTCGAGCGTCTCCGCGTGGCTCGCCGCGTCCGGACCGAGCGCGACCTGGTAGACCAGCGCCGAGAGTCTCCGCGTCGCGACTTCGCGGCTGTCGAGCAGGCGGATCGCTCCGGCCGTGGCGTTGCGCGGGTTGACGAACAGCGGGAGCCCGGCCTCCTCGCGCGCCGCGTTCAGCCGCCGGAAGGCGGACCGCGGCATGAAGGCCTCGCCGCGCACCAGAAGGCGCGCCGGCACCTTTCCGCGCAGCCTCAAGGGGAGGGCGCGGATGGTGCGCAGGTTCTCGGTGACCTCGTCGCCCACCTGGCCGTTGCCCCGCGTCGCACCGCGCACCAGCACGCCGTCCTCGTAGAGCAGGGAGATCGAGACACCGTCGACCTTGAGCTCGGCGACGTAGCGGCGCTCGGCCTCGGGCTCGAGGCGCTCCAGCCGGGCCGCCCACTCCGCGAGCTCGGCGAGGCTGTAGGTGTTGTCGAGCGACTGCATCGGCGGGTCGTGGACCACCGGCGCGAACCCCTCCACCGGCGTGCCGCCGACGCGCTGGCTGGGGCTGTCGGGCGTGACCAGTTCGGGATGGGCCGCCTCGAGCTCGGCCAGCTCCGCCATCAGCCGGTCGAAGTCGCGGTCGGAGATCTCCGGCCTGCCCTGACGGTAGTAGAGGTCCTCGTGCCGGAGGATCTCGGCGCGCAGCGCCTTGGCGCGCCGGCGCGGGTCGTTCGGGCCTCCGGCCATGCTTCGGAGTCTACCAGCGCCAACGCGGTGCGCCGGCCGAAAAGCCGGCCGGCGCACCCACCCGCTCCCCGTGTTGGAATCAGGTCCGCGGCGGGTTCTCGTCCTCGTCCGCGGAGCTCGTCGCGTCGACGGGCGGCACGGCCGGCGGCGGCGGCGGCGGCAGGGGCTCCGCCTCCAGGGAGCTCAGCGGCTCGATCGGCGCCCGGTCGATCGGCACCGGAGCGGGGTTCCGCCACTCGCGGCCCAGCGTCGTCAGCATCACCGCGCCGAGACCGGTCGTCCAGGCGAGGTACTTGAGGAAGAAGCCGAGGAAGAGGAACCCGAAGGCGACCAGCTCCATCGGCCCGCCGATCGTCCCGATGGCGCGCGCCAGGAGGCTCACCGCCTGGATCATCAGGACGCCGACGATCGCCACCAGGTAGGGCTCGGAGAGGTTCCAGCCGAAGCGGCGCGCGGCCCAGCGGCCGATCGACTGCGCCACGGCGACGTAGCCCAGCAGCGCGCCCAGGATCACCGCCACGATGGCGACCGGGATCAGCACCAGGAGCGGGATGCCGACGATCGAGACCGCGAGCACCACCGTCACCAGGATGAGCACCGGGAAGAAGAGCAGCTGGGTGAGCAGCCCGGCGAGCGCCGCTTTCCAGGGCTCGAAGGCCACCCGACGCGAGGTGCGCTCGACGCCGTTGCGCGCCAGCAAGAGGAAGAGGCAGGCGAGCAGGGCGAGCAGCACGGCCCGCGTCACGCTCCAGAAGAAGGTCCAGAACCCGGTGTCGATGCCGAAGGGGAAGCCGAAGTCGAAGTCGGGACCATGCCGGCCGCCCCAGCTCTGACCCCAACCGACCGACGAACGCTGCCCTTCGACCGTGCCGCCCTCCTCGACCCGCACCGTGCCGCCGACGGTGACCGCGTCGCCCTCCACGGTGGCCCCCGCGGCGACGGTCACCTTGCCGCCGACCGCCACCGCATTGCCCGCGACGGTCGCGCCAGGGGCGAGTCGCACGCTGCCGCCCACCGCCACCGCGTCGCCCGAGGCGTGCCCTTCGAGCTCGATCGAGCACCCGATGCACACCACGTCGCGCGCCGACTCGTCGGCGGCGACGTGAATCGACTGACCGAAGGAGACGCGGTCGTCGGCCGAATGGCCGCGATGGCGCGGCGGCACGGGAGGCGTCGGCGGCACCGGCAGGCCCTCGCCGGCCGACTCCGCCTCCTCCTGCGCGGCGACGCCGAGCGCCACGCGCCGCTCCTCGGCATCGAGCGCCAGCAGATCGCCGATCAGCTCGCCATCCGCGCCGAGGAAAGCGCGGACCTCGCTCTCCGAGAACGTCTTGCCGTTGACGATCGCGACGTCATCGTCGTCCGGCAGCTCGATCGCGCGGACGGCCGAGGTTTCATCCAACGGACGCAAGAGGAGACTCTCGCTCAACACTTCGATCTCGAAGCGCTCGCGCGTCCGGTCACCGAGCGACGCGGCTCCGGCCACGGCCACCGACAGCCAGGTCAGGCCGACGAGCGCGACCAGGAGGATCCAACCCGGCCGGGCCGCGCCCGGCCTCACCTTCCGCTGCCGGGCGGCGCCCGGCGACGAGCTTCGTTCAGATCGGGATCGCAACATGGGAACCACTCCTTCCAGCAACCAGCGCCGCGAGTCGGCGCAGGGCAAACCACGCGAGACCGGCATTGGCCGCGAGCATCAGAGCGATCTCGGGACGGGCGAGGGCGCGCGCCACGCTGCCGCCGGCGCGCATCCACTGCTGCCAGATGCCGAGACTCTCCCCGAACTGGGCCGAGAGATCAGCCACCGCCCGGATCCACCAACTGATCAGCTCGCCGGGCGCCACCAACCGCGCGAGCGGCAGGAGGGCCGGCAGCAACAGGCCGACCGCGAGCGCCGCGGCGGCGAGCGACGCCGCCACCGTCCAGCGCGCCCACCGCGACTCGGACCAGCTCGGTCGCGCCACCCGGGCCATCACCCGCTCGACGAACCCGCCGGCGGGCGAGTGCTGCGGCAACGCCCGGAAGAGCTCGCTGAGCGCCTCGTCGGCGGCATCCGAGCTCCCCGATCGCTCGGATCGCAGGAAGCGTCGCCAGGGGTCGTGGGGGTCGGGGATCATCATCTCGCTCCAATCGGCCCTACGCCGGCCTGGGGATCGAAGTTTCATCGCTCGAGCGCCTCCGGATCCCACCCCTCCCCGCGCATCGCTCGGGCCAACTCGGCGCGCGCCCGGAAGAGGTGGATCTTCACTGTTCCCAAGGGGATACCTAGAACCTCGGCGATCTCCTCGTAGCTCAGGTCCTGGGCGAACCGGAGCAGCAGCACCTCGCGGTACTGGGGGCGCAACCGCGCCACGGCGCGCTCGAGCGCCCGCCCCGCCTCGCGCGACGACAGCCGCTCGAGGGGGTTCTCGGCCGCCGGGTCGGCAGGCAGTTCCATCGGCAGCTCGTCGGGGCCCGCCGGCGCTTCCAGGGAGAGCATCTCGCTGCCCTGGCGGCGCAGCTCGTCGAGCGCCGCGTTGTGGGCGATCTTGAACAGCCAGCTCGAGAACTTGCGGCTGGGATCGAACCGGCCGAGGGCGCGAAAAGCCTTGAGAAAGGTCTCCTGCGCCAGGTCCTCGGCGCTCTCCGGGCGGCGGACGATGCGCACGAGGAGGGAATAGACCGGGCGCTGGTAACGCTCGACGAGCTCCCGGAACGCCTCGTTCGAGCCGCGCGACGCCGCGGCCGCCAGGGCTTCGTCGCTCTCCCCGCCCGCTCGAAACACCTCTTTTTCCAGGGCCTCCGGCCGACTAGACTAGCGCAGTCAGCGCAGCTCGTCGGGCCCGGCAGCGCGGCTCGATCTGGGCACGGAAGTCGACGGCGAGGCGTTGCTCGGGCTTTGATCGCGGCTCGCCGCGCGCGGCGGGCCGGCGTTGGACCATCTCTTGAAGTTCATGCGGTGCAGTGCCGCGGGCTCGCCGGGCCAGCGCCCGCCGGACCCTGGGGGAGGAAGCAGATGATCGACGTACCGCTCGTCCTGCCGCTCGACGGCAACAACCAGGTTCTGGTCGACAACGTTCACCCCGCCGACTGGACCAACCCGGCGCCCGCCGCGGTCTACCACCTCGCCGTCGTCGGCGGCGGGACCGCCGGGCTCACCGCGGCGATCGCCGCCGCCGAGCTCGGCGCGCGGGTCGCGTTGGTCGAGCGGCACCTGCTCGGGGGCGAGCGGCTGAACTCCGGCTGCGTCCCGGCCCAGGCGGTGCTGCGCGCCGCCCGGGCCTGGCGGGAGGCGCGTCACGCCGGCGAGTTCGGACTGGATCCGGCGCCGCGCCAGGGCGACTTCGCGACCGCCATGCAACGCATGCGCCGGCTGCGCGCCGAGCTGAGCTCGAGCGACTCGGTCTGGCGCCTGCGCGAGCTCGGGATCGACGTGTTCATCGGCGCCGCCCGCTTCGCCGGGCCGGACGCCCTCGACGTCGATGGCACCCCGCTGCGCTTCCGGCGCGCGCTCGTCGCCACCGGGACGCGCTGGGCGCCGCCGGCGCTGCCCGGGCTGGCCGAGCTCGGTGCCCTATCCACCGAGACGGTCTTCGCGCTGACCGACCTGCCACGCCGGCTCGCGGTGCTGGGCGACGGAGCGCGCGCCTGCGAGCTGGCGCAGGCTTTCGCCCGCTTCGGCAGCCAGGTCTCGTTGCTCGTCGAGGGGGACCGCCTGCTGCCCGCCGAGGAGCCGGAAGGCGTCGCGGTGCTGCAGCAGGCGATGGAGGCGGACGGCGTTCGCGTGCAGGCGCGCGCCCGCCTGCTCGAGGTCCAGAAGCCTGCCCGCTCGAAGGTGCTGCACTTCGAGGTCGACGAGCACCGGCATCAGCTCTCGGTGGACGAGATCCTCGCCACCGGAACCCGGCTGCCCAACGTCGAGCTGCTCGGCCTCGAGGCGGCGGGCGTCGCCTTCGGGCGCGACGGCGTGGTCGTCGACGACCGCCTGCGCACCACCAATCCGCGCATCTACGCCTGCGGCGACGTCGCTTCCGGCGCGCGCTCGGTGCAGGCCGCCGGCGCCCAAGCGCGGCTGGTGGTCGACAACGCGCTGCTCGACCGCCGCCGCTCGGCGAGCGCGCGCCGCTTCCCCAGCTGCGTCCACACCCAGCCCGAGCTCGCCCGGGTGGGTGCGACCGCGGCGCAGCTCGAGCAGGCAGGAGTGCGCTTCCGCACCCTCGAGCTGCCGGTCTCGACGCTCGACCGCGCCCGCCTCGACGGCGTGCCCGACGGCCACCTTCGGCTGCACTATCGCAAGGGATCCGACCGCATCCTCGGCGCGACGCTGGTCTCGGAACACGCCGGCGAGACGATCGGCGAGCTAGCTCTCGCCCTCGAACAGGGCCTCGGGTTGGCGCGCCTGGCCGAAGCGATCCGGCCCTACCCGACCCATTCCGAGCTGATCCGACGGGCCGGCGAAGCGTGGCGCGCCACCCGCCTCACCCCCTGGCGCAAGCGGCTGCTCGCCCTGCGTTTCAGGCATCAGGAAAAGAGCGCGCTGCGCGCGATCGCGCGCGGCCGCGCCGGCGGGGAGACCACCGGCTCCGGCGGCTGAGCCGCCGGCGGGCGCCGGCTCAGCCCGAGCCGCCGCCGCCGCGGGCCTGGCGTTTCGGGAACAGCGAGGCACGCAGGAAGTCGCGATTGAGCAGCCCGATGAAATCCATCGAGATGCCCTTCGGGCAGACCGCTTCGCACTCGCCGAAGTTCGTGCAACTGCCGAACGCTTCCTTCTCGAGCTGCGCCACCAGGCTCTCGGCCCGCTCGTAGCGCTCCGCCTGCCCCTGCGGCAGGAGCGCCAGGTGGGCGATCTTCGCCGAGGTGAAGAGCTGTGCCGCGCCGTTGGGACACTGCGCGACGCAGGCGCCGCAACCGATGCAGGAAGCCGCGTCCATCGAGACCTCGGCCTCCGTCTTGGGCACCGCCACCGCGTTGCCGTCCGGCGCGCTGCCGGTGTTCACCGCGACGAAACCGCCCGCCGCCACGATGCGGTCGAAGGCGCTGCGGTCGACCATCAGGTCGCGCAGGATGGGAAAGGCGCGCGAGCGCCAGGGCTCGAGCGTCAGCTCGTCGCCGTCGCGGAAATGCCGCATGTGGAGCTGGCAGACCGTGGAGTTCTTCTGCCCGCCATGCGCGATGCCGTTGATCACGAAGCCGCAGGTGCCGCAGATCCCCTCGCGGCAGTCGTGATCGAAGGCGATCGGCTCCTCACCGCGCAGGTTGAGGCTCTCGTTGAGCACGTCGAGCATCTCGAGGAACGACATGTCCGGGCTGACCTCGGGCGCGTCGTAGGTCACCAGACGACCGGGAGCGCTCGGGCCCGGTTGGCGCCAGACGTTGAGCTTGAGCCTCATCACTTGTAGCTCCTCTGCGCGAGATGGACGTTCTCGAAGGTGAGCGGCTCGCGATGCAGCTCCCACCCCTTGCCTTCTCCGCGATGCTCCCAGGCGGCGACGTAGGTGAATCGCTCGTCGTCGCGCTTCGCCTCGCCCTCCGGCGTCTGGCTCTCCAGGCGGAAGTGACCGCCGCACGACTCCTCGCGATGCAACGCATCGACACACATCAGCTCGGCGAGCTCGAGGAAGTCGGCCACCCGGCCGGCCTTCTCCAGCGACTGGTTGAGGCTCTCACCGGCGCCGAGGACGTTGACGTTCGACCAGAACTCGGCGCGCAGCTCCGGGATCCGCGCCAGCGCCTGCTTGAGGCCCGCCGCGTCGCGCGCCATGCCGCAGTGCTCCCACATCGTATGGCCGAGCTCGCGGTGGATCGAGTCGACGGTGCGCTTGCCGCGGATCGAGAGCAGGCGCGAGATCCGCTCGCGGACCTCCTTCTCGACCGCGGCGAACGCGGGCGTCTCGGCGGAGGGCTTCTCGCTCATCCGGGGGGCGAGATAATCGCCGATGGTCGCCGGGATGACGAAGTAGCCGTCGGCCAGACCCTGCATCAGCGCCGACGCGCCCAGCCGGTTGGCGCCGTGGTCCGAGAAGTTCGCTTCGCCGAGGACGAAGCAACCCGGCACCGTCGACATCAGGTGGTAGTCGACCCACAGCCCGCCCATCGTGTAGTGCGCCGCCGGGTAGATCCGCATCGGCGTGCTGTAGGGATCCTCGCCGGTGATCCGCTCGTACATCTCGAAGAGGTTGCCGTAGCGCTCCTCGATCGCCTTGCGGCCCAGCCGGCCGATCGACTCGGCGAAATCGAGATAGACCCCGCGACCGCCGGGCCCGACGCCGCGGCCCTCGTCGCACACCGCCTTGGCGGCGCGCGACGCCACGTCGCGCGGCACCAGGTTGCCGAAGCTGGGGTACTTCACCTCGAGGTAGTAGTCGCGCTCCCCTTCCGGGATGTCCGTCGCGCGGCGCGTCTCGCCCGTCTTCTTGGGCACCCAGATGCGCCCGTCGTTGCGCAGCGACTCCGACATCAGGGTCAACTTCGACTGGTAGTCGCCCGAGACCGGGATGCAGGTCGGGTGGATCTGGGTGAAGCAGGGGTTGCCGAACATCGCACCCCGCTTGTGCGCCCGCCAGATCGCGGTCGTGTTCGAGCCCTTGGCGTTGGTCGACAGGAAGAAGACGTTGGCGTAGCCCCCCGTGGCGAGCACCACGGCGTGCGCCGCGTGGCGTGAGATGACACCGCTCACCAGGTCGCGCACGACGATGCCGCGCGCCCGGCCGTCCTCCACCACGAGGTCGAGCATCTCGGTGCGGGGATACATCTTGACGGTGCCGGCGGCGATCTGCCGCTCGAGCGCCTGGTAGGCGCCGAGCAGGAGCTGCTGTCCGGTCTGACCGCGGGCGTAGAACGTGCGCGAGACCTGAGCGCCGCCGAACGACCGGTTGGCGAGCGTGCCGCCGTATTCGCGGGCGAAGGGAACGCCCTGGGCGACGCACTGGTCGATGATGTTGACCGACAGCTCGGCCAGCCG
>CAYZWR010000082.1:0-15656 GCA_964481735.1 uncultured Thermoanaerobaculia bacterium
AGACCTCGCCCATGCCCAGGGGCATGCGCTTCTCGGAACCATTGAAGATGACGTCTTCCATCGTCTCGCCGCGCAGGGTCTTGGCGCTCTGCTCGCCGAGCACCCAGGTGATGGCGTCGGAGAGGTTCGATTTGCCGCAGCCGTTCGGACCGACGATGCCGGTCACGCCGCCGGCGAACTCGACGGTCACCGGATCGACGAACGACTTGAAGCCAGAGAGCTCGAGACGATGCAGTTTCAGCATTCGGGTTCCTCGGAGAGCGAAGTGGGAAAGCTAGCAGACCCCTGCACCGAGGCACAAGATCTTGGGGTATTGTACGCCCCCGGATACGACATCTGGAGGGTTCCTCGGCGTGCGGTTCTCGGCCTGCAGCCTGATCGGGGGTCTGTGCTTCGCCGCCGGCGCGCTCGCGCAGGCGCCCTTCACCACGGACGACGCCGGGGTCACCGCCCGCCGCGGCTGGCACTTCGAGCTCTTCGACCAGGCGGCCGACCTGCCGCCCGCCGACGCGCCGGCCACGGCCCAGAACACCCTGGTGCTCAACGTCGGCTTCGGGCTCGCCCCGGGGTTCGAGCTCGGCTGCGACGTTCCCTGGATCACCATCGCCGGGGCGGACGCCGGCGGCGGCGACGTGCGGGGGGTCGGCGACCTGAACCTCTATCTCAAGTGGCGGTTCTACGAGGGTTCCGGAGGGCTTCCGAGCTGGGCGGCGGTCGGGGCGGTCGAGTCGCCGACCGGCGACGAGGCTCGGGGTCTGGGCTCCGGCGTGTCCGACGAGACGCTCAACCTCGTCGCCGAGTGGCTCGACCTCGCCGGCGCCGACCTGCGGGCGAATCTCGGCGTCGTCTTCGCTGGCAACTCGAAGACCGGCGAGGTGGGCCTCGAGTCCGACGGCCGGATCTGGACCGCCGGCCTCTCGCTGACCCGGGAAGGCAGGCGCCTGGCTCTCGGGGGCGAGCTCACCGGGGCGCGTGGCGAGCTGGACAGCGCCGCAGCGCGCGAGCTCCGCCTGCAGCTCGGCGGGCGCTGGACGATGGGCGAGCGCCTCGGCCTCGCTGCAGCCGTGCAACGCGGCTGGTACGCCACCCCGCCCTGGCAGCTCCAGCTCGGTCTGATCGTCGACCTCTAGGCGGGGCGTCGGACGAACGCCGCCCGCGCCGCGGCGAGCAGCAACAACGCCGCGCCGAAGGTCGCGACGATCGTCGCGCCGGTCGGCAGGTCGAGCACGAAGGAGAGCGCGACGCCCGCCGCCGAGACCGCCGCGCCCATCGTCCAGCCGATCGCCAGCCGCCGGCTCAGGCGCTCGGAGAACATCATCGCCGCGACCGAAGGGACGATCAGGAAGCAGAAGACCAGCAGGACGCCGGCGATCGCCACCGACGAGGTGACCACGAAGCCGAACGAGGCGTAGAAGAGGAAATCCCAGCCGCGGACGTTCCAGCCCCGCCGCTCGGCCTCCGCTTCGCGCATCGAGATGAGCAGGAAACGCTCGCGGAATCGCCAGTGGAAGAGCCCCACCAGCGCGTAGAGGCCAGCGGTCTTGGCGAGGTCGCGCCAGCTCACCGAGAGGATGTTGCCGACCAGCATCTCCTTGAGGTGCTCGGTCTCCTGGGTCGCCTTGGACATCACCAGGATGGCGGCCGCCGCCGACACGGCGTAGACGATGCCGATGATCGCCTCCTGCGGGATCCGCGTCGCGCGGTGCGGCCGGGTGAAGGCGAAGAGGGCCGCGCCGAGGATGGTGAAGCCCAGCGAGCAGAGCCAGGCGGCGTCGGAATGCAGGTCGAAGCCGAGCAGATAGCCGATCGTCGTGCCGAGGGCGGCGATCTGGGCGAGGGAGAGGTCGACGAAGATCACGCCGCGCTCGACCACGTGGACGCCGAGATAGGCATGGATCCCGGTGAGGATGAGCCCGGCGACGAACGCCGGCAGGAGCAGCTCGAGGATCGTCATGGCCGGGCTCCGAGGGCGGCGCGGATCGCCGAGAGATTGAAGTCGAAGAGCTTCAGGTAGTCGGAGATCTCGGGGAGCCCGCCCACCGACGGGTAGAGAGTGACCAGCTTGGCGCCGGTCTTCTCGGCGATCGACTGCGGCGTCTTGGAATCGAAATAGGGCTCGACGAGGATCAGGCCGATGCGCTCCTGGCGCATCTTCGCCATCAGCTCCAGGAGGTGGGACGGCGTCGGCGGGATGCCCGGCTTGGGCTCGACGTGATCGACGATGTCGAGCCCGAAGCGGCGCGCGAAGTTGGGCCAGGAATCGTGGAAGGCGATCACTTTGGTGCCGACGTAGGGCGCCATCCACCGGGTCCACTCGACTTCGCGCGCCGTGAGCCGCGCCTCGAAGTCGGCCAGTCGCGCGGCGAAGTCGGGGGCTCCGGCCGGGTCGAGCTCGCTCAACCGGGCGGCGATGGCGCGCGCGATCTGCCGCCCGTTCTCCGGATCGGTCCAGTAGTGCGGGTTGCCGTAGGGATGGACGTCGCCCATGGCGCGCGACACCGCTCCCGCCGGTCGACCGAGGATCTCGCACCCCTGCGAGGCGTCGAGATGGCCGGGCGACCCCGGACGGAGCTTCGGGTTGCGGCTCTGGTCGACCAGTGGGGGCAGGTAGCCGACCTCGAGCTCGAGGCCGGCGACGATCAGCAGGTCGGCGCGCGACAGCTGGAGCACGAACGACGGCTTGGCGTCGACGAAGTGCGGATCCTGGTAACCCTTGGCGAGCGCCAGCGTCTCCACGCGTTCGCCGCCGACCTCCTGGGCGAGCGCGGCGAAGTCCTGCAGGGTGGTGACGATGCGCAGCTTGGCGAGCGCCGATTGGGGCAGCGCGAAGCAGAGCGTCGCGAGCAGACAGCAGGGCAGTCGGGAGGATCTCATGGTGGACCTCAGAACGGGTGGGCGCTGTGGGCGCCGATGAGGAACTGCAGTTGGAGGAAGAGCTCGTCGGCGGTGGGAGCGTCGCCATAGTCCCGCCGGCGGAGCTCGCCGCGCAGGAGGGAGAACTCGCTCGGACGGAAGGTCAGGAAGAGGGCGGCGCCGTCGTCGCGGATCTCCGCCGCGTCGGCGCGTTCGGAGGAGTCGAGGCGCGCGCCGAGGGTCCAGCGGCGCGCCAGCTGCCAGTCGCCCGACGCGAACCAGCCGACGGCCTCTTCGTCGCCCTCGTCACTCTCCCGGCGGCTGGCGAGGATCTCGGCGCGCGCCACGAAGCCGCGATAGGTCGCGCTCGCGAGCGGCTTCCAGCGCCAGGTCGCATCGAGGCCGGCGAGCTCGGTGCGTCGCCCTTCGCCGAGCCCGTTCGGCCCGTTGCCGTAGGAGAGGCCGAGCTCGAGATTGGCCGCCTCCGAGAGGTCGCGGAACAGCTTGTAGTGCGCGTTGTAGGCCAGGTCCGAGCGGCTCTCCGCGGTGAACAGACCCTCCGACTCGCCGCGGAAGGCCTGCAGCGTCAACTCGCTGAAGGTGTCGCCGAGGGGGAGGAGCCGCGCGACCGAGATGCCGTCGCCGCGCCAGCCCTCCGCGCCGCCGAGCAGGCTGGTGATCGGCAGCGGCAGATCGGGCCAGGGCAGATTGTGCGGGTGCAGCGTGTTGATCTTGCCGAAGCTCGCCTTCAGCCGGCCGACCTTGCCGAGCAGCTGGCCGGGCAGCGCGGTGAAGGTCACGTAGCCCTCTTCGACCTCCGCTCCCTCCTCGCCGAGCGACACGAAGATGTCGGCACGTGCGTAAGGGTCGATCGCCGCCTGGAATCCCAGCTCGACCTCGTTGAGCTCGGCTCCGGGCGAGGGCTCGACCGGGTTGTCACCCGCGGCGACCAGGAAGTTGCCGATCAGCGAGATGGCGGGATTGAAGTAGCTCGCCGGCTGCGCGTCGGGGCGCGGCGGGGCGGGCGCGGGCGCCACCGGGGGGGGCGCCTGGGCGGCGGCCTGGAGCGCGGCGAGCTGCGCTTCGAGCGCGGCGATGCGCGCCTCGTAGTCCGCGCGCAGCGCGGCGAGCTCGCGCTGCAGGGCGGCGAGCGGATCCTCCTGCGGCGCGCCGGCGGCGGGCGACGGGGCGAGGACGAGGCAGCCGAGGACCACGATCTGGAGGCCCGCCGCCGCGCGGCGGGCCGAGATTCTGGGATGCGACATGCGAGCCTCCTGCGAAGCTGTCCGGCGTCGATCGATTCACGGTGCCCGCGAGGCGGGCGCGGCGCGCGATCAGGCGGCGGGCGGGCCGCGGGGAGGGGCGGGGAGGAGGAGCGGCTCGGCGGCGCAGTCGACGACCGGCGCCAACGGAGCGGTGAAGCGCTGCCGGGTGGCCAGCTGGCGCAGCGGCGTGGCGAGGATCGCGAGACCTCGCCCGAGCGCGGCGCAGGCCGGGCAGCCGCGCTCGAGCATCGAGCTCGAGGCCTCGAAGTGCGACGTGCTGGCGGGATGCTCGGCCGCGGCCGCGAAGAGGCGCTCCGGCCCGCCCGCGAAATGGTGCGCGCCGCCGGCGTGGGCCTCCAACGAGCCGACGAGGAGCAGCATCGCGACGACGCAGCCGCGCATCGTCTCAGCGCTCCCGCACGTGGCCGAGGAACTCCTCGAAGTAGAACGCCGCCCAGAGCAGGAACGGCAGGGCGAACTTGAACGGGAGGTCGAGCAGGTGCTTGCCCAGGCCCCAGAAGTTCTGCGCGAAGAAGCCGTAGTGCTGACCGCTCCAGGCGCCGAGCTGGGTCGCGTAGACGAACTTGACGAAGAAGAAGAGCAGGATGATGTGGAAGAAGATCGAGATCAGCACCGCCCAGCCGAGGTTCTCCCAACGCTTGCCGCGCGGGATCGCGGGGATGGCCAGGAAGAGCGCGCCGGTCAGGATGAGATTGAAGTGCAGGTCGGTGACCCGGATGCGGTAGAGGTGCCCCTTCTCGGCGGCGTAGTCGCTGCGCGTGACCAGCAGGAAGTGATCGTCGGGCATGTAGAGGCGCGTCGCCCCGGGCCGCTCGGTCAGGCGGACGAGGCGCTCGCCGGCGCCGGTGAGGAAGCGGTTGTACACCGGCGTGATCAACAGCCAGACGATCGCCGAAGGGACGATCCAGAGCAGCAGCCGGCGTGCGAACTGCACGCTCCAGGAGGGGCTGGACTTCGGGCGATGGACCAAGTCGGGCGCTCCGGCGAGGATCCTACGCCGAGTCGCCCCCTCGTGCGCGCGGGGCGGCGAAGCGGTTCGCCCAGAGGATCCAGAGCAGAACCCCGGAGAGGATCACGATGGTCTGCCAGATGACGGTGTGCGAGCTGTCGAAGAGCTTGGGGAAGTAGACGCCGGTGAGGAAGAGCGCCACGACGCGCACCAGGTTGACCAGCTGGATGGCGATGAAGCCGAAGATCACGCCCAGCCAGCGCGACTTCCAGGGCGCGGGAAAGGCCAGCACGGCGGCGAAATAGATCACCATCGCCTCGACGCCGTTGCAGCCGTTGCGGATGTTCACCGCGAAGCGCGGGCTGCGGATGATGGTGCCGGACATCTTGGTTCCCTGGCCGAGCAGCTCCAGGGTGGCGCCGCTCACCTTGGCGATCAGGCCGGTGAAGGGCTCGATGACGTGGTCGTTGACCGGGTTCCAGGCGATCAGGGTGAAGCTGCCGCCGAGCAGCACCACGAAGACGACCAGGAAGCGGATCTCCTGCCGGTAGCGCTGCCAGACGCTGGCGGGTTCGGTGACTGGAGGGGTGGGTTTCATCTCCGTGGCGCGACGGTCGGGGAGACTATGACAGGCGTCGGCCGATGTCCAGGGAAATCCGCCCGGCGCGACGTCGAGTTCGCCGCCGCGGGGCGGCGCGGGGAAGTTTGACAAGCCGCGCCGGCCGGCACTAGCATCGCGTCGCCTTTCGACGGATCCTCCAGCGTGTCCCTGCTTCCCAAAGCCACCATCCTCGACGCCCCTGAGATGCGGCGGGTCATTCGCCGCATGGCCGGCGAGATCGTCGAGACCGGCCGGCATCGCGACGGCTTGATGCTGATCGGCATCCGCACGCGCGGCGTGCCCTTCGCCGAGCAGCTCGCCCACGAGATCGAGCAGCTCGAGGGGGTGCGTCCGCCGATCGGGACGCTCGACATCACGCTCTATCGCGACGACCTGACGCTCGTCGCGCCGAAGCCGCTGGTCAAGGAGAGCAGCTTTCCGGAGCCGATCCACGACCAGACGCTGGTGCTCTGCGACGACGTGCTGTACACCGGCCGCACGGTGCGCGCGGCGCTCGACGCGCTGCTCGACTTCGGGCGGCCGCGCGCGGTGCGCCTGGCGGTGCTGATCGACCGGGGCTGGCGCGAGCTGCCGATCCACGCCGATTGGGTCGGGCGCAAGGTCCCGACGTCGGCGAGCGAAGTGATCAAGGTCTGTTTCGAGTCGACCGACGGCGAGTCCAAGGTCCAGATTCTCGACCGCAAGCCCGAGGCATGACCGAAGCCGTCTGGCAACGCAAGGACCTGCTCGGGATCGCCGAGCTCTCCGTCGCCGAGATCGAGCACGTCCTGGCGACCGCCGAGTCGTTCGCCGAGGTGGCGAGCCGCCCGGTGAAGAAGGTCCCCGCCCTGCGCGGCAAGACGGTGGTCAACCTCTTCTTCGAGCCGTCGACGCGCACCCGCGTCTCCTTCGAGATCGCCGCGCAGCGCCTGTCGGCGGACGTGGTGAACTTCACTTCGGCGGGGTCCTCGGTCTCGAAGGGCGAGACGCTGCGGGACACCACGCGCAACATCGCCTCGATGTTCCCCGACTTCGTCGTCGTCCGGCACGCCCACCACGGCGTGCCCGCGATGTTGGCGCACGACCTCGCCTGCGGCGTGGTGAACGCCGGCGACGGCTCCCACGAGCACCCGACCCAGGCGCTGCTCGACGCGATGACCATCCAGCGCCGCAAGGGCACCATCGCCGGCCTGACGATCGCCATGGTGGGCGACATCGCGCACAGCCGGGTGGCGCGCTCGAACATCCACCTGCTCACCCGGCTCGGCGCCAAGGTGCGGGTTTCGGGACCACGGACCATGCTGCCACGCGCGATCGAGGCGATGGGGGTGGAGGTCTGCTACGCCGTCGAGGACGCGCTGCGCGACGCCGACGTGGTGATGATGCTCCGGCTGCAGCTCGAGCGTCAGCGCTCGGTCCTCTTCCCATCGCTCGGCGAGTACGCGCGGCTCTTCGGCCTGAATCGCGAGCGGCTGAAGCTGGCGCGCCCGGACGCCGCGGTGCTGCATCCCGGGCCGATGAATCGCGGGGTCGAGATCGCGAGCGACGTGGCGGACGGCCCGCAATCGGCGATCCTCGAGCAGGTGGGGCAGGGCGTGGCGGTGCGCATGGCGGTGCTCTACCTGATCGCCGGCGCCCGGGAGCGTTCGGCGTGAGCGACCTGCTCATCCGCGGCGGACGCCTGCTCGACCCGGCGCAGGGAATCGACCGGCCGGCCGATCTGCGCATCGCGGGCGGACGGGTGGTGGAGGTGGGCGAGCGGCTCGCGCCCCCGCCCGGCGGCACGGTGCTGGAGGCCGGCGGCCTGCTCGTCGTTCCAGGCCTGATCGACATCCACGTCCACCTGCGCGAGCCGGGGCAGGAGGCCAAGGAGACGATCGCCACCGGGACCGCCGCGGCGGTGGCCGGAGGATTCACCGCGGTCGCCTGCATGGCCAACACGCTGCCGCCCAACGACAGCCGGATGGTGACCGAGCTCATCGTGCGCGCCGCCCAGCAGGCGGGCCTGGCGCGGGTCTACCCGATCGGCGCGGTGAGCAAGGGGCTCGAGGGCAAGGAGCTCGCCCCGATGGGCGGCATGGTGGCCGGCGGAGCGGTCGCCTTCTCGGACGACGGACGGCCGGTGGCGAACGCCGAGCTGATGCGGCGGGCGCTCGAGTACGCGCAGCACTTCGACGTGCCGGTGGTGCAGCACGCCCAGGACCTGGATCTCTCGGGCGACGGCACGATGCACGAAGGGGAGTGGTCGGCGCGCACCGGCATGCCCGCCATGCCGGGCCTGGCGGAGGACGTGATGGTGGCGCGCGACCTGGTGCTGGTCGAGGAGACGGGTGGGCGGTATCACCTCGCCCACCTCTCGACGGCGCGCAGCGCCGCCATGGTGCGCGAGGCGAAGCGGCGCGGGCTGCGCGTCAGCTGCGAGGTGACGCCGCATCATCTCCTGCTGACCGACCGCGACGTCGCCGAGTCGGGCTTTCACACCCACCTCAAAATGAACCCGCCGCTGCGCGCCGAGCGGGATCGCGCGGCGATGATCGCGGCGCTGGTGGACGGCACGGTCGATGCGATCGCCAGCGACCACGCGCCGCATACGTCGGACGAGAAGTGCCTGGAGTTCGAAGAGGCGCCGTTCGGGATCATCGGCCTCGAGACGACGCTCGGCCTCTGCCTCGATCGCCTGGTGCGGCCGGGGATCCTGGCGCTGCCTCGCCTGGTCGAGCTGCTGACCGCCGGGCCGGCGCGCGCCTTCGGCCTGCCCGGCGGGACGCTCGCCGCGGGCTCGCCGGGCGACGTGACGTTGATCGATCTCGAACGGCGCTGGGCGATCGACCCCGGTCGCTTCCAGAGCAAGGCGCGCAACACGCCCTTCTCCGCTTGGCCGGTCACCGGCGCGGCCGTCGCCACCGTGGTGGGCGGCCGGGTGGTCTACCGGGCCGAGCCGTGACCCACCAGGAGCTCGCCGACGCCGGTTGCAGCGCGGCGGCGGCCGGCGCCGCGGTCCTGCAGCGCTACTTTCGCAGCGGCCGCCTCGACGTCCGCGCCAAGGCGCACAACGACTTCGTGACCCAGGCCGACCACGAGAGCGAGGCGGCGCTCACCAGCGAGCTGCTGCGCCGCTTTCCCACCCACCGCATCCTCGCCGAGGAGGGGACGCTGAATCCGTCCGCCAGCTCGGACTACGAGTGGGTCATCGACCCGCTCGACGGGACGACCAACTTCCTGCAAGGCCTGCCGGTCTGGGCGGTCTCGATCGCCTGCCGCCGGGGCGAGGAGCTGCTCGCGGCGGTGGTGCTCGATCCGCAGGCGGACAATCTCTTCACCGCGACACGGGGAGGAGGGGCGAAGTGGAACGGACAGCCGATGCGGGTTTCCGAGCGGCCCGCGCTCGACGGCGCGTTTCTCGCCACCGGCTACCCCTTCCGCGCCAAGGCAGCGCTCGACGTCTACCTCGACCTGTTCCGCTCGATCTTCCGCAGCGCCCGCGCCATCCGCCGGTGTGGCGCGGCGGCGCTCGACCTCGCCTATACCGCGGCGGGGGTCTACGACGGCTTCTTCGAGTTCCGGCTGTCGCCCTGGGACGTCGCCGCGGGAGCCCTGCTGATCGAGGAGGCGGGCGGCGTGGTCACCGACCTCGACGGCGGCGCCCGATTCATGGCGGCGGGCAATGTCCTCGCCGGGACGCCCGGCGTGCACCGCGGCCTGCTGCGTGAGGCGCGCGCGCACGCCAGCGAGGAGCTGCTCGACCGCCTGGTGCCGTGAGCTCGGCCGCCCCGATCGAGCTCGTCCTCCATCCGCGCGATCCGCGCGGTCGCATCCGGTCGGTCCGCCTGGCGCGCGGCGGCCGGATCGCCGTCCAGGTGGTGGCCGGCATCTACGCTCTGCTGCTCGTCGCCGGCCTCCTCGCGGCGCCGGCCGCGATCTCCAAGCAGCTCGCCGAGCGGGACTACGCGGCACGCGTCGCGCGGCGGCAGCAGCTCGGGGAGCGGCTGGTGGCCCTGGTCGGCCGGCTCGAGGAGTTGCACCGCCAGGGCGACACCCTGGTCGATCGCCTGGAGCGCCTGCGCCGCGTCTATGGTCTGGGGGAGGCCGCGGAACCGCACGCGCCGCCTTATCCCTACGCCCAGAGCGAGGTCCCGCCGACCATCTTCGGCGCGACGATCGCGCACGGCAACCGGCTGGAGAGCGAGCTGCGCGACCGCCTGGAGCGCGCCGAAGTGGCGCTCGCCGAGCTCGTCGCCTTCGAGCAGGCGAACCCCGACGCGGTGACCACGACCCCGGCCCGCACGCCGATCGGCTCCGGCGACTACGTGACCACCAGCTCGTTCGGCAGCCGGCGGAGTCCCTACACCCGCGCCATGGAGTTCCACGCCGGCATCGACCTCGCGGCGCCGGTCGGGACGCCGATCGTCGCTCCGGCCGACGGGACCGTGGTCTTCGCCGGGACCATCGAGGCCGACCGGCGGAGCGGCTGGTGGCGCCTCGGGCGCACGGTGGTCCTGCGCCACGGCGACCGTTTTCGCACGGTCTACGGGCACTGCGCCGAGATCCGGGTCCGGCCAGGGGAGCGCGTGCGAGCGGGAGCGGTCATCGCCGCGGTCGGCGAGACCGGCTGGACGACCGCGCCCCACCTGCACTTCGAGATCCGCCGCCGGGTCGACTCCGAGTGGCTGGCGGTGGATCCTCGCGACTACCTGCTGGACCGCGCCGAGAGCGGGACGCCGCCACCCCGCGCGACGCTCCCCGCGCTGGTGGCCGAGCCGGAGCCGCTGCCGCGGGCGTTCTTGCGCTGAGAGCGGCGTGCCGCGTTCAACCGAGCTCGGGGCGGATCGCCGTCTTGAGCGTTCGCCGCCCCATCATGTCGCGCAGGGCGCGTTCGACCTCGTGGAGCGGCGCTTCGCGCGAGATCAGGAGCTGCGCATTCAGCCGCCCCGAAGCCAGGCGTTCGAGCGCGCGCGCGAAACTGCGCGGCGTGTGGTGATAGGCGCCGAGCAACGCCAGCTCGTCGTAGTGCACCGGGTAGGTGGGCAGGGGGAGCACGTCCCCCGGGGGGCAGCCGCCGAAGAAGAGCACCGAGGCCCCGGGCCGCGCGGCGGCGACCGCGGCGGACCATCCGTCGACGGTTCCGGTCGACTCCACGGTGAGGTCGAAACGCCGGGGCAGCGGCTCGTCCGGACGTTGCCCGCCGCCGCGGCGCACGAAGAGGGTCTCGGTGGCGCCGAGTCGCCGCGCGGTCTCGAGGCGGGCGGGATGGGGGTCGGCTGCGGTGACCTCGTGCCCTGCTTCGGCGAGCAACGCGACGAGCATCAAGCCGATCGGTCCGGCGCCGAGCACCAGCGCCGCTCCGGGCGGCGCGGGTGGCAGGCGCTCGATACCGTGCTCGACGCACGCCAAGGGTTCGCTCAACGCTGCGGCCGAGGCGGCGAGCTGCGCCGGCCGGAGGTAGGTGGAGCGCTGCACGAATCGCTCCGGCACGAGCAGGAAGTCGGCGTAGGCGCCGTTGAGATAGACCAGGTCCGCGCAGAGGTTCTCGCGGCCGGCGCGACAGGCCGGGCAGGCACCGCACGAGGCGGAGTTCGCGACCACCACCGGGTCGCCTTCGCGAAACGGCAGAGGCCCGGCGCCGCAGGCGACGACCCGCCCGGCGACCTCGTGGCCGAACGGCCCGGGGACGCTGAGCATGCGCGGATGCCCCCCGCGGTGGAAGACCTTGATGTCGGTGCCGCAGGTCGTGGCGGCTTCGACGGCGACGAGCAGCTCGCCGGCGCCGGGTGGAGCGACCTCGACCTCGCGCAGCTCCAGGCGCTCGGGGCCGACCAGGAAAACGGCGCGCGCGCGGCGCGGCGTCCAGACGGTCATGGGTGGAAGAGCACCTTGAGGGCCTCCTGGCGGCGCGCCAGCGCGACCCCGTCCGCGAAGCTCGCCAGCGGCAGACGATGGCTCACCAGCTGCGAGGGCCGGAGGGCGCCGGAGACGAGCAGCGCGAACACCCGCTCCTGTTCGTCGGGCGTCCCGGAGTAGGCGCCGACCAGCCGTTTCTCCAGCTTGAACAGGTCGTTGAGGGGGAATCCCGGGGGTTCGCCCGGCTCGGCGTGCGCGAACAGCACCACCGTGCCGCCCGGACGCACGCTCGCGATCCCCTCGGCGGCGAGCCGGCCGCCGCCGACGCAATCGAACACCGCATCGGCGCCCTCCGGAGCCAGTCCCTCGAGCGCCGTGCGCAAGGCCTCGCCCGGAGGACAGGCGTCGTCGGCGCCGAGCGCCAGCGCCCGCTCGCGCCGGTCGGGCCGCGGGTCGGAAACGACGATGCGCGCCGCCAGGCCGAGCGCGCGGAGCACCAGGAGATGGAGCAGGCCCATGCTGCCGCCGCCGAGGATCGCGGCGACGGCCCCGCCCTGCGCCGCGGCAGCGGCCGCGATCCCGGAACGGTCCACGCTGCGCAGGACGCAGGCCGCCGGCTCGAGGAAGATGGCGTCCTCGTCGCCCAGGCCGGCCGGGAGGCGGCGCGCCGCCAGGCGCACCGCCGGCGCGCGCACCAGGATCAGGTCGGCGAAACCCCCCGGTTCGAGCTGGTTCTCGCGGAATCCGGCGCACTGGGTGGCCGCGCCGCGCCGGCAGAAGCGGCAGACGCCACAGGGGACGTGATGGGGGACCGCGACGCGGTCGCCGCGCGCCAGCCGCTCCACGCCCGCGCCGAGCTCGAGGACTTCGCCGACGATCTCGTGGCCGAGCACCGCGCCGTCCCCGACCCGCCCGGGCTGCAACTTGAAGAGATCGGTGCCGCAGAGGCCGCTCCAGCGCATGCGCAGGAGGGCCTCGCCCTTCCCTGGCCGGGGGGGCTCGCGGGCCTCGCAGCGGGGCTCGCCGAACCGGTCGATCGCGACGACTCTCACGACCGGTTATCATTTCACCAATGGAACGCCGGCAGCACCGCCGCTTCTCGCGCCGGATCGAGGTGCGCTTCTGGCGCCGTGGCGATCCGCAGGCCCATTCGGCCTTCACCACCAACATCTCGAAGAGCGGACTCTTCCTCGGCACGGGAGCGGCGCTCCAGCCGGGAGAGCGCATCCGGCTCGAAGTGGTCGAGCGCGACGGAGGGTTCTTCGCCGAAGGACGGGTGGCGCGCGTCCACCGGGTATCGCTCTCCCTGCGGCACGTCGATCAGCCGGGCGTCGGAGTGCGTTTCCTGCGTCCCGAGGAGCTGGTCGAGGAGCTCCTGCCGCTGGCGCGCCAGTCGGTAGCGGGAATGGCGGGCGGCGGCCGGGAGGTGGAGGGAGCGCGAGCGGCGGCCACGACCGACGCGGGCGCGGCCGACGCGGCGCTCGGCGATGCCTCGACGCCGGTCGTCGAGATCGAGTTCCAGGATGCCTCGGCGTTCCTCTCGGTCTTCCATCGCGACATCTCGAGCGGCGGTCTCTTCATCTCCTCGCCGAATCCGGCGCCGTTGCACAGCGAGGTGATCGTCGAGATGCGCTTGCCGCTCCCGGACGTCCGACCGCGGCTCTTCCGGGCACGCGTCATCCAGCGTTTCGAGCCGCAGGGCGCGGTGGCGCCGGGACGCAACGTCCTCAGCGGCATGGCGGTGCAGTTCACCGACGCGCCGTCGGTCGTGGAGGACCTGCGTCCCCTGCTCGACGAGCTGCGGCGCCGCCGTTAGGCGCCCCTCGATCCGATAGAATCCCGACTCGTGGCGCCAGCGCGCCGCGATCCTCTGGTTGGAGAATCCGCCCATGCCCTACAGCCCCCTGTTGGTCCGCCCGATGCGCGAAGAGCTGACGAACGCCGGTTTCGACGAGTTGTTCACCCCGCAGGACGTCGACCGGTTCCTCGCCGAACGCCACGGCACGGCGCTGCTGGTGATCAACTCCGTCTGCGGCTGCGCCGCGGGCATGGCGCGCCCCGGGGTCCGTCTCGCCCTGCAGGAGGGGCCGCGGCCCGATCGCCTGGCCACGGTGTTCGCCGGGCAGGACCTCGAGGCCACCGCGCGGGCGCGGCACCACTTCGGGGACATTCCGCCGTCCTCGCCGTCGATGGCGCTGTTCAAGGACGGCGAGCTGGTCTGGTTCCTGCCCCGCCATCGCATCGAAGGGCGGGACGCTCTGGCGGTCGCCGCCGACCTGCGGGGCGCCTTCGCGGCCCACTGCGCGGCGCCCGCGGTGCGCTGAGGGCGGGCCGGAATGGGCACCTTCCACCACGACAAGCACGCCTTGCACGGCATCACGATCGTCGTCGAGACCGACGGCCCCGAGCTGGTCGTCGGCCGCTGCCACGACATCGACGAGCGCGGCGTGACGCTGCGCGACGCCGACGTCCACCATGCTGCAGAGTCCACCACCACGCGCCAGGCCTACCTCGAGGCGGCCGGCCGGGTCGGCGTCTGGCCGCGGCACAAGCGGCTCTTCGTCCCCGCCGAGCGCGTCCGCGAGGTCCGGCGGCTGGCCGATTCCTGAAGCGCCGAAAGGAAGCCTCGCCATGCTGAACGGCATCATTCGAGTCCCGCCACCGGTCAACGAGCCGGTGCGTTCCTACGCCCCCGGTTCCCCCGAGAAGGTCGCCCTGAAACGCCGGCTCGACCAGATGGTGCGCGAGCAGATCGAGATCCCGGTGATCGTCGGCGGACGCGAGATCCGCACCGGGAACCTGGTCAAGGCGGTCTCGCCGCACGACCACTCGCGCGTGCTGGCGCAGGTCCATCAGGCGGGCAAGAAGGAGGTCGAACAGGCGATCGCCGCCGCCGCCGAGGCCTGGAAGGAGTGGTCCGAGACGCCGTGGGAGTCCCGCGCCGCCGTTCTGCTCAAGGCGGCCGACCTGCTCGCCGGTCCCTGGCGCGACACGGTCAACGCCGCCACCATGCTGGGCCAGTCGAAGACCGTGTATCAGGCGGAGATCGATTCGGCCTGCGAGCTCGTGGACTTCTGGCGCTTCAACACCTTCTTCGCCCAGGGCATCTACGAACAGCAGCCGCAATCCTCGCGCGGCATCTGGGATCAGCTCGACTACCGGCCGCTGGAGGGCTTCGTCTTCGCGGTGACGCCGTTCAACTTCACCGCGATCGGCGGCAACCTGCCGACCGCCCCGGCGCTGATGGGAAACTGCGTGCTCTGGAAGCCGGCCTCGACCTCGCTGCTCTCCAACTACTACGTGCTGAAGGTGCTCGAGGAGGCCGGGATGCCGCCCGGCGTGATCAACTTCGTGCCCGGCAAGGGGGGCAACGTCGGCGATCCGGTCTTCGCGAGCTCCGGTTTCGCGGGGCTGCACTTCACCGGCTCGACCGACACCTTCCAGGCGATGTGGAACACCATCGCGCGCAACCTGCCGCAGTACAAGTCCTACCCGCGCATCGTCGGGGAGACCGGCGGCAAGGACTTCGTCTTCGCCCACGCCTCGGCCGACGTCGAGGCGCTGGTGGTGGCGCTGGTGCGTGGCTCCTTCGAGTACCAGGGGCAGAAGTGCTCGGCCGCCTCGCGGGCCTACGTCCCGAAGTCGCTCTGGCCGAGCGTCAAGGAGCGCCTGGTCGCCGAGGTCGAGGCGATCCGGATGGGGTCGCCGCTCGACTTCCGCAACTTCATGGCGGCGGTGATCGACCCGGCGTCGTTCGACAAGACGCTGGAGTACATCGACTTCGCCCGCAAGTCGAACGAGGCGCAGATCCTGGTCGGTGGCTCGGGCGACAAGTCGGTCGGCTACTTCGTCGAGCCGACGGTCGTGCTGACCTCCAATCCGCACTTCAAGCTGATGGAGGAGGAGATCTTCGCGCCGGTGCTGACCGTCTTCGTCTACGACGACCGCGACTTCGAGGCCACCCTGGCGCTGTGCGACCGGACCAGCCCCTATGCCCTGACCGGCGCCGTCTTCGCGCGCGATCGCGCCGTGATCCGCCGGATGGCGATCGCGTTGCGGCACGCCGCGGGCAATTTCTACGTCAACGACAAGCCGACCGGCGCGGTGGTCGGACAGCAGCCCTTCGGCG
>CAYZWR010000083.1:0-15551 GCA_964481735.1 uncultured Thermoanaerobaculia bacterium
TCGCCGAGATGGTGATCGAGAAGGCGAAGCGCCTGGTCGAGCACAAGAAGGACGTGGTGATCCTGCTCGATTCGATCACCCGCCTGGCGCGCGCCTACAACACCGTCCAGCCGCCTTCCGGAAAGGTGCTCTCGGGCGGTATCGACGCCAACGCGCTGCACCGCCCGAAGCGTTTCTTCGGCGCCGCACGGAACATCGAGGAGGGCGGCTCGCTGACCATCATCGCGACCGCGCTCGTCGACACCGGCAGCCGCATGGACGACGTCATCTTCGAGGAGTTCAAGGGCACCGGCAACTGCGAGATCCACCTCGACCGCAAGCTGGTGGACAAGCGGACCTTCCCGGCGATCGACATCAACAAGTCGGGGACGCGCAAGGAAGAGCTGTTGATGCCCGAGGACGAGCTGCGCCGGGTCTGGGTGCTGCGCAAGGTGCTGAATCCGCTCTCCGTGGTGGAGTCGATGGAGCTCCTCCTCGACAAGCTGGGCAAGGCGAAGACCAACCAGGACTTCCTCAACGCCATGAGCAAGTGACGGCGGCCTGAGGCCGCCGTCAGCCCGAGCGCAGCGAGGGATCTCGATGCCCGGAAGTGGAAAAGCCTCGGCGTTGCGCGTCGGCATCGTCCACTACGTCAACAGCCGCCCGCTCTCCCGCGGATTGCTCCGCGAGGCGGCGGGCGACGCGCCCGTCTGCGAGTTGCTGCCGCCGGCGGCGATCGCCGACCGGCTGCGCGCGGGGACGCTCGACGTGGGGCTCGTGCCGTCGATCGAGCTGGCGCGCAACCCGGATCTGGTGATCGTGCCCGGGATCGCCATCGCGGCGACGCACGAGGTGCGCAGCGTCCTGCTGGTGTCGCGTGTTCCGGTCGGCGAGATCGAGACGGTCGCGCTCGACGAGAACAGTCGCACCTCGGCGGCGTTGGTCCGCATCCTGCTCGCCGAGCGCTACGGCCTCGAGCCGGAGTACCGCCCGTCGGTGGCTGACCTCGACCGGATGCTCGCCGAGGCGGATGCCGCGCTGCTGATCGGCGATCCCGCGCTCCTCGTGGCGCGGGACCGCTACGTCGTGCTGGACCTCGCCGGCGAGTGGCTGGAGATGACCGGGCTGCCCTTCGTGTTCGCGGTCTGGGCGGCGCGCGCCGAGGTGGCCGATCCCGGGTTGATCGCGACCTTCGCCGCGAGCCTCGAGATGGGGCTGGCCGAGCTCCACCAGATCGTCGCCGAAACCGCGGCGGCGAGCGGCATCTCCAGCGCGGTGCTGCGCGACTACTACACGCGCAACCTCCGGTTCACCATGGGACCCGCCGAGCAGGCCGGTCTCGCGGAGTTCCTGCGCCGCGCCGCCGCCCATGGGCTGGCGCCGGCCGCGGCGCCGCTGCGTTTCGTCGCCCCCAGCCTCGTCTGATCTCGCGCGCCGCCGCCCGCGCCGCCGCGTCGCCGTCCTCCCGGTCGGCTGATAACCTGCCGGCAGGAGGATTGCATCTCCGGATCGGTCGGAGACCCGCCATGTGGACCGGAGCGCTGGTTCTCGCCCTGCCGGCTGTGGTCGCCGCGGTGCCTCAGGCGGAGTCCGCCGAGTTGCTCGCGGGCCGCGCCGGCGCCTACGTCGAACGCTTCGAGAAGGCCTTCGAGTCGGTGGTCATGGAGGAGCACTACGTCCAGGTGGGCAAGCGGGAGTGCTGCCGCGAGCCGGCCTCGCCGGAGGCCGAGCCGGCGCTCGCCTGGGACCCCAAGGCGGCGGCGAAGAGCGCGAGCGCCATCGTAGCGACCCGACGGCTGGTCTCGGACGTCCTCCTGGTGCAGATCCCCGAGGGGTTGACCATCGGCTACCGCGACGTTTTCGAGGTCGACGGGCAGCGGGTGCGGGATCGCCAGGAGCGCCTGCACCAGCTGCTGCTCACCGATTCCGCCGAGAGCCGTTCGGCGCTCGCCGCCATCACCCTCGAGAGCTCGCGCTACAACCTGGGGACCCTCCGCCGCACGATCAACTTCCCGACCATGCCCTTCCTCTACCTGCACGCCGAGCGTCGCCGCGCCCTGAAGTTCAAGCGCGAGCCCGACGAGGCGCTGGACGGCGTGAGCTGCGCCGTGCTCGAGTTCCGCGAGGTCGTCAAGCCGACCCTCGTCGCGACCCCGGACGGCGACGACATGCCCGCCAAGGGGCGGCTCTGGGTCGAGCCCGAATCCGGGCGGATCCGCCAGATCGAGGTCCGCGTCGGCCGGATGGCGGACGCCGGGCGGCTGATGCGGGTCCGTTTTCGCGAGGACGAGCGCGTCCCCGTGCTGGTTCCGGACTGGATGTGGGAGTGGTACGCGGGCAACACGCTGCTCGATCCGCTTCTCGGGCACAGCCTCACCCTCAAGCCCCCCGCGGTCGAGTGCCTGGCGAGGTACTCGAACCTGCGCCTGTTCACCGTCTCCACCCAGGAGTCGATGCCGCTCTCGCCGGTCGTCCCGCCGCAACAGCCGTAACGTCGCTTCCTGCCGCAAGTGCGCGGCTCGCGAGCCCCCTGCCCCGCGGCCGGAGCCCCGGTCGGACGTTCGGGGGGCGCGCGCCCCACCCATCGACGCGGGGTCCGGCCGGGGGGCGGGGTGTACTCTGCTCTGGCCCGGAGGCGAGGCCGGGAGACCAAAGGGGGAACTCGCGACGCCATGCTGGTGATTACCGCCGTCGGTGCCATTGGCGGCCTGACGCTCCTGCTCACGACCCTGCTCGTGCTCGCCAACCGGAAGCTCCGGGTGGAGGAGGATCCCCGCATCGACGAGGTCGAGGAGATGCTGCCGCACGCCAACTGTGGCGCCTGCGGGTTCACCGGCTGTCGTCCCTTCGCCGAAGCCCTGGTCGCGGGAGTGGCTTCGCCCGGCAAGTGCACGGTGAGCAATGCCGCGAGCCACGAGCGGATCGCCGCCTTCCTCGGCGTCGACGTGGGCGGCGAGGAGAAGCGGGTGGCGCGTCTCGCCTGCGCCGGAGGCCGGAACGTGGCGCGCAATCGCGCGCGCTACCACGGGTTCGAGTCCTGCGTCGCCGCCGCGCAAGTGGCGGGCGGCGGCAAGGGCTGTTTCTGGGGATGCCTGGGAGTCGGCGACTGCGCGGTGGCCTGCGATTTCGACGCCCTGCACATGAACGCACAGGGGTTGCCGGTGGTCGACGAGGCGAAGTGCACCGCCTGCGGCGACTGCGTGGTCGCTTGTCCCAAGGATCTCTTCTCGCTGCAGCGCGCGAGCCACCGGCTCTGGGTGGCCTGCAAGTCGCTCGAGGCGGGCGACGAGCAGCTCGCCGACTGCGCGGTGGCCTGCACGGCATGCGGTCGCTGTGCCATGGACGCCCCCGGCCTGATCGTCATGCGATCGAATCTGCCGGTGATCGACTACGTCAACTATCGCGACGCCAGACAGGCCGCGGATCGCTGCCCGACCGGGGCGATCGTCTGGCTCGATCCGAAGCTGGGACCGGTCAAGGGACCGGCCGCCAAGAAGATTCTCCGCGTCGGTGCATTGCCCGACGCTCCGACGTGAGACGGGCCGCGATTCCGAGCTGCTCCGGCAGCCACCGTTCGTCCGTTCCGTTCGAATTCGATGGGAGGCCGTAATGTCGGTGCTAGAACTGGCTCGCAAGACTCTCGACCGCTTCCGCGACAAGCCGGCGGAGCAGGTGAAGTACCCGGGCGTCCGCGAGGCGATGGACGGCAACACCGCGGTCATCCTCTGTGAGCGCGAAGCGAGCGACGGCGCTGGCGCCTACCCGATCACGCCCTCGACCCAGATGGGCGAGTACTGGGCCGAGGCGGCGGCGGCCGGGCATCTGAACATCTCCGGCCGGCCGCTGATCTTCATCGAGCCGGAGGGCGAGCACGCCGCCGCGGCGGTCACCGCCGGGCTCTCGATGACCGGCCTGCGGGCCGCCAACTTCTCGTCCGGCCAGGGCATCGCCTACATGCACGAGTCGCTCTACGCGGCGGTCGGCAAGCGCCTGACCTACGTGCTCAACATCGGCGCCCGGGCGATGACCAAGTCGACGCTCAACGTCCACGCCGGGCACGACGACTATCACTGCATCGACGACACCGGCTTCTTCCAGCTCTTCGCGAAGAACGTCCAGGCCGCCGCCGACCTCAACCTGATCGCGCACCGCATCGCCGAGCTGGCGCTCAACCCGGGGATCGTCGCCCAGGACGGCTTCCTCACCACCCACCTGATCGAGTCGATGATGGCGCCCGAGCGCGAGCTGGTCGCCGAGTACCTGGGCCGGCCCGACGACCTGATCGACACGCCGACGCCGGCGCAGCGCATCCTCTACGGCGAGAAGCGGCGGCGCATCCCGGTGCTCTGGGACGTGGACAACCCGGTGATGGCCGGGCTGGTGCAGAACCAGGACGCCTACATGCAGAGCGTCGCCGCCCAGCGCCCCTTCTTCTTCGACCACATCCAGGAGCTCACCGAGCGCGCCTTCGAGGAGTACGGCCGCCTGACCGGACGGCGCTACGCCCGGGCGATGGGCTACCGCGAGCAGGACGCCGAGTACCTCATCGTCGGCCAGGGGAGCGTCGTTCCCTCGGCCGAGGTGGTCGCCGACTACCTGCGCGAGACGCGCGGCCTCAAGGTCGGCGTGGTGGACCTGGTGATGTTCCGGCCCTTCCCGGCCGATCTCGTCTCCCGGCTGCTCCAGGGGCGCAAGGGCGTGGTGGTGCTGGAGCGCACCGACCAGCCGCTCGCCTCCGACCTGCCCCTCATGCGCGAGATCCGCGGCACGGTCTCCAAGTGCCTGGAGAACGGGCGGGATGCGAAGCGGGCGATCTACCCCGACCTGGCGACCTATCGCGATCTCTCCGCGGCGCCGCCGCTCTACTCCGGCTCCTTCGGCCTCGGCAGCCGCGACCTCCAGCCCGAGGGGCTGATCGGCGCGGTCGAGAACATGCTGCCCGAGGGGAAGCGCAAGAAGCAGTTCTACCTGTCGATCGACTTCCTGCGCGACCAGGCGGTGACGCCCAAGCAGGAGGCCTATCAGCAGACCATCGAGGACGCCTATCCCGAGGTGCGCGAGCTGGCGATCAAGGGCTCGGAGAACCCGAACCTCATGCCGCCGGGATCGATCACCGTCCGCTTCCACTCGATCGGCGGCTGGGGCGCCATCACCACCGGCAAGAACCTGGCGATGACGCTGTTCGATCTCCTGGGCTACCACATCAAGGCGAACCCGAAGTACGGCTCGGAGAAGAAGGGCCAGCCCACGACCTACTACCTCGCCGTGGCCCCCGAGCCGATCCGGGTGAACTGCGAGTACTACTTCGTCGACGTGGTCATGTCGCCGGACCCCAACGTCTTCCGCCACACCAACGCGCTCGCCGGCTTGAAGGAGGGCGGCGTCTTCATCCTGCAGAGCGACCAGCCGTCGCCCGAGAAGGTGTGGGACGACATCCCGGCGCCCTTCCAGAAGATCATCCGCGACAAGAAGATCAAGGTCTTCGCGTTCGACGCGTTCAAGATCGCGCGCGAAGAGGCGAGCGATCCGGAGCTCCAGCTGCGCATGCAGGGCATCGCCTTCCAGGGCGCCTTCTTCGCGGCGTCGCCTCTCAAGGAGCAGGCGGGACTCACCGAGGAGTCGCTGGTCAAGGCGATCCAGGAGCAGCTCCAGCACAAGTTCGGCTCCAAGGGGGCGCGGGTCGTCGAGGACAACCTGCGCGTGGTCAAGCGCGGCTACCAGGAGCTGCGCGCCGTGCCGGTGGGCGAGATCTCGACCGCCGCCCAGGGCCGCATCGTCGGTGCGGAGCCGCCGGTGCCGGTGATGGTCGAGGAGCTGCCGAAGAGCGCCGCGGCGCTCTCCGACGTGCACCGCTTCTGGGAGCAGACCGGGAACTTCTACGCCCGCGGCATGGGCAACGACAACCTGACCGACCCGTTCATCGGCCTCGGCGTGATGCCCGCCTCTTCCGCGCTCTTCCGCGACATGACGGCGATCCGCTTCCAGCATCCGCAGTGGATCGCCGAGAACTGCACGGCCTGCGGCAAGTGCTACACGGTCTGCCCGGACACCGCGATCCCCGGACTGGTCAGCGAGGTCTCGGCGGTGTTCGACACGGTGATCAAGCGGGTACGCCGCGACGGCCACGCGGTCGAGCACCTGCCCAAGGCGGCCCGCCTGGTGGAGCGCAACCTGCGCGCCATCTTCGACCTCGCCAAGGAGACCGACCCGGTCGCCGAGCTGCTCGAGGAGGCGATCGAGAAGACGCTCGTCGAGAGCACGCTCGAGGCCGACGCGAAGGAGAAGCTGAAGGAGGAATTCGGCTGGTTCCGGCAGGCGATGGCCGGGTTCCAGCTGGCGCTCAGCCGGCCCTACTTCACGGTGCCCGAGAAGCAGAGCAAGGGCAGCGGCGGTCTGCTCTCGATCACGGTCAATCCGTACACCTGCAAGGGCTGCATGGAATGCGTGCAGGTCTGCGACGACGACGCGCTGCACGCCGTGCCGCAGACCGACGAATCGATCGCCCGGCTGCGCGACCACTGGGACTTCTGGCGCGACCTGCCGAACACCCCGGAGCGCTACCAGCGCATCGACAACCTCGAGGAGGGGATCGGCGCGCTGGAGACCCTGTTGCTCGACAAGGCCAACTACCTCTCCTTCTCGAGCGGCGACGGCGCCTGCCTCGGCTGCTCGGAGAAGACGGTGGTCCACCTCTTCACGGCCACCGTCGAGGCGCTGATGCAGCCGCGCATCCGCAAGCACATCGGCAAGCTCGACGACCTGATCGCGCGGCTGGAGAAGCACATCCAGCTGAAGCTGGTGGAGGAGATCGACGTCTCCGATCCGGCGGCGATCTCGCGCATCGTCAACGACAGCAAGGGCAGCGACCTCACGCTCGCCGGGATCGCCGGACGTCTCGAAGCCTCGCGAGGCGGAGAGCCGATCGACCAGGAGTGGCTGCGCTGGATCACTCAGCTGCTCTCCGAGCTGCGCGACCTGCGCTGGAAGTACGTCGAAGGGACCCACGGCCGCGGACGATCGCGCATGGGGATGATCAACTCCACCGGCTGCACCTCGGTGTGGGGCTCGACCTATCCCTACAACCCCTATCCGTTCCCGTGGACCAATCATCTCTTCCAGGACTCGCCGTCCATGGCCATGGGCATCTTCGAGGGGCACATGGCGCGCATGGCGGCGGGCTTCAAGGCGATCCGCAAGGCCGAGCTCGAGCTCGCCGGGCGCTACACCCCGAAGGAGCACGACGAGTTCTTCACCTACTTCGATTGGCGCGAGTTCAGCGACGAGGAGTTCGAGCTCTGTCCGCCGGTGGTCGCGGTGGGTGGCGACGGCGCGATGTACGACATCGGCTTCCAGAACCTCTCCCGGCTGATGGCGTCGGGCAAGCCGATCAAGGTCCTGGTGGTCGACACCCAGGTCTACTCCAACACCGGCGGCCAGGCCTGCACTTCCGGCTTCATCGGACAGATCTCGGACATGGCGCAGTACGGCAAGAGCTGGAAGGGAAAGCCCGAGCCGCGCAAGGAGATCGGCCTGATCGGCATGGCCCACCGCACGACCTACGTCCTGCAGTCGACCATCGCGTTCCCCAAGCACATGATCGAGGGCTTCATCCGCGGTCTCAAGGCGCGCCGGCCGGCCCTGTTCAACCTCTACAGCTCCTGCCAGCCCGAGCACGGCATCGGCGACGACATGAGCTCGCAACAGGGCAAGCTGGTGGTGGAGTCCCGGGCCTATCCGCTCTTCCGCTACGACCCGTCGGGGGGTCCGCTGCCCGCGGACTGCTTCGATCTCGAGGGCAACCCGGCGGCCGACCTGGACTGGCCGACCTACACCCTCAAGTACCTCGCCGGAACCCGCGAGAAGGAGATGGAGCTGCCGCTCACCTTCGCCGACTTCGCGATCAGCGAGGCGCGCTTCCGCAAGCACTACCGGATGGCTCCGCCCGACACCTGGAACGACAAGATGGTGCCGCTCGCCGAGTTCCTGGAGCTCGCGGCCGAGGACCGGGAGGGCAAGTTCCCGTTCATCTGGTCGGTCGACAAGAAGCAGCAGCTCTCGCGCCTGCTGGTCGACCGGACGATGGTCGAATCCTGCGAGGACCGGCGGAACTTCTGGCGCATGCTGCGCGCCCTGAGCGGCGCCGGCGCCGCACCCCAGGTCTCCGAAGAGATGGAGTCCCGGGTACGTCAGGACGTCCTGGGGAAGATCGCCGCCGGTCTCGTGCAGCTGGTGTCGGGTGGCGCCGGCTCGGTCGCCAGCGTCCTCTCCTCGGCCACGGGCCGTGCCGCGGTCGCGGCGACCGCCACGCCGGCATCGACCGCCGCTCCGGCGCCGTCGGCCGGAGGCGGAGACGGACTGGCGCCCTGGCTCGACACCGAGCTCTGCACCTCCTGCGACGAGTGCACCCGCCTCAACCCCAAGCTGTTCGCCTACAACGCCGACAAGAAGGCGTACATCAAGGACGCGAACGGCGGACCCTACACCGACCTGGTCAAGGCCGCCGAGCGCTGCACCGCCCGGGTGATCCACCCCGGACTGCCGCGCGATCGCAGCTTCAAGGACGCGGCGAAGTGGATCGAACGCGGCCAGAAGTACAACTGAAGAGGATGCCGGCCTTGCGGAACCGCTTCGCAGCTCGTCGCCGCGCCGGGAGGGTCGCATGAGGCTGCTCGGCCTCAAGACCTTCCGGCATGGCGTGCATCCGCCGGAGGCCAAGGACGAGACGCGCGATCTGCCGGTGCGTCAGTTCCCCTTCGCTCCCCTGCTCGTCGTTCCGCTGCTGCAGCACAGCGGCAAGCCGGCGCTGCCGGTCGTCCGCGAGGGCGAGCGGGTGACGCGCGGCCAGCGCATCGCCCGGCCGGACGGCTGGATGTCGGTGGCGATGCACGCCCCCGCCTCGGGGATCGTGCGCCGGATCGCCTTGGCGCCGAGCATCTCCGGCCGCATGGTGCCGGCGGTGTATATCGAGCCCACGGCCGCGTCGACCCAGGAGGTCGCGGACGGCACGCCCTGCCCGGTCGAGTCGGCGTCGCCGGACGAGATCCTCACCGCCATCCAGGAAGCCGGGATCGTCGGATTGGGCGGCGCTGCGTTCCCGACCCACGTGAAGCTCAAGGTGCCGGAAGGCAAGTCGATCGACACGCTGATCCTGAACGGCGCCGAGTGCGAGCCCTTCCTCACCACCGACCACCGGGTGATGCTCGAGCAGCGCGACGACATCTTCATGGGCATCCGCTACCTGCTCAGGGTCTGCGGTGCCCGGCGAGTGATCGTCGGCGTCGAGGAGAACAAGCCCGACGCCGCGGCGCACCTGCGCGCCGGGCTTCCCGACGACCTTCCGGTCACCGTCGAGCTCCTGCGGGTCAAGTACCCGCAGGGCGCCGAGAAGATGCTGATCACGGCGCTGCTCGGCCGCCAGGTGCCCTCGGGCGGGCTGCCGGTCGACGTGCACGCGCTGGTGGTCAACGTCGCGACGGCGGCCGAGATCGGGCGGCTCCTGCCGGCCGGACGGGGCATCCAGGAGCGGGTGATCACCGTCACCGGACCGGCGGTGGTCAAGAAGGGCAACTACCGCATCCAGATCGGCACGCCGCTCGAATTCGTCCTCACCTCGGTCGGGGTCGACCGAGACCAGATCAACCGGGTCTTCCTCGGCGGTCCCATGATGGGTCAGGCGGTCTCGAGCCTGGAGATCCCGATCACCAAGGGAACGTCGGGGGTGACGGCGTTCACCGACAGCGCCGCCGAGCGGACGCACAGCCCGGTCTACCCGTGCATCCGCTGCGGCTACTGCCTGGAGGCCTGCCCGATGTTCCTCAACCCCTCCGAGCTCGGGCTGCTGGCGCGCAACGGCGAGTACCAGCGCATGGCCGAGGAGCGCAATCTGTTCGACTGCTTCGAGTGCGGCTCCTGCTCCTTCGTCTGCCCGTCGCACATCCCGCTGGTGCAGCTCTTCCGCGTCGCCAAGACGATGACCCGCCGGACGAAGAGCGCATGAGCCGGCGCCAGGAGACCGGCGCCGCCGGCACGCTCGAGATCCGGACCTCGCCGCACGTCCTGTCCGGCTACAGCGTCGACACCATCATGTTCAACGTCGCCCTGGCGCTCCTGCCGGCGACCGCCTTCGCGATCTACGCCTTCGGGCTCGCGGCGATCGCGGTGCTCGCCACCGCGACGGCGAGCTGCGTGGCCACCGAAGCGCTCTTCCGCCGGCTGAGCGGCCAGCCGTCGACCGTCGGCGACTGGTCGGCGGCGGTCACCGGGCTGCTCTTCGGGCTGACCCTTCCGGCCAGCCTGCCGATGTGGATGACCGTCCTCGGCGGCGTGGTGACCATGCTGATGGGCAAGCTGATCTTCGGCGGCCTGGGCTCCAATCCGTTCAATCCCGCCCTGGTCGGCCGGGCGGTGATGCAGGCGACCTTCCCGGTCGCGATGACGACCTGGATCCCGCCGTTCGGTGCCGAACGCTTCGCCACGCTGCCGTCGTCCGCCCTGACCTGGCCCTTCCTCCAGCCGGTCTACGACGCGGTGACCGCGGCGACGCCGCTCTCGCTCTGGAAGTTCGGCCACCAGGCGACCGCGTCCCGCGACCTGGCGCTCGGCTTCGTCGGCGGCTCGATCGGCGAGACGAGCGCCGTGCTCATCCTGCTGGGTGGCGCCTACCTGGTGGCGCGCAACATGATGGGCTGGCGGATCCCGGTCGCGGTCTTCGGCGCGGTCGCCGCCCTGAGCGGAACCCTGCACCTGCTGCAGCCCGAGCGCTACGCCTCACCGGCCTTCATGCTCGGCGCGGGCGGCCTCGTGCTGGGCGCCGTGTTCATGGCGACCGATCCGGTGACCTCGCCGCTGACCCACGCCGGGGCCTGGATCTACGGCGCGCTCATCGGCGTCGTCGTCGCGGTGATCCGGATCTGGGGGGGCATGCCGGAGGGTGTGATGTACGCCGTGCTGCTCGGCAATGCGGTCGCGCCCCACCTCGACAAGCTGCTGCGCACCAGGGTCTACGGCACCGGTAGACGGAGGGCGTCATGAGCGCCCCATCGCGCACCGCGCTCGTTTCGCCGCAGCGTGAGACCTGGCTGATGTACCGCTCGATGGTCGGCATCGGACTGGTCTGCGGCATCCTCCTGGTGGCGGTCTACCTGTGGTCGAAGCCGATCATCGAACGCAATCGCGAGGAGGCGCTGCAGCGCGCCATCTTCCAGGTGCTGACCGAGGCGAAGACCAGCGTCACGTTCGTGCTCGGCGAAGACGGTTCGTTCTCGCCGCTCGTCGGCAAGGCCGGCAGCTCGCGCGTCGTGCATGCCGGCTACGCGGCTGACGGCAGCCTCGCCGGCCTCGCCATCGAGGCCTCGGGCACCGGCTACCAGGACGTCATCAAGGTGATCTACGGCTACTCCCCGGAGCGCCAGACGATCGTCGGTTTCCGGGTGCTCGAGAGCCGGGAGACGCCGGGCCTGGGCGACAAGATCGACTTCGACCCGCAGTTCCTGGAGAACTTCGAGGCGCTGGACGTGGCGCTGACGCCCGACGGTGCGGCGATCGCCCATCCGATCGTCTCGGTCAAGCGCGGCGAGAAGACCGAGGCCTGGCAGATCGACGCCATCACCGGCGCCACCGTGTCGTCGGTGGCCGTGACCAAGATGCTGCGCGAGAGCTCGGCCTTCTGGATGCCCAAGCTCACTCCGCGCCTCGACGACTTCCGGACCAAGAGGTAGACACGATGCCGCTTCCCGTCGTCAACGATCAGCCGAGCTCGACCGACGAGTTCCTCAAGGGGCTGTGGCGGGAGAATCCGGTGCTCGTCCAGGTGCTCGGCACCTGTCCGACGCTCGCCGTGACGAACTCCGTGCGCAACGCGATCGCCATGGGCGTCGCGACGCTCTTCGTGCTGATCGGCTCGAACGTGGTGATCTCGGCGCTGCGGCGCTACATCCCGAAACAGGTCCGCATCGCGAGCTACATCCTGGTGATCGCCACCTTCGTCACCGTGGTCGACTACCTGATCCAGGCGATCAGCCTCGACGTCCACAAGGCGCTCGGCGCCTTCATCTCGCTGATCGTGGTCAATTGCATCATCCTCGGGCGCGCGGAGGCTTTCGCGGCGAAGAACACCGTCTGGCTCTCGCTGCTCGACGGCGTCGGCATGGGGCTCGGCTTCTGCCTCACCCTGCTCTGCCTCGGCTCGGTCCGCGAGGTGCTGGGCAGCGGGGCCCTGCTCGGCGTCGAGCTCTTCGGTCCGCGCTTCCAGGACTGGGTCATCCTCGTGCTGCCCTCCGGCGGGTTCTTCACCTTCGCCGGCTGGCTGCTGCTCTTCAATTGGCTGAAGCGGCGGAAGGCCTTGCGCGCGGCCGCCGCGGGAGGCGCCCGATGAGCGATCAGCAGCTCTGGACGGTCTTCCTCAACGCCTGCCTGGTCAACAACTTCGTGCTCGCCTACTTCCTGGGCATCTGCCCCTTCCTGGGGGTGTCGAGCCAGGTGTCCACGGCGATCCGGATGGGCGGGGCGGTGACCTTCGTGATGGCGATCACGGCGATGTTCGTTTCGGGTCTCAACTGGCTGCTGGCGGTGATCGACGCTCCCTATCTCTCGTTGATCTCCTGGATCGCGGTCATCGCCTCGGCGGTGCAGCTGGTCGAGATGTTCATCAAGAAGACGAGCCCGGCACTCTTCCGCGCGCTGGGCATCTTCCTGCCGTTGATCACCACGAACTGCGCGATCCTGGCGCTCGCCATCTTCCAGACCAACCGCGGCTACGGCTTCACCCAAGGGCTGGTCTTCGCCCTCGGCGGCGGGGCGGGCTTCACCTTGGCCCTGGTGCTGATGGCCGGCGTTCGCGAGCGCCTCGCGCTGGCCGAGGTGCCGGACGTGGTGAAGGGCACGGCGCTCGGCCTGATGCTCGCCGGCATCCTGTCGGTCGCCTTCATGGGCTTCGCCGGGTTGGGGAACTGAGCCGGTGCTCGCGTCGTTCGTGGTCGGGATGATCGGAATGGCCGTCGTGGTGGCGTTCCTGGTGATCGCCGCCGGCCGGCTGGAACAGGGTGAACGGGGTGGTTGCTGCGGCGGTGACTGCGCGGATTCCTGCGTGGCGCCTCCGGTCGAGGAGAGAAACCGATGAGCGAGACCGTCATGCATCTCGAGGACTACGACACCGGAACGGCCTGCCAGGCGACGGTGCTCTCCAACGAGCGGATCACGCCGCCGGAGTCGGACGAGGAGGTCCGCGAGCTGCTGCTCGAGGTCGACCGCGACGACTTCCCCTACGGCGTGGGGCAGAGCGTGGGCCTGCTCGCGCCGGGCGACCCGCAGTTCGGCAAGCCCTATCACTTCCGTCTCTACAGCGTCGCCGACCTCCCCGAGCAGGGGCCGGACGGCAAACCGCGGATCAAGGTCTGCGTCCGCCGGTGCACCTACATCGACGAGTTCACTGGCGAGCGGCACCCCGGGGTGGCCTCGAACTATCTCTGCGATCGGCAGCCGGGGGACGTCGTCTCGCTGACCGGACCGTTCGGGCTGGCTTTCGAGGTGCCCGAGGACCTCGACGCGAACCTCATCCTGATCGGCAGCGGGACCGGCATCGCGCCGTTCCGGGCGTTCGTGAAGCACCTCTATCGCAACGTGCCGCAGTGGAAAGGGCGGGTCTGGCTGCTCTACGGCGCGAAGAGCGGCCTCGAGCTGCTCTACATGAACGACCAGCGCAACGACTTCGCGCAGTACTACGACGAGGCGACCTTCGAGGCCTTCAAGGCGCTCTCGCCGCGGCCGGGCTGGTCCGATCCGATCGCCTGGGACCTGGCGATCGAGGAGCGCGCCGAGGAGCTCTGGGAGATGCTCGGCGAGCCCAAGACCTACGTCTACGTCGCGGGCCTGGAGAAGACGCGCGACGAGCTCGACAAGGTCTTCGCCCGCATCGCCGGCACCGCCGAGCGCTGGCGCCGCCGCAAGGCCGAGCTCGCCGCCGGCCGGCGCTGGATCGAGCTGCTCTACTAGCGCCCGCCGGGTACGCGATCGCCGGGGGGCGGCCGGCGCGCCGGTCGGGCTAGGATGAGCCGACCTGACGACCCCGAGGAGGGTGGATGGACGCGCCGGACACGAAGTCGCTGCCTGAGAACGCCTATCGCCCGCTCGCCGAAGGCGAGGTCTACCGCCCGATCGTTCCCCCCGACGTGGCCCTGCCGGAGGCCACCGGCCGCTCGGTCGCCTGGGGCATCTTCCTGTGCGTGATCTTCACCGTCGCCTCGGCCTACTCGGGCCTCAAGGTGGGGCAGGTGATGGAGGCGGCGATCCCGATCTCGATCCTCGCCATCGGGCTGGCGCGCGTCTACGCGCGGCGCTCGACCCTGCTCGAGAACGTCATCATGACCGGCATCGGCGGCACTTCCGGGGCGATGGTCGCGGGCGCCATCTTCACCCTGCCGGCGCTCTACATCCTGAAGCTCGACCCCCACCCGCTGCAGACCACCTTGATCAGTCTCGCCGGCGGCTGCATGGGCCTGCTCTTCCTGATCCCGCTCCGCCGCTACTTCGTGCGCGAGATGCACGGCCAGTTCCCCTATCCGGAAGCGACCGCGATCACCGAGGTGCTGGTCACCGGCGAGAAGGGCGGTTCGCAGGCCAAGCTGCTCCTCCAGGCGACCGGCATCGCCGGCGTCTACGACTTCTTCGTGACCACCTTCCAGGTCTGGCGCGAGTTCATCGACTTCCAGTTCCTGCCCCAGGTCCGCGCCCTGGCCGAGAAAGCCCGGGTGGTGGCGAGCTTCGACGCCATCGCCTTCATCCTCGGGCTCGGCTACGTCATGGGCCTGCGCTCCTCGATGATCCTCTGCGCCGGGGGCGTGCTGTCCAACTTCGTGCTGGTCCCGCTGATCTGGATGATCGGACGGCACTTCCCCGACGCCATCTACCCGGCGACGGTCGCGGTGGCCGACATGGACGCCACCCAGATCTTCCGCGGTTACGTCCGCTTCGTCGGGGTGGGCGCCATCGCGGCGGCGGGCATCTTCGGCATCGTCAAGTCGCTCCGCATCGTGGCCGGCTCCTTCAAGATCGCCGCGCATGCCTTCCGGCACGGCGAGCGGGCGGGCCAGGAGCGGACCGACAAGGACCTGTCGACCGTCACCGTCCTGATCGGGGTCCTCCTCGCGACGCTCGGCGCCGGGATCTTCTTCGCCACCCTGAAGACGTCGCTCGCGGTGACCCTGGTCGGCCTCGCGCTGACCGTGGTCTTCGCGTTCTTCTTCGCCTCGGTGGCCGCCAACGCGATCGCCACCACCGCGCGCAACCCGGTCTCCGGCATGACCATGCTCACCATCATCGTGTCGTCGGTGGTGCTGCTCAACTTCGGCCTGTCGGGGACCACCGGCATGTTCTTCGTGATGGCGATCGCCGGCATGGTCTGCACCGCGCTCTCCGTCTCGGGACAGGCGATCACCGACCTCAAGGCCGGCTACTGGCTGGGCTCGACGCCGGGAGTGCAGCAACGGGTGAAGTTCTGGGGCATCGTCGCCTCGGCGGTCGCCGGCGCGCTCACCATCATGCTGCTCGCCAAGACCTTCCAGTTCGGCGAGGCGGCG
>CAYZWR010000084.1:0-15225 GCA_964481735.1 uncultured Thermoanaerobaculia bacterium
GACCGAGGCGAACGAGGTGTGGCGCCGCGCCGCGGAATCGTAGGGACTGATGCGCACCAGCCGGTGCACGCCCGCCTCGCCGTGCAGGTAGCCGTAGGCCCACTGGCCACGCACCGCGAGGGTGGCGCTCTTGATGCCCGCCTCCTCGCCGTCCTGCCGGTCGAGCAGCTCGAGCTGGAAGCCCTTGCGCTCGGCCCAGCGGACGTACATCCGCAACAGCATCTCGGCCCAGTCCTGCGACTCGGTGCCGCCGGCGCCGGAATTGATCGCCACCAGGGCGTTCTTGTCGTCGTCCGGGCCGGCGAGCTTGAGCTCGAGGTCGAGCGCGGCGAGCTCGCGCTCCAGCCGCTCCGCGAACGCCACGGCATCGGGATCGGCCGGACCTTCCTGGCCGATCAGCTCCCGCCAGGTGGCGAGCTCCTCGGCGTCGGAGCGCAAGAGGCGCAACCGCTCCACTTTGCGCTCGACCTGCCGGCGCTGCTGCATGAGGCCGGCCGACTGCGTCGGCCGGTCCCAGAATCCCGGCATCTCCATCTGCCGGTCGATGTCCTTCAGGCGATCTTCGACCCCGGCGTCTTCAAAGATACCCCCGGAGCGTCGCCAGCTGGGCGTCGAGTCGGACCAGGCGCTGCTGGAGCTCGGAGGCGATCATGGCGTGGTTCCCCGGTAGGTGCGGCGGGCGAACGATAGCAGAGCCCTCCGCGCCGCGCGACCTCAGGCGGCGCTCGCGCCCTCGACGGCTCGCCCCTGCCGGTGCGCCCACCAGCCGGCGCCGATGAACAGGATCTCGAAAAGCGCCACCCCGATCAACGAGGTGGTCATCTTCGAGCTCCCGAAACCGTAGGTGTGGAGTCCCGAAGCGAGGATGAAATTGACTCCGAGGTAGGTCATCAGGATGGTGCAGAAGGCCGCGATCGAAGCCGCCGCGACGCCGAATGCCCGGATCTGCTGATCGAAGCGGGCGTGCAGGATCGCCATGTAGGCGAGGAAAGCGACCAGCGACCAGACCTCCTTCGGATCCCAGCCCCAGTAACGGCCCCAGGACGACGCCGCCCAGATCGAGCCGGTGAGGATCCCGGTGATGAGCAGGATGGAGCCGACGTGCAGGTAGTAATAGAGCAGCTCGCTCCACCGCTCGGCGAGATCGCGGCGATGCCGGGCGAAGATCTCCACCCCGATCACCAGGTGTCCGATGAAGGTCGCCATGGCGAAGACCGAGTAGCTCACCACGATGATCGGCACGTGGATGGCGAGCCAAGGGGTCCCCGAGAGCACCGGCGGCATCGGGTGGATGAAGGGATCGACCGGCACGAAATCGGTGAACAGCGCCGCGACGGTCGCCATGACGGCCGCGTTGAACAGCAGCAGCCGGTGCCGCAGGAGGACCGAGACGATGCCGAACAGCGCGACGCCCCAGGCGAGGACGAGCATCGACTCGTAGATGTCCGAGGCCGGGATCCGGCCGGCGATCTGCCAGCGGACCGCGTAGCCCCAGGTCACCACCGCGAAGCCGGCGGCGATCGCCGCCGACGCCACCCAGTCGAGCCTGCCGAAGGCCGCCTTGGCGCCGCGCATGGCGAGCCCGGAAGCGAGCGCCGCAGCGGCGAACGAGATCCAGGCGAGGCGGCTCGGGCGGCGCGCGTTGTAGCCCACCTCGCGCGCGATCGCCTCTTCCGAGGGATAGCCCGCCGGAGCCCCACCGGCGCGCAGCCGCTCGCCGATCTCGGCGAGCGCCGCGGCGGAAGGCAGCGGCGCGGCCGACCAGGCCGCCTGGGGATCGGCCGCCGGCAGCGGTTTGATGGCCTGCCCGCGGAAGAACGAATCGAGCAGCTCGAGGCGTTCCTCGAGCTTGAGCAGGTCCTTGTCGAGCGGCCCCATCTTCTCCTCGGCCTGCTGGCGCCCGATCGTGCGGCGCATCGCCTCACGCAGCTGCGCGCTCTCGAGGAGCTGGCGGAACGAGGCGTAACGCGTTTCCGGCGCGAGGCCCGCGGCGACCGCGACGTCGCGCCCGCCGAGCTTGACCATCGTCTGCTCCACCCAGCCATCGCCATCGAAGGCCCAGCCGGCGGCCATCGCGACCGGATCGATGCCGGGCCAGCCGTGCTTGCCGGTCACCTTCCAGACCGCCTCGCGCGCCAGGGTGTCGAACGGCATCGTCCGTCCGTCGTGTTGCACCGGCAGGACGCGCAGCCGCTCGACCACCGCCGCGTCCGGGACCTCGGCTGCGCCCGAGGGCGAAGCGGCGACCAGCGCGCCGACGACGACCACGGCCGCCTTCAGCGCGGCGTTGGCGCGCGCCTGCAACAATCGCGTCGCGAAGACCACGATCATGCCCGCGATCATCGCGTAGTAGCCGACGAAGACGACCGTCTCTCCCGGATCGCGCGACACCGAGAGGATGGTCATCTCCCGCCCGCGCTCCTGGCGATAGCTGCTCTGGAAGAAACGGTAGCCACGGTGACCGAAGGGCTTGTTCATCTCGATCACCGCCGGCAGCGTCTCGCCGCCGTCGACCACGGTGATCCGGCTGCGGAACTGGGCGGGGCGACGGGTTCCCGGATAGTAGTCGAGCTCGAAGGCCTCCAAGCGCACCGAGAAGGGCAGCTCGAACGTCTCCGGCGACGCGGCCTCGCTCGGCCGGTAGACCGTCGCGGTCGTGTCGCCCTCCCAGATCGGCAACTGCCCCTCCACCTTGAAGGCGACGGTCAGCAGCGCGCCCAACAGGATCAGGACGATCGACAGGTGGGTGATGGCGAAGCCGATCCGCCAGCGGGTCTGCGGCCAGCGATCGATCAGCGCCGCCAGCAGGTTCAATCCGAAGAGCCCGAGCAGCCCCAGGAACGCCGGCGAATCGTAGACGGCGCGGCCCGCCGCCACCCCCTTGACCGACTCGATGATCGTACCCGCCGCCAGGAAGACCCCGAGAATCAGGATCAGCGCGACCGTGAGCTGCAGCGATGCCAAACCGCGGACGAAGCGTCTCATCGTGGTTCCCCCGGCGCGAGACACTATCCCGAGGCGAGGCTCGGGCCCGCCACCCGGGAGGGCGGGTGGAACACAGGCCACGGGTATAGTTCGTCCGCATGCCGGACCGCGACCTCGAGCCCTCCCCGCCACCGGCGCGACCGCCGTTCTGGCGACGCCTGCAGCCGGCGCGCGCCCGCTTCTGGGGGGTGCTCCTGCCGATCCACGTCGCCGCTTTCGCGGCGCTCTACTTCGGCACGCTGCAGCTGCTCGAGCGCGCCTACTCGCAGGCTGGCGCCACCGCGGCGCGCTTCCAGCTCGATCAGGCGGTGCGCTCGGTCCCCTTCTCCGCCGCGGAGGCACGCGCCGGCCGCAGCCCGCACATCTTCGAGCACCTGATGGCTCTGCACCAGCCGATCGGTCTGCGGCTCTACGACCGCGAAGCGCGACCGCTGGGGGCGACCAATTTGTCGATCGATCGCGCGGAGGTCGAGACCGTCCGCCGTTTCCTCTCCGAGAGCCCCGCGGCCTCGCAGTCCTGGGTCGAGGAGGAGCGCGGCCGAACCTGGGTCCGGGGCGTCGTCCGGCTCACCGCCGACGCCTCGTGCGCCCCCTGTCACACGGCGGGAGAGACCCTGGGAACCGCGACCATGAAGCTCGACTTCACCGCCGAACTGGCGGGCATCCACCGCGAGCTCGGACGGCGCACGGCTCTGTTGCTCGGCGCCTGGATCACGTTGATCGCCGGCGTCACCATCGCCGTCCAGCGCGCCGTCCGCCGTTCCGCCGATCGCCTCAAGGCGGAGCTCGCCGACGCCTCGGCCGGGCGCGAGAGCGGCGAGCGACTTCCGCGGGGTCTGCCGCTCGATCCAGTGTCCGCCGAGGTGCACCGCAGCCTGCGCGAGTTCCTGCGCCGCCAGCGCGAGCACGAAGCCCAGGTGGCGACGCGCCTGGCCCATGTCGATCAGCTCGCCTCCCTCGGCCAGCTCGCGGCCGGGCTGGCGCACGAGATCAAGAACCCGCTCGCCGGCATCCAGGGCGCGCTCGAGCTGCTGCGCGACGAGGCCTCCGACGAGGCGACCGCCAAGCTGCACGACGAGATGCTGGGCGAGCTCCGGCGGGTGCACGCCATCCTGCAGCGCCTGCTCGAGTCCGGTCGTCCGGCGCCGCTGCGCCTGGCGCGCACCGACGTCGCCAAGCTGCTCGCCGAGACCCTCGAGCTGCTGCGGCCGTCGCTACGCCGCCGGCGGGTCGAGCTGCGTACCGAGGTTCCCCCCGACCTGCCCGAGCTGCAGGTCGATCCGGCGAAGCTGCGGCAGGTCCTGGTCAACCTGATCCAGAACGCCGCGGAAGCGATGCCGGAGGAGGGCGGCAAGGTGAGCGTGCTGGCGAGTGCCTTCCCCCAGGAAGGCGCCGTCGTGGTGACCGTCGAGGACAACGGCCCGGGCATCGCTGCGGAACACCTCGCCCAGCTCTTCGAGCCGTTCTTCACCACCAAGTTCACCGGCACCGGCCTCGGCCTCGCGATCTCGAAGAGCCTGATCGAGCAGCACGGGGGGCGCATCGAGGTGAGCTCGGAACCCGGACGCGGCACCTCGTTCCTCATCTTCCTGCCGGTCGGCGAGCGATCGGCGATCCTCCCCGACGCGCTGGAGGCGCGGTAGAGCATGGCCCTCATCCTGCTGGTCGAAGACGAGAAGCTGCTGCGTTGGGCGTTGGAGCAACAGCTGCTGCGCGCCGGACACACCGTCCACGCGGCTCCCGATCTCGCCACCGCCGCCGCCCAGCTCGCGGCGCATCAACCCGATGTCGTTCTGCTCGACCTCGGGCTACCCGACGGTCACGGCCTCGATTTCTACGAGAGCAACCGCGAGCGCCTCGAGGGCAGCGTGGTGATCGTGATGACGGCGCTCGGCCAGGTCGAGGAGGCGGTGCGCGCCATGAAGCTCGGCGCGCTCGATTTCCTCACCAAACCGGTGGATCAGGCGGAGCTGGTCGCCCTGATCGCCCGCTCCGCCGCGGTGCGTGGCGAGCTGCTCGAGGCGCAGGCCGCGCGGCAGAGCCGCGAGCAGCAACTTGCCCAGGCCGTGGTCGGCGACTCGCCGGCCTTTCGCGACCTCCTCGAGGTCGCCGGCCAGGTGGCGGCCTCGGAAGTCGGGACGATCCTGATCAGCGGCGAAAGCGGCTCCGGCAAGAACGTCCTGGCGCGCCACATCCATGCCGTCTCGCCCCGGCGCACTCGGCCGCTGCTCGAAGTGAGCTGCGCGACCATCCCGGAGAACCTGCTCGAGAGCGAGCTCTTCGGGCACGAGAAGGGAGCCTTCACCGACGCCAAAGCCACCAAACGCGGCGTCTTCGAGCTGGCCGACGGGGGTACCGTGGTGCTGGACGAGATCGGCGAGCTGCGCTTCGACATCCAGGCGAAGCTGCTGCACTTCCTGGAGGAGCGGCGCTTCCGCCGCGTCGGCGGGACGCGCGAGATCCTGGTGGACGTCCGGGTCATCGCGCTCACCAACCGCGATCTCCAGGGCATGGTGCGCGACAAGGTGTTCCGCAGCGATCTCTTCTTCCGGTTGAGCGTCTTTCCCCTGCGGGTACCGCCGCTCGGCGAGCGCCGCCAGGACATTCTGCCGCTGGCGCGCCATTTCCTCGCCACCCTGCAGCCCAAGCTCGGGAGGCGCTTCGCCGGTTTCGAGCCCGACGCCGAGGCGCGGCTCCTCGCCTATTCCTGGCCGGGCAACGTCCGCGAGTTGCGCAACGTGGTCGAGCGCGCCATGGTGCTCGAGCGGGGCGCCGAGATCGGTCGCCGCGCGCTGGTGCTCGACTGGGCCGAGCCGATGACCACGCCGCCCGCGACGCTGCCGGAGCCGGCTCCGAGCGCCGCGCCCGAGGCCTCCTCGGCGATCGTGCCGCTCGAGGAGCTCGAGCGGGACATGGTGCTACGTGCCATGCGCGTCGCCAACGACAACCAGACGCGCGCCGCCGAGCTCCTCGGGGTGACCCGAGACCAGTTGCGCTATCGCTTGAAGAAATTCGACTTGCGCGGCGAGCTCGGGGACGAGTAAGGGTCTCTTGGAACGTCCCTTGCACTCCCGGCCGGCGAGAGGAGAGGGATGGTGCGACTGCTCGTGCTCGATCAGAGCTGTCTGCTCCCCTGGGTGGTGCGTCACGAGGCACCGGTCGGAGTGGAGGTCGAGGCAGTGCTCAGCCTGGACGCGGCGGAGCGCATCCTCGAGCACCGTCCGCCCGACGCTGCGGTGGTGAGCGTGCCGCCCGGCCACCTCCCGTGGCGCTCCTTTCAGCGTCTCTGCGCCTCGCGAAAGCCCCCCGTTCCAGTGCTTTACGAGTCCTGCGTCCATTCCGACCCGCGCGACGCGGGGCTCGACCCGAACGACGGCTACGTCGACTTCCTGCCCAAGCCGGCGCCACGCGCCGACCTGCGTGCAGCGCTGCTCCGCTTGCTCATCGCGGCTCGCTGCCCCGACCTCGCGGCGACCGAGGGTCTCGACCTCGTGATGCTGTCCCGAGAGCGAGAAAGCTCCCAGCCATAGGGGAATTTCCCCCGGACGATTGGTATTCTTCCCCCCTTCGTCGAGGAGAACCCGACCCATGTCCAGAATCCGTCTCGCCAGCCTGACCCTCACCCTGATCGCTTTCGGTTGTGGCGACTCGCCCCAGCTCAACGTCGAGCCGCAACCCGCGGGCTCCCCGTCCGGCACCACCACGGCCAGCGCGCCACCGCCGGCGAGCGTTCCGGCCTCCGGGGCCCAGCCGGCCACTGCAACCGGTCAGGGTCAGCTGCTCTCCGGCCATGCCCCGGCGGCGGCGCCGGCTCTGCCGGCGGATCATCCGCCGATCGGCGATCCGCACGCCGCTGCGGGAAGCATGATGGGCGGCGCTGGGATGGGCGGTATCCCGGTGGTCCCGGCGGGGAGCGGCGAGGGCGCCGCGGGCCTGCGCTGGACGGTCGCCGGGGACTGGGTCGCCGAGCCACCCGCCAACGCGATGCGCCGCGCCCAGTACCGGGTGCCTGGCGCCGCCGGGGACGGCGAGTGCGTCGTCTTCTACCTCGGTCCCGGCCAGGGCGGCGACGCGCGCGCCAACGCGGAGCGCTGGGCGAGCCAGTTCGTGCAACCCGACGGCCGGCCTCCGCTCGCGGCGATGAAGACCCGCAACGAGACGATCGACGGCGCGGCGGTGCTGATCGTCGAGTCGACCGGAACCTACATGGCGGGCGGCATGATGGGAGGCGACGCGACGCCCAAAGAGGGCTGGGGGCTCCTCGGGGCGATCGTGCCCGGCCCCGATGCCGACTGGTTCTTCAAGCTCACCGGTCCGGCGAAGACCGTCGACGCGCAACGTGCCGCGTTCGACGCGATGATCCGATCCGTACGCCGCGGCGGCTGAGCCGCCGCACGGTCGAGCGTCCCGCTGGCAGCCGGCCGATCAGCTCGCGCCGCGCGTCGAGAAGGTCCAGCGCACCGGCGGCAGCTCCAGGCCGGCGGTATCGCGGAAGTCGCGGAAGCGATCGCTGTTGAGCCAGACCACGTAGGTGCGCCCCGGTTCCAGACGGACCGGCAGCACGGCGCTCCGCCGGTCGGGAGTCATGTACGCCTCCCCGGTGGCGTCCGGGAAGCTACCGCCCCCCTCGGTCACCCAGGACCAACCCTCCGACATCGTGCGATCGAAGGTGGCGCGCAGCTCGCCCACCGCGGGATCGACCTCGGTGGCGCCGTTGGGCGGCGAGAAAGCGATCACCCGGGGCGGGGTCGCGGCGTGCGCCGCGATCGGCACCAGGTTGGCCGCGGAAGCGGGCGACGCCGGCGCGTCGGCGGTGCTGAAGGTCCAGCGGTACGGAGTCGAGGTCTGGCCGGCGAGGTCGCGGAAGTAGGCGAACTGCGGAGAGTTGATCCACAGCACGTAGGTCCGGCCGGGCTCGAGCTGCGCGGCCACGGTGTTCGTCCGGCCGCTCGCGTCCCAGGCCGACTGACCGAGATCGGGCGCCGTCGCCGGGCCTTCGATCACCCAGGCCCATCCCTCGCGGTCCATCTCGCGGTCGAAAGTCGCGGCGAGCGAGGTGCGCGCCGGATCGACGCCGGTCGCTCCGTTCGGGGGGTCCACGGCGACCACTCTGGGCATCGCGGCGTTGCCCGGCTCGCTCGCCGGCTGGGCGGAGACCTGGAGCTCCGGGGTCGAGGACTTGCCGCCGCAGGCGGCGGCGAAAACGACCAGAAGGAGAGCGACGGCGGAGCGCGACATCGAGTTCATGCTATCGCGGGGTCGCGCCGCGCGGCGAGCCAGCCGATCGCCGCCACGACGAATCCGAGTCCTGGCACGAGCCACGGCGCCCGGGTGTAGGGCGCGAGGTCGCTCCGCCCCACGAACGGCACGGTGAGAATGCCCTGCTCGCCGACGCCGAGCTCGCCCCGCACCGAGCCGTCCGGGGCGATCGCCGCGGAGACCCCGGTGAGCGCCGCCCGCAGCAGCCACCGCCGGTTCTCGGCGGCTCGGAACCGGGCGGCGCGCAGATGTTGCCAGGGCGCCGCCGTGTCGCCGTACCAGCCGTCGTTGGTGATCGTGACCAGGGCGGTCGCTCCGGCCCGCACCAACTCCGCCACCTCGCGAGGAAAGACCACTTCGTAGCAGATCGCCGCACCCAGCCGCTCGCCCCACCAGGGGAGCAGTCGGAGCCCGCTCGCCGGTGAGAAATCGCCCGCGCTCCGCGCGATGCGGCGCAGGAAGGGAAAGACCGGCGCGAGGGGCACGTACTCGCCGAACGGTACGAGATGCCGCTTGTCGTAGCGCGCCAGGGTGCCCGTCGCGTCGAGGAGCAGCGCGGAGTTGTAGTACCTCCCCTGCTCCGCGTAGATGGAGTTGAACAGCACGGCGCACCCCTCGGCGTTGAGCGCCGCGAGATCGGCCGCCAGGCGGGGATCCCTGCCGTACTCGAGTGGCCAGGCCGCGCTCTCGGGCCAGATCACCAGCACGCCGGGCCGACAGGCCCGGCGCGAGATGTCGAGCAGTCGCGCATAGTCACGCTCGAAGATCTCGGCGCGAAACACCACTTGGTTGGGGGTGTCGGGCTGCACGATCGCCGCTTGGCGGCTGCGCCCCTCCGGCGAGCCGCCTTCGCCCCACCGCCCCCCGACGGCAAGCAGCGTCGCGATCGCCAGCCCGACGGCGCCGGCGAGCTCCCAGCGCCGCGTCCGCCAGGCGAGGGCGAAGGCCACGTTGACCGAAAGCACCAGCCAGGAGACCCCCTGCGCGCCGATGAAGGCGGCGAGCGGCAAGGCGCCCGGCAGCTCGGTCCAGGCGTAAGCGGCGAGATTCCAGGGGAAGCCGCCGAAAACCCAGCCGCGCGCCACTTCGAGCGCCATCCAGAGCGCCGGCAGCGCGAGCAGCGCCCTCCCGCCGCCGCGTCGCCAGAGGCGGGCTCCGAGGGCGGCGAAGAGTCCGTGATAGAGGCCCAGGAAACCGGCCAGCAGGAGGAGAGAGAACCCGGCCAACCAGCCGTCGAGCTGCCCGAACTGGGTGAGCGTCCCGACCAGCCAGGAGAGCGCGAGCGCCCAGGTGGCGACGCCGTGCAACCAACCCCAGAAGAACGGACGGCGTGCGTCGAGCGCGAAGAGCAGCGGCGCGAGCGCCAGGGTGGACAACGGCCACCAGGGGCGCGCCGCGAAGCAGCTTCCCCAGGCGAGCCCGCTGGCGAGCGCCAACAGCGCGGCGCTCGCCGGCCGTCGCTCCGCTCGTTGCGGAGAGGTCGTGAGGGCGCTCGTCGGCGCCGGAGCGCTCACCGTCGCGTCAGGGCGTGTCGGTGATCCAGGTATCGAGGCGGAACTCGCGGCGCAGACGCGCTGCCGCCGCGTCCGCCTTCGCGCGGTTCTCGTAAGGTCCGACCCGCACGCGGAACTGGGTCGCCCCGGCCTTCGACGACTCGGCGAGCTGCACGACGAAGCCGGCGCGCTGGAGCTGGGCGACGATCTCCTTGGCGCGCCCGCCGTTGGTCGAGGAGTAGACCTGCACGAAGAGCTTCCCCACCGCCACCGCGGGCGTCGGCTTGGCGGGCGCCGACGCCGGCGTCGCCGCCTTGGCGGCAGGCCCGGCGACCGGAGCCGGCGGCGTGTCGCCGACCGATTGGCGCGTGCCGGCGGGCGCCGGCGCGCGATTGGCGGCGATCGTGGCTTCGAGGTTCTGGCGCATCGTCTCGCCGCCCGAAGGGTCCTCCCGGGTCGGCACCACGCCGGCGGTGGCGGCCGCCGCCGGCGCCGTCTTGGCCGGCGGCAGCGTGGTCGGGGAAGGCGCGGGTGCCCGGGACCCGGCGTCCCGCCCGTTGAAGAAGGAGAGCTGCTCGAGCGGCGGCTCGGAGCCCGGCGCCGGCTCGCTCGCCGCGGGGATCTCGGCCTGGCGCGACAGATCGCCGCGTCCGATCCAGACGCCCGACAGGAAGGCGACGACCAGGCAGACCAGGAGCGCCACGAAGGCGATCAGCACCTGGCGGTTGGTCAGCGCGACTTCGTAGTAGCTCGGCTCGTGCGATTCGCTCGATTCCACCCTCTCCTCCGCGCTCTCAGCCGCCTATCTGGCCGGCGGCTGGAAGAACGTCTTCAACAGGTCGATCGGCAGCGGGAAGATGATGGTCGAGTTCTTCTCGGTGGCGATCTCCGTCAAGGTCTGCAGATAGCGCAACTGCAGCGTCACCGGGTTGCCCGACATCACGACCGCCGCCTCGCCGAGCGCCTTCGAGGCTTCGAGCTCGCCGCTCGCATGGATGATCTTGGCGCGCTTCTCGCGCTCGGCCTCCGCCTGGCGCGCCATCGCGCGCTGCATCTCCTGCGGCAGATCGACGTGCTTGACCTCGACCATCGAGACCTTGATCCCCCAGGGATCGGTGTGCTTGTCGATGATCTCCTGCAGCTGCTCGTTGAGCTTGTCGCGCTCCGAGAGCAGCGTGTCGAGATCGGCCTGGCCGAGCACCGAGCGCAAGGTGGTCTGCGAGAGCTGGCTCGTGGCGTAGAGGTAGTTCTCCACCGAGACCACCGCCTTGAGGGGATCGACGACACGGAAATAGACCACCGCGTTGACCTTGACCGAGACGTTGTCGCGCGTGATCACGTCCTGGGGCGGGACGTCGAGCACCACGGTGCGCATCGAGATCCGGACCATCTTGTCGATCGGCCAGATGACGAGAATCAGGCCGGGGCCCTTGGGCTGGGGCAGGAGCCGCCCGAGCCGGAAGATCACCGCGCGCTCGTACTCCTTGAGCACCTGGATCCAGCGCAGCACGACGAACAACACGAGCACCACGATGGCGATCGGGAAAGCGGTGAACGGCAACGCGACCTCTTGCATGTCAACCCTCCTTACGCCGGACCTTGAGCAGCATTCCCTCTTCGATGGCCACGACCTCGACCTCGGTTCCGGCGGGCACCTCGCCATCGGCGACCGCGTTCCACCATTCCCCCTGCAGGAAGACCTTGCCCGCCGGAGTGAGCGCGGTCCGCGCCACGGCATGCGCGCCGACCAGCGCCTCGGCGCCGGTTCGCACCGGCGTGCGCTGGGCGCGCGCCACCAGCCAGGCGAGCAGCATCGCGAACCCGGCGGCGACGACGGCGACGGCGAAGATGAGTGAGCGGCTCAAGCGCAACGCCGGATCGGGGCTGCGAAAGAGCAGCAACGATCCCAGCACCAGAGCGATGATACCGCCGACCGTCAGCAAGCCGTAGCTCGTCACCTTGATCTCGGCGACGAAGAAAACGAGGGCGAGCAGCAGCAGGCCGACTCCGGCGTAGCTCACCGGGAGCACCGAGAGCGCGAAGAGCCCGAGCAACAGACAGATCGCGCCGATCACTCCGGGCAGCACGACCCCCGGGTGGGCGAGCTCGAAGTAGAGCCCGAGGAAGCCGAGGGTCATCAACAGATAGGCGATGTTCGGATGGGCCAGCGCGGAGAGCAGCCTCTGCAGCGCGCTCACCTCCACCTCGCGAAGCGGCAGGTCCTTGACCGCGAGCAGCCCCGAGCCGCCGGGCTTCTCCCAGCGGCGCCCCTCGAGCGCGAGCAGCAGCCGGGGCACGTCGGGGGCGATGGCATCGATCAGGCCCTGCTGCAGCGCTTCGTCGGCGGTGAACGACCGGCTCTTGACCACCGCCTCCTCGGCGAGCGCGACGTTGCGGCCGCGGCGCGTGGCGAGCGAGCGGATGGTCGCCGCGGCGTCCTGTTCCACCTTCTGGCCCATCACGCCGTCGATCGATTCGCCGGCACCGCCGACCGGATGTGCCGCCCCGGTGTTGGTGCCGGGTGCCATCGCCGCGAAGTCCGCCGCCATCAGCAGGAAGAACCCCGCGGAGGCCGCCTGGGCTCCCGACGGCGCGACGAAGACCGCCACCGGGCACGACGCCCCCAGCATGGCGGTGAACATCTCGCGCGTCGAGGCGAGCAGGCCTCCCGGCGTGTCGAGCTCGACCACCACCAGCGGCGCCGCGCTCTGCTCCGCCTCGGCCAGCGCCTGGAGCAGCACCTGCTTGGCGATCGGATGGATGATCGACGCGATGCGGACATGGATGACCGCGGGCGCAACCGTCCCGGCCGGCGCGGTCGCCTCGCCGGGCGCCGGCGACTCACCGGCGGGAGCCGTCGCCGCGAAGCAGCCCAGCGCGAGGACGGCGATCAGGAGGGCGGGCACTCGGCCCGCGAGGCGCAGCATCTCGCCCAGAGCATAGACCAGCTGGCGGCTGGCGGGCGGCCGCGCCGCCGCGCGCTTGACCGCGCCCCGCGGCGGAGGGGATCATGCCGCCCGCGGCTCCGCTGCCGCGCGCCGACCCCATGTTCCGCAACTCGACCCTGCCGCGCCTCGCCCTGGTCCTGAGCTGCGCGCTCGCCGGCCCGCTCGCGGCCCTGCCGGAGGCGCCCAGCCCGGCGGGCGAGGCACCGGCTCCCGTTCCGCCGGAGCCCTCCCCGGCTCCGGTGAACGGCGCCGAGCGGCTGGCCGACGAGCTGCTCGGCACGCTGGAGCGGGTGGACGGCGCCGCCGATCCGACGGCGCCGCGCGGGGCGCGGCGGCAGCTCCTCCTCGGCGTGCTGCTCGCGCTGGCGACGCTGGCGAGCGAGGATCTGACCTGCATCGCTGCCGGCCTGCTGGTCTCGCGCGGAATCCTCGCTTTCCTGCCGGCCACCGCAGCCTGCTTCTGCGGCATTTTCGTCGGCGATCTCCTGCTCGTCCTGGCGGGACGACTCCTCGGCGAGCGGATCGTCGACCGGCCGCCCCTGCGCTGGTTCCTCAAGCCCGAGGCCCTGGAAGGGAGCGAGCACTGGTTCTCCCGCCAAGGCATCAAAGTGGTGCTCCTCTCCCGGTTCATCCCGGGCAGCCGGCTGCCGCTCTTCCTCGCCGCCGGGGTCCTGCGCGCCCCCCTTGCACGCGTGGCGATCGCGTTGTTCGTGGCCGGACTCGCCTGGACGCCCCTCCTGGTCGGAATCGCCGCCTGGACCGGCAGCGCCCTGCTGCGGCGCTTCACCGAGTTCGAGCGCTTTGCGCTGCCGGTCCTGCTGGTCGCCGCCGGGCTGACCCTCGTCATCGTCCACTTCGTGGTCCCGCTCTTCAGCTGGCGAGGCCGCCGGCTGCTGGTGGGCCGCTGGCGGCGCTGGCGGACCTGGGAGTTCTGGCCCGCCTGGCTCTTCCAGATTCCGGTGGTGCTCTCGGTCCTCTGGCTGGGCCTCCGGCACCGCCACCTCACCCTCTTCACCGCGGCCAACCCGGGGATCCCCGGAAGCGGGTTCGTCGAGGAGTCGAAGAGCGCGATCCTCGCCGGGCTCGGCGAAAGCGATCAGGTGGCGCGCTTTCGCCGCCTGGCGCTCGACGGCCCGGTCGCCCAGCGGCGCGCGGCGGTCCAACGTGCGATGGCCGAGGCCGGTCTCGACTATCCGGTGGTGCTCAAGCCCGACGTCGGCGAGCGCGGACGTGGCGTCGCGGTGATCCGCTCGGCGGGAGAGCTGGCGCATTACCTCGGGCATGCGGCGGACGAGCTGATCGTCCAGGAGCACGTCACCGGCGAGGAGTTCGGCGTCTTCTACGCCCGCCCGCCAGACGCCACGCAGGGGCGGATCCTCTCGATCACCGTCAAGGAGTTCCCGGCGCTCACCGGCGACGGCGAGCACGCGATCGACGAGCTGATCCTCGCCGACGAGCGCGCGGTGTGCCTGGCCGCGACCTATTTCGCGGCCAACGCCTCGCGGCTCGACCGGGTTCCCGAGCCGGGCGAACGGGTTCAGCTGGTCGAAATCGGCAATCACTGCCGGGGCGCGATCTTCCGCGACGGCCGGCAGCTCGCCAGCGCGGCGCTCGCGGCCCGTCTCGATGACCTGGTGAGCGGCTTCCCCGGGTTCTGCTTCGGGCGCTTCGATCTGCGCGCGCCGAGCGCCGCGGAGCTCAGCGCCGGCGGCCGGTTCAAGGTGCTCGAGCTCAACGGCGTGACCTCCGAGGCAACTCACATCTACGCTCCGGGAGCGAGCCTCTTCGCGGCCTATCGAACCCTCTTCGCGCAGTGGCGACTCGCCTTCGAGATCGGCGCGGCCAACGTGGCGCGCGGCGCCTCGACGCTCGGCGTGGGCGAGCTCGTTCGTCTGCTCGCCGACCGGCGGCGGCGCTTTGCTACCATTCCGGCGACGGCACGACCCGAGGAGGCGAAGAGGTGACGCGACGCTCTACCATCATCTGGATGCTCGGTTGGACGCTCGGCGCCGCGCTCGGCGCGCAGTCGCCGACACCGCTTTCGCCGCCGGCCTCGTCGCCTCCGGATCTCGCCGCGCCGCCGGCACCGATTCGCCTGCGCTTTCAGGAGGGGGAATCGAAGGCCAGTCTGCTCGGCCGGGTCTCCGCCGAACGGTCCGCGGTGTTCCTGCTCGCGATCCCACCCGAGTCGATCGTCACCGTGGGCGTCTCTTCGCCCGGCAACGTGGCCCGGCTGGTGCTCTACGCGCCGGGCACCGAGCGGCCGCTGACGGGCACCGCGCCAGAGGACGGCGCGATCCGCTGGACCGGCGGGCTCGATGTGGCGGGCGACCTCCGCATCGCGGTGACGGCGCCGGGCGAGGAGATCCCCTTCCGCCTGGAGGCCAACTGGGGACCCGGCGGCATGTAGCGCGGGAGCGGGCCCGTCCGGTCAGCCGAAGAACAGCCGGCGGGCGCGGGCCGAGAGCGCTTCGACGTCGAAGAGCACGAAGAAGTCGATCGTCTTGAAGCGCCGGTCGATCACCGGCGGCCCGCAGACC
>CAYZWR010000085.1:0-15189 GCA_964481735.1 uncultured Thermoanaerobaculia bacterium
TCGAGCTCGACGAGCTCGGTGTCGACGTCGACGATCTCCTCCTTCGCGTCGGGGGTGACGTCGATCCGGATCCAGGCCGTGCGAAATCCGGCGAGCGAGAGCTCCACCAGGTAGGTGCCAGGCCCCGGGAAGATGTAGGCCTTGCCGCCACCCATGCCGTCCCAGTCGTCGGCCTTGCCGAGAGGCGATCCCGCGACGGTCACCAGCGCGTCCTCCGGATCGACGTGGAACTCGGCGCCCCGGCGACAGGCGAAGCGCTCGCTCGGGGTGGGCGAGGGGGGCGCGGGGACCGGATCCGGCGCTGCCGGCGAGGTGACGGCCGCGGGTGGTGTGGTACCGCCGACCGGCACGCTGCCGCTCGCCGGTGCCATGGGTGCCGGTCGAGCGTTCGCGGCGGGCTCCGCCGCCGTCGCCTGCGTCCCCCGGGCTCCCGCCGGCAGGACTCCGGCGGGGCTCGCCGCGCCGGGAGCGCTTGCCGCTTCGGGCACCACCGCCGCCGGGAGCGCCACGGTCGGCGACGAGCCGCGCAGGTGCTCCGGCGGTGGCGCCGGCGTGCGCCGCCACGTCAGCACGAGCGCGAGCACGACGACGAAGCCGCCGATCGCCAGCCAGGGCAGGAAGCGGCCGGAGCGGCGTCCCGGGCTCCGGAGTGCCGCGGACCCGGCGACCGGCGCCGCGAGCCGCGCGGTCGGCGCCGTCCCCGAGGCGGCGCCCTGCAGCCGCCCGAGGATCGCGCGGGCGCGCTCGGCGAGGGTGCGTGCGTCGGGCACGCGTGCTTCGCGGTCCTTGGCGAGGCACCAGCGCAGCAGCTCGCCGAGCTCCGGACGGAGCGCGGCGAGCTCCGCGCCCGCCGTCTCACAGGGGTCCTCGTAGAGGATCTGGTAGACCAGGCTGGTCAGCGTGTCGGCCGGGAAGGGCTTGCGATGGAGCAGCATCTCGAACAGCACGACGCCCAGCGAGAAGAGATCGCTCCGGCCGTCGAGCGGCAGGTTCTGCACCTGCTCCGGGGCCATGTAGGCGGGACTGCCGACCATCGTTCCGGTGCGCGTCAGCTCGGTCGACTCGCCGATCGCCTTGGCGATCCCGAAGTCGGTCACCTTGACCCGCCCGCCTTGCGGCAGGAGGAGGTTGCCCGGCTTGATGTCGCGGTGGATGACGCCGGCCTCGTGCGCCGCCGCCAGCGCGTCGGCGGCCTGCGCCACGATGTCGAGGGCACGCGCCGGGGTGGGGAACTCGCCGCGCGCGAGCTGGCGGGCGAGCGATTCTCCCGCCACCAGCTCCATGACGAGATAGAGCTGATCGCCCGCCGTACCGGCGTCGTGGATCGCGACGATGTTCGGGTGCTGCAGCCGCGCCGCCACCCGCGCCTCGCGAGCGAAGCGGGCGCCGGTCTCCGCGGCGTCGCCGTGCCCCGAAGCGAGCGCGGTCGCGATCAGCTTGACCGCGACGTCGCGTTCGAGCTGCGGATCGTGGGCGCGGTAGACCGCCCCCATCGCCCCTTGGCCGATCGGCTCGATCAGCCGGTAGCGCCCGACGCTCTGCGGCGCGTCCATGGCGCCATTCTAGTCACCACCCGGCCGGTTCAGCTGGCCGCGGCGCGAAGCGGGTCGAGCAGCGCGGCGCGGGCGCGGGCGTGGAGCTCCCCCGTGCGCGCCCACGCGGCGTCGGCGCGGGCGAGCAGCGCCGCGCGCGCCGCGCCGTCGGCGAGCCCCGGCAGGTTGATGCAGACGTTCTGGTAGGCGCCGGCCGCCGCGGCGCGCGCCAGCTCGGCGCCGGTGCCCGCATCGGAGAGCGAGGCCTGGAGGCCGATCGCGCCGACCTCGAGGCAGAGCTCGAGGATCTCGGGACAGGCCTCGAGGGTCGCCATCGGCACCTCGATGGTGCCGATCGTCGCCGCGACCAGCGCCACGTCGCGCGCCGCTTTCTCCGCGGCCGTCTCCTTGGGCAGGCGCAGGGCGGCGAGATAGCGGTCGAAGGCGGCGGTGTCGGCGTCGACCGCGGCGAGCAGGCGGTCCTTGAGCTCCTGGCCGCGCACGGCGATCCGCTCGAGCGCCGCGAGCCGCCCCTCGAACCCCTTCTTGGGATGCGAGAGGTTGGCCACCATCGCCGCCAGCCCTGCGGCGAGCGCTCCGGCATAGGCCGCCACCGAGCCGCCGCCGGGCGCGGGCGAGTCGGAAGAGAGCTCGTCGGCGAAGCCGGTCAGCGTCATGGCCGCGAGCGGCGCGGCCTCCGCCAGGCGGTACTCGATCACCGCCTCGCGCGCGGCGAAGGGCTTGACCTCCGAGAGGCCGAGGGTGCGCGTCGCGACGTGGACGAGCGCCGCCTCGGGCACACCCGTCGAGCGGCCCATGCGCGCGAGGTAGTGGCGCCCGGCGGCGAGCAGCACGTCGCGCGGCACCAGGCCGACGAGCTCCGAGCCGGTGACCCGGAGGCCGTGCGCGCGCGCCCGTTCCTCGCAGCTGTCGAAGACGACGTGCAGCGGCGTCGCATCGAGGTCGGTGACGTTGATCGAGATCTGGGCGCAGCCGAACTCGGGGATCGTCCAGCCGACCGCCTTGATCCCCTGCAGCAGCCCCGGCTCCCAGACCTCCTGGCCGGCGGCGTCGAGCACCGGCTTGCCCTGGGCATCGAGCTTCTTCTTCCCCTTCTCGCGGATCTCGCCGGCGATCCGGGTCGCCAGGCGCTTGTCGACGGTGTTCAGGTTGACGTTGTAGGCGACCAGGAACTTGCGCGCGCCGATCACCGTGGCACCGCAGCGCGGGAGGAACTTGGCGGGGCCGAAGTCGGGCTTCCAGGCGGGATCGGCGAGCTTCCTCTCCAGCCCCTCGTACTCCCCCGCCCGGAGGTCGGCGAGGTTGCGCCGCTCGGGACGGGTGGCGGCGAACTCGTACAGGTAGATCGGCAACCCGAGCTCGCGGCCGGCCCGCTCGCCCAACCGCCGCGCCAGCTCGACGCACTCCTCCATGGTGACGCCGGCGACCGGCACGAAGGGGACGACGTCGACCGCGCCCATCCGTGCGTGCGCGCCGGCGTGGGCCGACATGTCGATCCGCTCGAGCGCGGCGACGATGAGCTGGAAGGCCCCCTCGAGCACCGCCTCCGGCTCACCCACGAAGGTGATGACGGTGCGGTTCGTCTCCGCCCCGGGATCGACGTTCAGCACCTTCACGCCGGGCACCGATCCGGCCGCCTTCGCGACCGCCTCGACGACCTCCGGCCGGCGACCCTCCGAGATGTTCGGCACACACTCGACGACGCGCATGGCTCCTCCCTGTCGCGAGAATCGTAGCCCGAACTGCCGTGCACGGCACGCCAGTGGCGGGGTCGATCGGCATTTCGCCGCCTTTCGCGTACACTTGGCGATTGAGGAGCCCATGCTCGCCGAACGGATCCAGGAGATTCAGGCCGCTCTCGTCGACGAAGAGCTCGACGGCTGGTTCTTCGCGGTCTTCCAGGGCAACGATCCGATCAGCCTCGACCTGCTCGGGCTGGGCGGCAGGAGCCTGGTGACCCGCCGCTGCTACTACCTGGTGCCCCGCCAGGGCGAGCCGCGCAAGCTGGTGTCGACCCTCGAACCGGCCATGCTCGATCACCTCCCCGGGTCGAAGCTGCTCTACACGACCTGGCAGCAGCACCGCCAGCAGCTCGAGCACCTGGTGCGCGACTGCCGGCGCGTCGCGGCGCAGTACAGCCCGAAGAACGAGATCCCGAACGTCTCGCGGCTCGACGCCGGCACGGCCGAGCTGCTGGCCTCCTTCGGCGTGCAGCTCGTCAGCGCGGCGGAGCTCGCGCAGCGCTTCGCCGCCGTCTGGACGCCCGAGCAGCTCGCCGGCCACCGGCGCGCCAACGTCCATCTGCATCGCATCGCCAAGGAGGCTTTCGCGCGCGTCGCCGACCACCTGCGCGACGGGCGGCCGATCGACGAGTACGCGGTGCAGCGCTTCATCCTCGAGAGCTTCGACCGTGCCGGCCTGTGGGCCGAGGCGGAGCCGATCATCGGGGTCAACGCGCACGCCGCCGATCCGCACTTCGAGCCGACGCCGGAGACCGCGAGCCCCATCCGCCGCGGCGACTTCCTGCTGATCGACCTGTGGGCCAAGGAGAAGGAGGCGGGCAGCGTCTACGCGGACATCACCTGGTGCGGCGTCTGCGCTCCCTCGCCGGCCGACCGCCACGAGGAGATCTGGCGGATCGTGCGCGACGCCCGCGACGCCGGCATCCGGCTCGTCCAGGAGCGCTGGCCACGCACGCCGATCCGGGGCTACGAGGTCGACGACGCCACCCGCGCGGTGATCCGCGAGGCGGGCTACGCCGACGCCTTCTACCACCGCACCGGCCATTCCATCGGCGTCAAGGATCATGGCCAGGGCGCCAACATGGACAACCTCGAGACCCACGACACCCGCCGGCTGATCGCCATGACCGGTTTCTCGATCGAGCCGGGGATCTACCTCGCCGGCGATTTCGGGGTGCGCAGCGAAGTCAACATCGCGCTCACCGCCGAGGCCGCCGAGGTCACCGGGGGCGAGCCGCAGCGCGATCTGCTGCGCTTGCTCGCGTGAAGAGGAAGCTCAGCGCTTGATGATCCCGCCGCAGGTCGCCGAGATCACCGCTCCGCAACGCCTGTCTCTCTTCGAGCCCCCCTCCTGGAGCGCCGACAGCGCTCCCGGCCGTCTCTTTTCCGAGCCGGCGGCGGCGCGGAGCGAATCGGCGCTGCGCCGGTACTGCCTGGCGACCGCCGAGGGCGTGCTGGGCGAGCTCGCGCCGGCGCTCGGCCTGTTGCCCGAGCGCGAGCGCGAGCGGGCGGCCCTCCTGCTCGCTTTCGGTGAGGCCCTGTTCGCCGCCGCGGAGAGCCAAGCCGACCTCGAGACCCGGGTGGCGGACCTCAACCGGATCGCCTTCCGACTCGCCCGAGCCTTGCGCGGCGAGGGCGGCGACGCCGGGTTCGCCGGGCTGTTCGCGGCCGAGGCGCGGCGCCGCGGATTCACCCGGCAGGCGCTCGACGAGCTCTTCGCCGCCGCGCGGGAGGCCGCGCGCGCCCCTCGCCCATCGACCCCCGAGGCGCTCGAGATCCGCAGCCGTCAGATCGCCGAGGCCTTCGCCACCGCGCTGTTCGGCGTCGAGCCCTCCGCGGCGACCATCGAGCTCGGCACCGGTCTGCTCCGGCTCGGCCGGCTGCAGCGCCTGGCGCGCGACCTGGAGCGCAAGTTCGCCGCGCTGCCCGAGTCGGAGCTGCCCGAGCCGCTGCAGTACCGCAGCGCCGAAGAGCTCGCGCTCGCGGTGCAGCTCGAGTGCGGCCGCCTGCGCTGCCTGCTGCTCAAGGGGGCGCGCGCCGCCGGCGAGGTCCCGCTCACCTTCCGGCGGCCGACCGTCTTTCTGCTCGCCGTTTCGCTCACTCTCCTCGGCGCGATCGAGGAGCGTCCGCTCGAGGTCGCGCGCCGCGCGCCGCGAGCGGGTCGCTGGGCCCTGCGCCGCGCGACCTGGCGCGCCCGTTTCACGCCGCTCGGCTGAGCGGCGCGCTCACACCCGCTCGACCAGGATCTTGCTCGCCGCCCGCAGGCCGAGGCTCGCCCGGCGTCCGCGCTCCAGCTCGACCTCCAGGGTGTCGGCCGCCGCGTCCAGGGCGACCAGGCGGAGGCGTTTGCCGGGTCGCAGCCCCAGCTTCTCCACCAGGCGAAGGAAGGCGCTCGACTGGTCGGCGATGCGGCCGACCCGGTAGCGGCCACCGATCTCGCCCGCGGCGAGCGAGGCATGGTCGGCGGTTTCGATCCTTCCCGCCGCGGAAGGGATCGGGTCGCCGTGCGGGTCGACCGCCGGCCGCCCGAGCATCTCGTCCATGCGCTCGATCAGGCGATCCGACACCGCATGCTCCAGCAGCTCCGCCTCGGGATGCACCTCGCTCCAGTCCATGCCCATGGTGCGCACCAGGAAGAGCTCGATCAGCCGGTGACGGCGCACGACCGGCAGCGCGAGTTGCCGCCCGGCCGGCGTCAGGCGGGCGCCGCCGTAGGCCTCGTAGTCCACCAGGCCGCTGTCGGCGAGGGTCTTGAGCATCGCCGTCACGGTGCCCGGAGTCACCGCCAGCGACTGGGCGAGCCGGCCGGTCGGCACCCGCTCCTCGCCGCGCCCCTCCTCCTCGAGCAGCAGGCACTTGAGGTAGTCCTCCACCGTCGAGGTCGGCATGGGCGGAGTCTAGCCCGTCCGCGCTTGCGCTTGCGACTCCGCTGAGATAAAGTTTGGATTAGTCAAAATTCGGCTTGGGAGCTCTTGAAAACCCGAGCCTCGAGGTCCCCGATGAGTTTCCCCACCACGCCGCTCTACGGCGCCAGCGAGGATCGACGCTCGCTTCCCGAGGTGCACGGCTCGATCGCCACCGCTCATCACGTGAGTTGGTGGCGGCGCTTCCTCGCCTTCGCCGGCCCGGGCTACCTGGTGAGCGTCGGCTACATGGACCCGGGAAACTGGGCGACCGACCTCGCGGGAGGCGCCAAGTTCGGCTACGCCCTGGTGTGGGTGATCCTGCTCTCCAACCTGATGGCGATGTTCCTGCAGTCGATGTGCGTGAAGCTCGGCGTCGCCACCGGCCGCGATCTCGCGCAGGCCTGCCGCGAGCAGTACTCGAAGCCGGTCTCGATCGTGCTCTGGCTGCTCTGCGAGGTCGCGATCATCGCCTGCGACCTCGCCGAGGTGATCGGTTCGGCGGTGGCGCTCAACCTGCTCTTCGGCCTGCCGCTCGTCTGGGGCGTGGTGATCACCGGCTTCGACGTCATGCTGCTGCTCGCCGCCATGCACTTCGGTTTCCGCAAGATCGAAGCGATCGTGCTCACCCTGGTGTCCACGGTCGGGCTCTGCTTCGCGTTGCAGATCTTCCTCGCCCGGCCGGACTGGGCCGGGGTGGCGGCCGGCATGTTCGTGCCGACGATCCCGAACGCCGAAGCCTTCTACATCGCGCTCGGCATCCTCGGCGCCACGGTGATGCCACACAACCTCTACCTGCACACCGCCCTCGTGCAGACGCGCGACATCGCGCCGAGCGCGGTCAGCCGGCGCCAGGCGATCCGCTACAACCGCACCGACACCATCCTGGCGCTCGCCGCGGCGTTCTTCGTCAACGCCGCGATCCTGGTGGTCGCGGCGGCGGTCTTCCACCGCGGCGGCTATCACGAGGTCGGGGAGCTGCAGGAGGCGCACCGCCTGCTCGCCCCCCTGCTCGGCGCGCCGATCGCCTCGACCGCTTTCGCCGTCGCCCTGCTCGCCTCCGGCCAGTCCTCCACGATCACCGGCACGCTCGCCGGCCAGATCGTCATGGAGGGCTTCCTCAACATCCGGGTCCGCCCCTGGCTGCGGCGGTTGATCACCCGCCTCTTGGCCATCGTCCCGGCGGTGATCCTGATCTCGATCTCGGGGGGCAAGGACACCGTGGGCCTGCTGGTCCTCTCGCAGGTCGTCCTGTCGATGCAGCTCTCCTTCGCCATCTTCCCGCTGATGAAGTTCACCTCCGACCGCAAGCTGATGGGCGAGTTCGCCAATTCCCGTCTGGTCCAGGGGGTCGGCTATACCATCTGCACCCTGATCGCGGGCCTCAACATCTCCCTGCTCTACCAGGCCCTGGGGCCCGCGTGGTCGGCGCTGCTCGCCGCCGTGGCGCTTGGCTTCACGTTCTGGGTGCGCTATGTCTATCCGCGGAGACGCCGTGTACAAGAAGATCCTGGTCACGCTCGAGAATAGCCGCACCGACGAGGCCATCCTGCGCCACGTCGAGGCGCTCGCCGACCGGCTGGGCAGCGAGCTCCTGCTCGTCCACGTCGCCGACGGCTGGGTGGCGCGCCACTTCGACCGGCTCAATCTCGCCGAGTCGCAGGAGATGCGCGACGATCGCGCCTATCTCGCGGAGGTGCGCTCCCGCTTCGCGGCGCGGGGGATCGCCGCCGAGTGCCACCTGCTGCTCGGCGAGCCGGCCGACGAGATCGTCAAGCTCGCCGAGGCGAGCGGGGTCGACCTGATCGCGATGAGCACCCACGGGCACCGTTTCCTCGCCGACCTGGTCTACGGCTCGACCGCCGACAAGATCCGCCATACGGTCGAGATCCCGGTCCTGCTGCTCAAGGCACCGCCGGGCCGCGCCTGAGCGGGACGGGACGCCCGGCAGGTCCCGCTCAGGAGCTCGGTGCGAGACTACGGCTTACCGCCCGGCGCTCCCGCCGCGGCGCCATCCGAGGAGCGGACCATGAACCTCAAGCAGGAAGCCCTCGCCGGGATCGAGGCCACGCGCAAGTTCTTCGACCGCACGACGAGCGTTCTCACCGAAGCCGACGCCACGTTTCGCGCCGCTCCCGAGACCATGACCGTGGCCGGCCACGTCGCGCACGTCGCGCAGACCGTCGACTGGTTCCGCGAAGGGGCGCTGGAAGACCACTGGCGGATGGACTTCGAGACGATGACGGCGGAGACCGCCGCGGTGACCACCCTGGCGGAGGCGCGCCGCTGGCTCGCGGCCGCCTGGGACCGGCTGCGCCAGGCGCTCGAGGCGTTGCCCGAGGAGAAGCTGGGCGAGACGCTGCCCGAGAATCCGATCCTGCCACCCCGCCCGCGCACCTACCTCGTGGAGGCGCTCGTCGACCACACGGGGCACCATCGCGGGGCGCTCGCGGTCTACGCGCGGCTGCTCGGCAAGACGCCACCGATGCCCTACGCCGAGGAGTGAGCCGGCGAGCCGCGCCCCTAGGGCCGCGGCGACCAGCTCTCGCCCGGCTCGAGGGCGACGACCTCGGTGTCGAGCCCGCGCGCCGCGAGCTCGCGGCCCAGCGCCTCGGGCGTCCCCCGGAGCACCGGAAAGGTCCCCCAGTGGATCGGCACCACGCGACGCACCTGCAGCAGCTCGCAGGCCCAGGCGGCCTGGACCGGATCCATCGTGAAGTGGTCGCCGATCGGCAGGAAGGCGATCTGCGGGCGGTAGAGCTCGCCGGTGAGCCGCATGTCGGAGTAGAGCGCAGTGTCGCCGGCGTGATAGAAGCTCACCCCCTCGCCGCGCACCACGAAGCCGGCGGCGAGCCCGCCGTAGACCGGCAGTCCGGCGTGGAAGAAGCCGCTCGAGTGGTCCGCCCGCACCATCGAGATGCGCAGGCCGAGCGCCTCCTGCGTGCCGCCGAGGTTCATCCCCGAGGTGCGCTTGGCGCCCTGGGTCTCGAGGTACTGGCAGAGGTCGAAGTTGGAGACCACCAGCGCGTCGTGCTGCCGCGCGAGCGCCGCGGCGTCCGCCATGTGGTCGGAGTGCGCGTGGGTGACCAGGATGAGATCGAGGCGCTCGAAGCGCCGCGCCGCGGGTGGACACGACGGGTTGCCGGTCAGCCAGGGATCGATCAGCATCACCTCGCCGTGCGGCAGATCGACCCGCACCGTGGCGTGACCGAGCCAGGTGAAGCGAACGGGTTGCTGGGTCATGGGTCCTCCTCGGGGAGCAGCCAGCACCCGGATGTTAGAACGAGGCCGGGTGGAGTCACACCGCGGCTGCTAGAGTCCGGAAAAGGGGGTGACGATGAGCCCGATGGTGACGATCTCCATGCTGGTCCTGCACATCCTGGCGGCGTTCTGGCTGTCCGCCGGCGCGTTCGCCGGCGCGGCGATCCGCGCCTACGGTCGGCGCGCCACGACCCTCGCCGAGCGGGTCACCTGTCTGCGGCTGGGCTGGCGCATGGTCAACGTCTTCGCCCTGCCCGGCGGCATCGCCGTCGGCGTGCTCGGCATCGGGCTGTTGCATCCGCTCGGCCACGGTTTCCGCCCCGGCTGGGTGCACGTCTCGCTCGTCCTCTGGGCCCTGATGCTGGGCAACGGCATCTTCTACCTCCGGCCGCGCCTCAAGCGCCTGCTCGCCGCCGCCGAGGCGTCGCTCGCCGCCGGCGCGCCGAGCGACGAGCTCAAGGCGCTCGCCACCGCCAAGGCCCCGGCGATCGCGGCCGATCTCAACGCGCTCGGCATCGTCGTCCTCACTCTGCTGATGGTGCTCAAGCCCTTCTAGACCGGCCCGCGCGCGCGACTGGGACCGCGCTGCCTCACGGCTTGAAGCTCGTCGCCAGCCAGCCGGCGAGCTCGGGAACCTCCTCGAGCAGCACTTTCTCGCTGAGCGGCGCCTTCCCGCTGACCGCTCGCTTGAGGATCCGGAGGGACGCGATGGGGCCTCGCGCCACCACGATCTGGTCGGCGCCGCGCAGGAACCGGGTGTCGAACCAGCAGCGCATGGCGAGCGGCAGGTCGTCGCGCCATTCCGTAAGCGCGTGTCCCCCTGGTGTCCGGTCGGCGGCGGCCAGGCGATCGAACACGGCGGCGATCTCGGGCATGCGCCCCGGCTCCACCCGATCCCAGGCCAGACGCGCCGCGAGATGAGCCGCGAGCGGCGCGATCCAGGGCCGGTCGCCGGCGAGCCCGGCCCGGGCGACGTAGATCCGCGACAGCTCGAGCTGGGCGAGGAGGTCGGAGACCGCGAGCGCCCCGGCTTCGGCCGGCGTGGCGAGCAACGGGTGCCCGGCGGGCAGGGGGACGTCGCCGCCCAGCCAGGCGCTGAACTTCCCGACCAGCTCGCCGTCGGCCCAGGCCGGCACCGCCATGGCCTCCAGGCCGAGCCGCGCCGGCAGGCCGAAGGTGACGCCGAGCCCGGCCGCCTTCCAGTCCTCGGGCGAGAGCACGTAGAGCAGCAGCGCCGTCGCCTGGAAGCCGGTGCGCGTGAACTCCTTGGCCGCCGCCTCGAAGCGGTACTGCACGTGGGCCGCGCGATCGAGCGTCCCCGGCGTGTAGCGCACGTGGACCAGGTCGCCCGGCAGATCGAGCAGCGCCGGCAGATCGATGGTCGGATGTCCGGGGGCCTCGGCGGCCGCCGCCGGAACGGCGAGCAGGAGCAGGGCGCAGAGCAGGCGGTGGATCGCTGGCATGTCGCGAGTCTACGGCGAATCCTCCGGCGCCGGAGGTAGACTCGCGCCGTGAAAGGCTTCCGCGTCCAGCGTCATGGCGGCCCCGAAGCGCTCGACTGGGGCGAGTGGCCCGATCCGGTCCCCGGTCCGGGCGACGTCCGCGTCCGCGTGCGCGCCTGCGCGCTCAATCACCTCGACCTCTGGCTGCGCAATGGGGTCCCCGGCCATCGCTTCCCGCTGCCGCTCGTGCCCGGAGCGGAAGTGGCCGGCGACATCGAGTCGGTCGGTCCCGGGGTCACCGACCTCGCGCCAGGCGAGCCCTGCATCGTGGCGCCCGGCGTCGCGTGCGGTGTCTGCGCGCGTTGCACCGCGGGCGCCGATCACCTCTGTCCGCACTACGGACTGCTCGGCGAGCACCGCGACGGCGGCTACGCCGAGCTGCTGGTGGTGCCGCGGCGCAACATCCTGCCGCTGCCCCGCGGCCTGTCCTACGTCGAGGCGGCCGCCGTGCCGCTCGTCTTCCTGACCGCGTGGCACATGCTCGCGGCGCGCGCCGAGCTCGGTCCGCACGAGGACGTGCTGCTCCATGCCGCCGGTTCCGGGGTCACCTCGGCGGGGATCCAGATCGCCCGGCTGCTCGGTGCGCGGCGCATCGTGGTGACGGCGGGGAGCGACGAGAAGCTCGCCCAGGCGCGCGCCCTCGGCGCGACCCACGGCGTCAACTACCGCACCGGCGACCTGGTGCGCGGGGTGCGCGAGGCCACCTCCGGCGAAGGGGTCGACGTGGTCTTCGATCACCTCGGCGGCGCGGTCCTGGAGCAGAGCCTGCGCCTGCTCAAGAAGGGGGGGCGCGCGGTCCTCTGTGGCGCCACCGAAGGGGGCGAAGCGAAGGTCAACCTGCGCGCCTTCTTCTTCAAGAGCCTCTCGCTGCTCGGCTCGACCATGGGCAGCCTCGGCGAGCTCACCGCCCTCCTTCCCTACTTCGAGCGCGGCGTGCTCCGGCCGGTCCTCCACCGCAGCTTCCCGCTCGCCGAAGCAGCGGTCGCGCAGGAACTGCTGGCCCGCCGCGGCGCGTTCGGCAAGGTCGTCCTGACCGTCGGCACGGGGGCTCGCGACGTGCCGCGGCCACGCGAGGAACAGGGTTGACCGGCAGCGAGTTCGTCGCCCAGCTCGTTGCCGAGATGCGGGCGATCTTCGCCCGGCTGGGCGAGCGTCAGGCGCTCGAAGCGGAGACCGGCGGGCGGCTCGAGGTCGTGGCGCTGCTCCGGGCCGCGTTGAAGAGCGAGCTCGAGGCGGCGGAGCTCGCCGGCTACTGGATGCCCTCGACGCCGGAGATCGCAGCCAAGAGCGTGCTCGCCGAGCAGTGCGGCGAGGAGATGAAACACTTCCAGCTGATCGCCCGGCGGCTCGCCGCGCTCGGCCACGATCCGGCGGGATTCGATCCGCTGGCCGAGGGCTACAGCCCGCTCTACCTCTACCTCAAGGGACTGCGCACCACGGTCGAGCGGATCGCCGGCGGGCCGTTCGCCAGCGAGGCGATCGCCGAGGTGCGCAACGCGCAGTTCATCGCGTTCTGCGAGCAGGCTGGCGACCACGAGACGGCGCGGCTCTACCGCGAGATCATCCAGCCGGAGGAGATCCATCATCATCGCCTCGGCGGTGAAGTGCTCGCCCGGCTCTGCGTCACGCCGGAGCTCCAGGCCCTGGCCGCCGCCGCGACGCGCAACACGCTGGCCATCGCCGACGAGCTGTCGACCCTCGCCGAGCGGCTGACCGGACGGCACCTGAATCCAGTTTCGTGAGGAGACGATGAACCACACCGTCCGGCAGATCGCCGTCCTCGGCGCCGGTACGATGGGGCGGGGGATCGCCCACGTCGCGGCGCTCGGCGGTTACACCACCACGCTGTTCGACGTCGACGCCGGGCAGCTCGACGCGGCCGAGCGCAACATCCACCGCAATCTCGACCGCGGCGTCGAGCTCGGCAAGGTGGCTTCCTTCGACGCCGCGGGCGCCAAGCAGCGCCTGGCGCTCGAAAACGAGCTCGCCGCGGCGGTCCGCGAGGCGGACCTGGTGATCGAGGCCGCGCCCGAGTCGCTCGCCCTCAAGGTCGAGCTCTTCCGCGAGGTCGCCCGGCACTGTCCGGCCGAGGCCCTGTTCGCGACCAACACCTCCGCCCTCTCGGTCACCGAGATGGCGGCCGCCAGCGGACGCAGCACCCGTTTCGCCGGCATGCACTTCTTCAATCCGGTCCACGTCATGAAGCTGATCGAGCTGGTGCGCGGCCTGGAGACCGCGGAAGCGACGATCGCGGCGCTGCGCGCGGTGGGCGAGAACATGGGCAAGGAGGTCGTCGTGGTGCGTGACGTCCCCGGCTTCGCCACCTCGCGCATCAACGCGCTGATCGGCAACGAGGCCTTCCGCATGCTCGAGCAGGGGGTGGCCTCCGCCGAAGAGATCGACCGCGCGATCAAGCTCGGCCTCAACCATCCGATGGGACCCTTCGAGATGGCCGACCTGGTCGGCCTCGACGTCCGCCTCTCGATCCTCGAGCATCTGCACGCGACGCTCGGCGAGACCTTCCGGCCGACCCCCCTCATGCGCCAGTACGTCCAGGCCGGCCGGCTCGGACGCAAGACGTCGCGCGGGGTCTATACGTATGACGAACAGGGCAAGAGGATCGACTGAACGATGAGCCCAGCCCGCCACGCCGCACGCTTCGCCCTGGGGACGACCCTGCTCGCCCTCGCCGGCGTCGCGACTCTCGCCGCCGAGGAGCCGATCTGGCTCGGCCCGGAGCTCCAGCTCAACGTCACCACCGCCGGCAGTCAGACCTCGCCGGCGCTCGCCGCGCTGCCCGACGGCGGCTTCTTCGCCGCCTGGCAGAGCGCCGAGCAGGACGGCAGCGGCGCCGGGATCTACGGCCGGCGCTACGCGGCGAACGGCAGCGCGCTCGGCGGCGAGGTGCACCTCGCGACCACCGCCGCCGGCGATCAGGTCTCGCCCGCGCTCGCCGCCGCGCCGGACGGCGCCCTGCTCGCGACCTGGGCCTCCGCCGGCCAGGACGGCGACGGTTACGCGATCGTCGCCCGGCGCTTCGATGCCGCGGGCACGCCGCTCGGCGGGGAGCTCGTGGTCAACGTCACCACCGCCGGCAGCCAGACCTCGCCGCGCGTCGCCGCGAGCGGCGCGGGCTACGTCGTCGTCTGGAGCGGCCCCGGGGGCGCCGACGGCAACGAGGTCTTCGCGCGGCGCATCACCCTCGCCGGGACCTTCGCGGGGAACGAATTCCGGCTCAACACGACGGTCTCCGGGCAGCAGCTGCAACCCGCCGTGGCCGCGTTCAGCGACGGCGCGTTCGTGGCCGTCTGGGCGAGCGAAGGTCAGGACGGCAGCGGCTACGCCGTGGTGGCGCGGCGTTTCGACGCCGCGGGAGCCGCCCTGGGTGGCGAGCTCGTGGTCCCCTCGATCACCCTCTACGACCAGACCGCGCCCGCCATCGCGACGCTCGCCGGCGGCTTCGTCGTCGCCTGGCAGCGGGCGCTTCAGTCCGGCGCCACGCCCATCGGTCCGCAGCCGGTCATCGCCCTGCGCCGCTTCGACCTCGCGGGAGTCCCGCTCGGCGGCGAGAGCCAGGCGACCCCCGACACCTCGCGGCGTCACGAGAGCCCCGAGCTCGCCGCCGATTCCGCAAGCGGTTTCACCCTCGCCTGGCAGGAGAGCGACCTCGCGTCCGGCGATTGGCAGTGCGCGGCGCGGCGCTACGACGGCGCCGGCGCCGCCTCGACCGCCGAGTTCCCGCTCAACACCACGCCGGCGGGAGATCAGATCCAGCCGGCGCTCGCCGCGGCCGCGCCCGGCCGCTTCGTCGCCGCCTGGGCGAGCTTCGGCCAGGACGGCAGCGCCTACGGCGTCTTCGCGCAGCGTTTCGGGACCCCGGTCGAGCCCTGCGCGCCCGACGCGACCACCCTCTGCCTGAACGGCGACCGCTTCCGGGTGCGCGCCACCTACCGCACCGCCGCGGGCGCGAGCGGCTCGGGGCAGGCCTTCGAGCTCACCGCCGATTCGGGTTACTTCTGGTTCTTCGACGACGACAACGTCGAGATCGTGGTCAAGGTGCTCGACGCCTGCGGACTCGCCGATTTCGAGAACTTCTGGGTCTTCGCCACCGGTCTGACCAACGTCGAAGTGAATCTCTCGGTGCTCGACACCGCGACCGGCGAAGCGAAGCTCTACCCCAACGCCTTGAACCAGGACTTCGCGCCGATCCTCGACACCGCGAGCTTCC
>CAYZWR010000086.1:0-15098 GCA_964481735.1 uncultured Thermoanaerobaculia bacterium
AGATCCCGGCCGCGCGCGGCTTCGAGCGCGACTTCACGCTGCTCGACGGGATGGGGAGCTACTGGGGCGACATGTGGAACTTCTCGGCCGCCTCGCCCCGCTCGGTCTACACCGAGGACGGGCGCTACCTGCGGCAGCTGCCCGAGGACTTCTACGCGACGACGACCTACACCGAGAAGCTGATCTCCTACATCGACGCCAACCATGGCGACGGCAAGCCCTTCTTCGCCTACGTCTCCCACCAGGCGCCGCACGAGCCGTACCACCTGCCCAAGGAATGGCGCAACCGCCACGTCGGCGAGTACGACAAGGGCTGGGACGCGCTGCGGCAGGAGCGGCTGAAGCGGCAGATCGAGCTCGGCATCCTGCCCGCGGGCACCCAGCTCGCCGAGCGGATGTGGTTCCTTCCCGATCCGATCGTGCTGGCCCCGGCGGCTCGCGCGGCCCTCGGCAGGAAGATGGAGCTCTACGCCGGGCTGGTCGAGAACCTCGACCATCACATCGGCCTGCTGATCGACCACCTGAAGAAGATCGGCGAGTACGAGAACACCCTCTTCATCGTCTTCGGCGACAACGGCGCCGAAGGCAACGACCTCTTCGAGATGATCGCGGGGACGCCCGGCACGCGCGACTACCTCTTCGCCGCCACGCACTGGTCGCAGACCCATCCCAACGCGTGGGGCGATCCGGGATCGTGGCTCGCCTACGGGCCGATGTGGGCGCAGGTGTCGATGACGCCCTTTTCCCAGTACAAGGCGCTCATGGCGGAGGGCGGCATCCGCAACGCGCTCATCGTCAGCGGACCGGCCGTCCAGCGCCCCAGGGGGAGCATCAACCAGGGCGTCATGCACGTGGCCGACATCCTGCCGACGCTGCTCGAGATCGCCGGCACGAGCTATCCGAAGACCTACAACGGGAAGGAAACACTCCCGCCGTTCGGCAAGTCGTGGGGCGCGGTGCTGGCGGGCCGGGCCGACTCGCCCCGGACGGACCAGGACGTGCTGGCCTGGGAGCTCTTCGGCAACCGCGCCGTCCGCCAGGGGAACTGGAAGCTGCGCTGGGAGATCCGGCCCCTCGGCAAGGGGGACTGGGAGCTCTTCGACCTCGCGCAGGATCCGGGCGAGCTGAACGATCTCGCCGCCGAGCGCCCCGACAAGGTCAAGGAGATGATCGCCCTCTGGGACGACTACGCCCGGAGGAACAACGTCATCCTGCCGAACCGGACGCCGTTCGAGAGCCTGGAGAAAGCGCTTCCCCAGCGCGTGCCGGTCCAGGCCGGCTACCCGCCGGTCAACCTGAAACAGCAGTTCGTGCCGCCCGCGGACATGATGGCCGACCCGAAGCAGTGAGCGCCCACCCTTCCGGCATCTTCCTCGAGGAACCGAGATGACGATCGACACGAGCCGTCCCAACGTCAGCCCGGCGCGGCGGGCGACCGCTCTCGCAGCGGCGCTCCTGCTCGCGGCGCTCGGCGCCACCCAGCTCTCCGCCCAGGTGCCGGCGCGCTTCTACTGGAAGACGCTGTCGGGGGCCAACGCCGTTCCGCTCATCGTCAACTCGATGAGCGGCAACACCAACCCGTTCGACCCGGCCCACCTGGTGTCGCCGGGCGCCGACGTCGACGCGACCCTGGCGATCGCCGGCTACGGCCGAACCTTCACCCTGTTCGGCCGCGGGGCGCTGGTCGCCGTCCTGGTTCCCATGGGCAACCTCTCGGGCGACCTCGCGGTGGCGGGCCAGACGCTCCGCCAGACCGCGCGCGGCTTCGGCGACCCGACGATCGAGCTCGACATCAACCTGATCGGCCCGCCGGCGCAGAAGAACCTGGTCGACGTGCTGCGCTACGAGCCCGGCTTCTCGCTCGATCTGATCGTCGACCTGGCGGTGCCGCTGGGCGAGTACGACGAGAGCCGGGCGCTCAACCTCGGCCAGAACCGCTGGTACGGGCGCGTCGGCGCACCGATCGTCTGGCAGCTCGGCGCCTGGGTGCCGGGACGGCGGACGACGCTCGAATTCCTGCCCGCGGTCTGGCTCTTCGGGGAGAACGACGACTACGCCGGCCAGACGCTCGAGACCGATCCCCTCTTCCAGCTCGACGCCCACCTGACCCGGGACTTCACCGCCAACCTCTGGGGCTCGCTCGACGGCGCCTGGTACCAAGGGGGGAAGGCGAGCGTCGACGGCGTCGAGGGCGAGAAGCTCGACAACCTCGCCTTCGGGCTCACGCTCGGGTACCAGATCAACGACAACCTCGGCCTCACCTTCGGCTACAAGTCGACCGTCGCCGACAGCGCGCCCGCGGACCTCCAGATGGACGGCTTCATGGTTTCGCTCGTCTCGGGCTGGCACCCGATCCTCGAAGGCGCGAAGCGGCTGCACGGCGGCGAATAGGCTGGTCCGGACTTAAACCGGGACAGGCACGCCATATCGAAATGGCGTGCCTGTCCCGCTTTTTCCGCTCTTAGAACGAACGGCCGAGCAGGATGAAGCCGGCGCGCTCGTTCTCCTGGCCGATCCCGCCGCCGACGTAGATCGGTCCGATCGGGCTGTCGATGCCCAGGAAGATCGAGCCGTGGAGCAGGAGGTCGCCGGCGTCGATCTCGTCCTCGGTGCGCCAGGCCTGACCCGCCTCGAGGGTGCCGCCGAGGTAGATGGGCACCTCGATGGCGGCCACTTCCGCGCGCTTGACCTCGCGGAAGTACATGGCCCGCCCGAGCCCGACGTAGCGCCCGACCAGCCGCTTGTTGCCGAGCCCGGAGAGGCGCCCGAACCCACCCAGCGCGAACGGGATGCCGAAGGCCTCGTCGTCGAACAGGCCGCCCCCCTCGACGCCGAGGACGAGCGTGTTCCGGCCGAAGGGGATGGCGCCGTCGAAGCGGAGCAACGCGCGCGTGACGTCGCTCTCGGCGCCCAGCGCCTCGAGCGAGCGGGCGACCTCGACCCGGCTGACGATGCCGCGGCGCGGGAAGTTGACGTCGTCGGCCGTGTCCACCCCGAAGCGCAGGGAGGCCCGCCCGTCCTCGAACTCGGTGGTCGGGAGCAGCTCGCCGGGGTCGACCGGGTCGAGCGTGGCCGACTGCCAGAGCACGCCCAGGCGGAGCTCCCCCCAGGTGCCGAAGGCGTGGCCGGCGTCGAGCTGACCCCCCCAGCCCCGGGTGCGCACCTCGGCCTGGTCGCCGCCGACCTCCTGGAGCACCACCTTGTCGCGTACCACCTGGGCCTTGGCCGAAAGGAAGTAGGACGCCCTGCCGCCGAGCGGCTGGTAGAGCTCGGTTTCGAGCACCTGCCGGGAACCGAGCTGCAGGTCGGTGCGCCACTCGGCGCCCCAGCGGTTGAGCGCGTACTTGTTGAGCCGGACCAGGATGTCCCAGGTGGCGTCGTTCTCGAAGTCGGACTGGAGCGCCATGCCGAACTGCATGTAGTCGCGTCCCGACCGGCGTTGCTTGGCCTGGATCTCGAGCACCACGCCCCCTTCGGGGACCGGGATGAGCTCGTAGCCGACGCGCTCGAAGAGATCGAGGCCGTAGAGCCGGCGCAGGTCGCGGTCGAGCTCGGCCAAGTCGAGCGGACGACCCGCCTGTACGGTCAGCAGCTCCTCGAGGAAGTGGGTCGCGAGGCCGGTGTCGTGCACGATCCGCACTTCGCGCACCATCGGCAGCGTCGGATCGGGCTGCTTGCGCCGCGCCCGGTACTCGGCCCAGGCCGCCTCGGAGAGCGAGAAGCGCGCGAGCTTCTCCGCCACCGCGCGCGCCGCGGCCTCGCCCCGCGGGATGATCTCGCCCGCCTTGGTGAAGGCGGCCGAGCCGAAGCCCTCGAGGTCGGGCACGATCAGCTCGTCGCGGTCGGTCAGGCTCGCGCGGCGCAGCTGCGTCTCGCGCTCCATCATGCCGGTGGTCATCTGGCCGGTGACCGCGAGCGGCGAGTTGATCTTCTCGAGATCGGTCAGCGGCGTGCCGATGTCGACCGCGATGACCGTGTCGACGCCCATCGAGCGCACGACGTCGACCGGCAGGTTGTTGGCGACCCCGCCGTCGATCAGCAGCCGGCCATCGAGCTCGACCGGCGCGAAGACACCCGGCACCGACATCGAGGCGCGCATCGCGCGCACCAGGTCGCCCTGGTCCAGGACCACCGCCTCGATGTTCGACAGGTCGGCGGCGACCGCGCGGTAGGGAACGATCAGGTCGTCGAAGTCCTTGACCGTCGCCACCGGCATCACGAAGGAGCGCAGCAACGTCTCGAGCTTCTGCCCCTTGACGATGCCCAGGGGGAGCGAGGGCTTCCAGCCCCGCAGGCCCATGCGGATGCGGACCGCGAAGGCGAGATCGTCCTGTTTGCGCCGGTAGGTGAGCAGGTCGCGGGCGGTGCGGTCGGTGAGCGCGTCGTTCCAGTCGACGCCGGTCAGCGCCTTCTCCATCTCGTCGGGCGTCATGCCGGCAGCGTAGAGGCCGCCGACGATCGAGCCCATCGAGGTGCCAGCGACCGCGTCGACCGGGATGCGCATCTCCTCGAGCACCCGGATCACGCCGACGTGTGCCGCCCCACGCGCGCCGCCGCCCGAGAGCACCAGCCCGATCCGCGGCCGCGCCGCGAGCTCGGCCTCGACGGCGGAGTCGGCTGCCGCCGCCGGCCGCGCGAGCGTGGCGAACGCGGCGACGACGAGCGAGGTGAGGGCAAGGCTTCGCTTCGAGAACAGAGACGATCCCCGTGCCGGAATCATGGTCCACATTCTAGAGGGGGACAGGCACGCCATACCGATATGGCGTGCCTGTCCCCCTTTTTCAGGCGCGCAGCGCCCAGCCGGCGAGCAGCAGGCCGATCGCGGCGATCCAGCTCCCGGCCACCCGGACGGCGATGCGGCCTGCGGGCGCACGTAGCGCGGCGACCGCCGCCGAGACGAGCGCCGCCAGCACGAAGGTCGCGACGGCGATCCCGACCAGGCCACTCGCGTCGCGCCCGTCGGCCGCCAGCGCGGCGCCGTTCAGGAAGCCGTGGAGCCCGCCCAGCGCGAGCGCGAGGCCGGTGAGCGCGGCGGCGGGCAGGCGGAGATCGGCAGCGACCAGACCGCCGAGCAGCAGCAGGGAGGGTGCGGCGAGGCCGAGCGGCGCCGGTGCCACGCCCGAGTGGAGGCCGGCGAGGCCGGCGGCGAGCCAGACCGCCGGCAGCGCGAAGAGCACGCGGCGACCGCCGCCGGGACCGTGGAGCCCTCCGAGCAGCGCCAGCGCCACGACCGGCAGCAGGTCGTCGAAGGAGAGCAAGAGGTGCGAGATCCCGTCGTAGACCGGGCCGAGCCCGGTGGTGACGAGGTGGGCGTGCGCCGCTCCCGGCGCGAGCAGCGCTCCCGCGAGCGCCGCAGCGAGGCGCCGCCACCTCACGCCAGCGCCTCCCAGAGGAACCAGGCGCCGGCTGCGGCCACCGCCGCCCCGGCCGCGCGCAGCGCGATCCGCCCCCAGCGCCAGCGGTGGACGAGACCGATCGCGATGCCGGCCAGGTGAAGGCAGCCGGTCGCCACCACGAAGCCGATCGAATAGGTGAGCCCGCTCTGCCCCGCCGGCAGCTCGGCGCCGTGGGCGTGGCCGTGGAAGATCGCGAAGAAGCCGACCAGCGCCGCGGCCACCGGCAGCGGCGGGCGCGCCTCGCGGGCGACCATCGCGCCGAGCAGGATCGCCGAGGCCGCGATGCCGACCTCGACCCCGGGCAGCGGCAGGCCGACCAGGCCGAGGAAGCCGCCGCAGGCCATCACCATCGGGAAGACCACCGGCAGCAGCCAGATCGCGGGCGCGCCGAGCTGCGCGCCCCAGAGGCCCACCGCGATCATCGCCAGCACGTGGTCGAGGCCCGAGACCGGGTGGCCGAGACCGGTCACGAAGCCCGCCGCCGCCCCCACCTGCTCGTGCGCGGCGGCGGCGCGGGCAGCCAACGCGAGCGCCAGAGCGAGCCGCCAGATGCGAGCCACAGCCGGACGCCCAGCGCTCACCGGGCACCTCCGAACAGCATCAGGGTCCGCTGGATCGTCCAGAACGCGCCCAGGCTGCCGACCGCGTAGCCGGGCAGCGCCTCGGCCCAGCGCGGCCAGCGGATCTCGAGCGTGCGGAAGGAGCGCTCGAGCAGCAGGACCAGCAGCACGAAGCCGAGCTGGCCGAGCTCGACGCCGACGTTGAACAGCAGCAGCGCGAGCGGGATCTCGGCTTTCGGCAGGCCCATCGCGGAGAGGCCGCTCGCGAAGCCGAAGCCGTGCAGCAGGCCGAAGGCGAAGGCGACCACCCAGGGGTGGCGGATCGTGAAGCTCGACTCGCCGCGCCGGGCCCGCACGACCTCGGGACCGAGGAAGAGGATCGAGAGGGCGATCGCCGCGTTGAGCGGCGGCAGCGGAGCGGCAGCGTAGCCGAGCGTCGCGACCGCCAGCGTCAGGCTGTGCGCGACGGTGAACGAGGTGATCGTCTTGACCAGCGCCCAGCGGTCGCCGACGACGAGCAGCAGGCCGAGCACGAAGAGCAGGTGGTCGACGCCGAGCAGGATGTGCTGGACGCCGAGCCGGAGGTAGGAGAGCGAGCGCTCGAGGCCGGTGGTCTTCGCCCCGAGGGTCACCTCCGGATCCGCGGGGCGCAGCAGGTGGCTCTCGAGCCGGCCGTCGGCGTGATGCACCCGCACCAGCACGTCGGTGATCGTGGTCTCTAGCCCGGCCACCCGCAGGGTCTTGCCCGCCAACCCGCCGTCGCACGCCAGGCGCCCGCGCACGATCTCCGCGCCGGGCGTGAGCTGCTGGCGGTCGGGCGCGGCGAAGCGGCAGCCGGTGGGCACCACCGGCGCGATACGGATCTCGACCTCGCCGCCGGCCGGCCGCTTCCAGAGCAGCTCGTAGACGCCGGGCTCCCCCTCGCGCAGCTCGAGGAAGCCCGGTCGCGTCTCGTGGGCGGACGCCGCGGAGGCCGCGCCCAATGCGAGCAGTGCCAGCAGCGCCGAGCCGAGCCGCGGGATCCGCGACGCTTTCACGAGCCTGCCTTCGGCGGCGCGTCGCCGGATTCCGTCCGGGGCCGTCCCTCGATCACCACCCGGTACTTGGCGAGCAGGCGGTCGTACATGGCGTCGAGCTGGCGCTTCCGGCGCGCGGCGAGCAGGTCGCTCTCGACCGCCGGGCGGATGGCGGCGAGCGGCGGCACGCTGCCCTCCACCCGCCGGATCAGCAGGACCAGATGCAGACCGTAGGCGGACTCGACCGGACCCGCCCAGCGCCCCGGCGGCAGCACGGCCACGCGGCTCGCGAAGTCGTCGCCGAACTGCCGCGCGACCTGCTTCACCGGCTGGAGCGCAAGCTCCTGCGGCAGCAGGCTCGGATCGCCCAGGTCGTCGATCGGGGCCGCCGCGCCGGCCGCCTCCAGCCGGGCGAGCAGCGCGCGAGCGTCCGCCTCCGCGGCCGGTCCGCGGCGCTCGCGGCTGAGATGGACCTGCCGCAGCTCGAGCAGATCCTCGGTCCGGTAGCGCTCGGGGTGGGCGGCGAGCCAGGCCTGCAGATCGGCTTCTGTCGGCGCCGCCGCGGCCGACACGTCCTCGACGAGGAACTCGAGCTTCTGCCGCAACCGGCGGCGAATCACGGTGTCGTCGCGATCGAGCCCCATCGCCATGGCCTCGCGCACGGCGATCTCCTCGCGGACCCAGTCGTCGATCAGGGCCTTGAGGTCGGCCTCGGACGCCGGCCGCTGCCAGGTCTTCGCGTAGACCGCCGCCAGGCTCTCGATCTGCCCGGAGGTCAGCACGATCCGATTCGAGCCCGCTCCCCCGCCGCCGCTCCAGGCGTACCACCCGAAGAGAGCGGCGCCGACGAGCAGGAAGTGGACGAGCGGCTCCCTGAGGAAGGACTTCACGATGGCTGGAGTCTTGCCTGCGCGGGAGCGAGAGCCGGCGGCCGCGGCGGCCGTCCGGCGCTCGCCTCTCCGCCTACGGCGTGTACCAGATGGGCGAGGTGTAGGCGCGCTCCTGGGTCACCATGGTCACCTCGGGCGGCATCTTCACGGCGAAGCGCTGCGCGTCGTAGGCGGTCCAGCGCGGGGTCGGGATCTCGATCACGCGTGCGTAGTAGAAGGCGCGCTGCTGCGGATCGAAGGCCGGGTCCTTCCAGACCGCGATCAGCTCGGGGTCGCCGATCGTGTTGGTCCAGATCGCGTGGGCCACGTCGACGGTGTTGCCCACCGCGGGGAGCTTGCCGTCCTTGCCTGGCTTGCGGGTGGCGGCGTCGCTCCAGGCGACGTCGACGACCTTCTCGTGGACCTCGCCGGCGGCGTCGAGCCACCCCTTGACGATCTGGATCCGGTCGAGGTTGGCGCCCATCGGGTCCTTGGCCGCCGCGACGAGGAAGGTCGGCGCCTTGCCGGCGGGCGCCGTGCGCAGGTCGCCGCCCATCGGCACGCCCTTGGTGTAGCCCGGGATGGCAGGGCTCCGGTTGAGCGCGTCGCCTGCCGCGAAGTCCCAGCCGCCGAAGAAGCGCACCGTCATGCGCGGTCCGGTGGTCGCGTAGACCTCCTTGCGCTGCATCGCGTCCCAGAGCGCCTCGCGGGTGTTCTCGGTCGCCCATACGCCGGCGTAGCCGGAAGCTCCCAGCTCCCAGGCCAGGACCTTCTGGTTCTCGAACTTCGAGAACTCGTGTTCGAAGCGGTGGGCGGAGGGCTCGTAGGGCGAGGCCTTGCCGAAGAAGTTGTCCTCCTCGACCGCCGAGATGCCGACGTGCGAGTCGGTCGAACCGATCATGCCGAACTTGAAGGGGTTGACCCCGAGCTTCGCCTCGAGGGCGAGGCCGTTCTGGAGGGCCGCGCGCGCGTACTCGCTCCGGAACCAGGCGTCCTCGTGCAGCTTGGTCCCGTTCAGGTTCATCTTGTCCCAGCGCTCGTAGTCGGCGAACTCGTCGGTCGGCGAGAGGTTCGGATGGGTCTCGCTGTCGCCCTTCTGCTGGGTGACCTCGACGAGCGGCTCCCAGCGCGCGCGCGCCTCGGCGTACTCCCGGGTGAGCGGGTTGCCCGAGAAGTCGGCGAGCGCGAACATCCGCCCGCCGCTGACGTTGCCGTTGTGCGGGATCGCCAGCACCCGCCCGCCGGTCTGCGCCTCGTAGGCGGCGAGCACCTTCCAGAGATCCTCCGGATCGGTGCTGTCGGTGGCGGAGAACGGCATCGCCTTCAGGGCGCGGTCGGCGCCATCGCGGAAGATGACGCAGCGGTGGAGGTTGTCGCCGCCCGGCATGCTCGTCCATTCGTAGCCAATGAACGCGGTGAACCGTCCGGGTTCGTTGAACCGCTCCGCGGTGGCCACGTAGGGCTCCCAGACCGAGCGGATGAGCGCCGGGTCGAAGAGCGACTTCGGCAGGGTGTCGTTCGCCAGCCCCTGGATGATCTCCCAGGCCGCCGCGAAGGCCTCGTCGCCCCCCTGCGCGATCTTGTCGTGCCAGCGCCGGATCGTCGGGTCGGCCATCAGCGTGGGGTTGCCCCGGACCACCTCGCCCATCGAGCCGAACGCCTCGGCGTGGTCGGAGACGACCAGGAAGTCGAGCGGGCGGGCGAGCTTGACCGCCTGCCCGGTCGAGCTCGTCACCTCCTCGCCGCGCGCGAAGCGGTAGGCGACCTCGGGACCGACGGTCGTCCCCGCCGCGCCCGCGTCGAGCGACACCGAGGTGTGCAGGTGGGTGTCGCCCCAGAAGACCCGGGTCGGGAAGTTGCGGCCCGCATAGGGCGAATACCCCGGCTTCTTGAAGACCTGCTGCGCGGTGGCCTTGTCGAAGGCCCCCGCGTCCTGCGCCTGCGCGGCGACGGCGAGCGCGAGCGCGGCGCCCGCCGCGAGGAACCACCTCTGCCAACTCTTCGAGGCCATGAGCCCTCCCTGCGGCAAAGTGCGTAGCTTAGCCGAACGGCGGTCTCGCGGCGTCTCCGATGGCGGCATGGGCTGCCGGAAGCCCCGCCGATGCGGCTAGAATCCGCAGGCGTTCCGGAACCGCGTGGAGCTGCAGGTGCAGCACGACCGCTCCGCTCCTCGCCGCCGAGATAGGGGATCGCCCGATGCCTTCGAATCTCAGGAAGCCGCTGCTCGTTCTCCTGTTGCCTCTTCTCTGCGTCGCGCTTCCGTCGGCCGCGCGAGCCGAGGACGGCGCCTGGCGGCACACGGTCGTGCTCTACGGCATGGGTGCCGCGATCGACGGCAGCGCCGGGATCGGGGACGTCGAGGTGGAGGTCGACGTCAGCATGTCGGAGCTGTTCGACGCCCTCGAGATGGGCGCGATGGCGGCCTACCGCGCGGAGAACGGCACCTGGTCGGTGACGCTGGACGCGACCTTCATGGGGCTCGGCGCCACGCGGGAGGGCCCGGGCGGGCGCATCGAGGGCGACCTCGACCTCGACCAGACCACGCTGATGGCGACCGCCGGCCGGCGCCTCGGCGAGGACTTCGAGCTGCTCTTCGGCGCGGCCTACATGGACCTGTCGACCCGGCTCGCGGTGCAGGGCCCCATCGCCGTGCGCGTCGCGGAGGACGACGTGGACTGGATCGATCCCACGGTCGGCCTCGCCTGGCGGCGGCCCTTCGCCGAACGCTGGCGGGTCGACCTGCGCGGCGACCTCGGCGGCTTCGGCGTCGGCTCGGACCTGCTGGTGCAGGGGCTCGCCACGGTGCGCTGGCAGGCGACCGATCGCGTCGGCGTCGGCTTCGGCTACCGGTTCATCCAGTTCGACTACGAGGAGGGCGAGGGCGCCTCGAGCCAGCGCTTCGACCTGGTAGAACAGGGCCCCCTCGCCGGCGTGACCTTCACCTTCTGACGTCGCGCCGATTCGCCCACGACCGAGTCCGTTCGGACGTCGCTCGCCAGCATCTGGAGTGCCGCCGCGGCGAGGCCTCCCGCCGAGACGAGGCGGCGCCCGCGAACCGCGGTCTTCGACTCCGGATTCGCCTCAGCGCGGCGTGGCGGGCGGCAGGTGCCACTGCTCCTTCGGCACGATCTTCGGCTGCTCCGGGTCCCCCTCGTAGGCCGGCGTCATGATCTGGACGCCGTACTCGTTGAACACGTCCAGGATGTTGCGGTGGAGCTCGGCGTAGAGCGGCTTCATCCGCGTCGGATCCTCGCAGGCGACGTTGATCTCGTAGGTCACGGCGAAGTCGGCGAGCGCCGTCTGCAGCACGAAGGGCCGCGGTTCCGCGCGCAGCCCCGGAGTGCGCGCCGCGGCTTCGAGGAGCATCGCCTCGACCTGCCGCCAGGGCGTCTCGTAGCCGATTCCGACCGTGGTGTAGAGGAGCAGCCCGTCGCTCTTGGCGAGCGTGCTGTAGTTGACGATCTCGTTGCCGAGGATCGTCGAATTCGGTACCACGATCTCCTCGTTCTTGGGCGTCCTCAAGTGGGTCACCTGCAGGCGGATCCGGGTCACGACACCGGTCACATCGCCGATCTTCACCACGTCGCCCTCGCGGAAAGCGCGCCGGTAGATCATCGTGTATCCGGCGATGATGTTCGCGATCGCCGACGAAGAGCTCAGGGAGAAGACCACGCCGATGAACAGCGAGACCCCCTTGAACGCGGCCGACGACGAGCCGGGGATGTAGGGGTAGGCGACGATCAACGCGAACGCCACGACCGCCAGCCGGACGATCTTGTAGGTCGGCTCGGCCCAGTCCGGGTCGAAGTTCTTGAGCTCGACCTCGCCGCGGCCGACCGCGGCGAAGAAGAGGGCGATCAGGCGCAGCACGTAGCGCGCCACGAAATAGAGGACCGCGAGGAAGATGAAGTCCGGCAGCTTCTCGATCAGTCCCTCGACGAGGACCTTGATCGGCGCGAGCACCCAGTCGTCGAGCTGGGCCGCGAAACCGCGCGTCCAGGGCAGGTGGCGCATCACGTAGCTCAGCCAGACGAAGGCGACCGCGATCAACGCCAGGCCCCGCAGCAGGCCGAAGAGGGTCCCGAGCAGCCCCTGCATCCGCTCGGCGCGCAACACTTCGAACGAGCTGATCTTGACCCCCTGGAGGCGGCTGGCGTAGCGGTGCTGCAACCAGCGGTCGAGCCTGCGGACGGCGCGAAGCACGACGAAGATCGCCAGCCCGGCGAGCAGGGTGGCGACCGCCGACCGCCAGGCCGAAGCGGTCAGCGCCTCCCGGGTTCGCGCGGCGCGATACGAGACGATCGCCTCGCGCATCGCGGCGACGTAGACCTCGCTCAGCACCCGGCGGTCGACCTCCTCCAACTCGCCATCGGCGTCGAAGATGCGGACGATCCACCGTTCGCCGGCGACGATCCGGGTGTCGCGCTCCATTTCGACGATGGCGAGCTTCGCGGGGTCGAAGGACGCGTCCCGCGCCAGCTCGTAGAGCCGCCCGGTGACCGCCGCCGCGCGGCGCTTCGCCGGGAAGGAGGTGACGCCGCGCAGCCGGAAGAGCACCCGACCATCCATCGTGACCGGCGCGGTTTCGACGGCGGCCTCCATCTCCGTGGCGCGCGCTTCCGGCATCACCTCGTCCTGGGCCTGAAGGGCGACGGGTGCCGTCAGGAGAAGCGCGAACAGAAGGGGTACCCAGAGTCCAGGGTGAGCGGAAAAACGCATTCGAAGCTCCTCTCGACGATCCGTTCGTCGCGTCGTTCGTCACGCTTGAGGGCCGGCGCTGGCCGGGCGGTCGCCGATCCGCCGCGGCGTCCACGAGACGACCCTGGACCGAACCGCTGGCGAGATCTTAGCGCCGGCCGTGCTCCCGTGGGCGCTCGCGGGAGCCCCGGCGCGAGGTCGGTCTAAGATCACGCCGACGAGGAGGACACGATGCATCGAACGATCACGACCTGCACCCTCGGCGCGCTCCTGCTCGCCGCTATCGCCGGGGCGCAGACGGCGCCCGAGAACTTCCGCGGCAACCTCCTGGACACCAACATGGCCTCGCGCGGCAGCGCGACATTCGTCACGCTCCAGGTCGATCGCTGGGGCACTCCCGAGGAGGCCAGCCGCTACCTCCAGGTCGTCCGCGAGAAGGGGCAGAAGGGGCTGCAGGAGGCGCTCTGGGACTCGACGGAGGCGGGCTGGATCCGGATCGGCAGCCAGCTCGGCTATCCGATCGTCTTCGCGCGCTCGATCGAGACTGGCGAAGGCCGGGTCGTGCGCGCCTTCACCGACCGGCCGATCTCCTTCTTCGAGCTGCGCAACAACCTGCGCTCGACCGACTACCCGCTGGGCATCGTGGAGCTCAAGCTCGACGCCAAGGGGAAGGGGGAGGGGATCCTGATCGCCGCCGCCTCGGCGAAGTTCGACGATCAAGGACAGCTCGTGGTCGAGAATTTCGGTACCCAGCCTTTCAAGATCGTCAACGTCAAGACCCAGGCGGTCAAGGCGAAGGACGATAAGAAGTAGCCGCACGCCGGCGCGGCCGACCCGAGCGCCGGCCCGCTCGACTAGAATGCCGCGACCCGAGTCCGGCTGCGATCGAACCGATCGCCCGGCGAACCAAGGAGATTGGTCATGACGCGATTCCGCCGCATGCAGCTGCTCTCGATCCTCGCTCTCGCGCTCGCCATCCCGGCGATCGGCGCGGACAGCGATCCCATCAAGGCGCGCCAGGACACCATGGAGGGTGTCGGCGGCGCCATGAAGGTCCTGTCCGGCATCGCCCGCGGTGAGGCGAAGTTCGACGCCACGACGGTCCAGGCCAAGGCGAAGGAGATCGCCACGGCCTTCGACGCCGCGGCCGAGCTCTTCCCCGCGGGCAGCGAGAAGGGCGCCAGCGAAACCTGGGCGAAGCCGGCGATCTGGACGAACCGGGCCGATTTCGACAGCAAGCTCCAGGCGGCGCACAGCGCGGCGCTCGACCTCCAGAAGGTCAGCGACGAGGCCGCCTACCGCCCCGCGCTCGGCAAGCTCGGTGCGGCCTGCAAGGCCTGCCACGAGCTGTACCGCCGACCGAAGGAGTGAGCGCTTGACCCGCCGGCGCAAGGCGGCGGCGCTCGCCGGCGGCGCGCTGGCGGGCGCCCTCGCGCTGCTGGCGCTGAGCGCCCCGCAAGCGATCGACCCGGCGACGCTTCCGGCGCACGTCCCGGATCTCGCCAACGGAGCGGTCCTCTATCGCGTCGGCAGCTGTTTCGCCTGCCATCAACCGGCCGCCGGGGCGCCAACCTCGTCGGCCGGCCTGCCGCTCGGCGGCGCGCCGTTCGCGACCCCGGTCGGGACCTTCTACCCGGGGAACCTCACACCCGACCCGGAGACCGGGCTGGGGCACTGGAGCGCGGCGGACTTCCTGAACGCGATGACCCACGGCCTCGCGCCCGACGGTCGGCACTATTTCCCGGCCTTTCCCTATCCGTCGTACGCCGCGATGCCCGCCGGCGATCTGCTCGACCTCTTCGCTTATCTCGCCACGCTCCCGGCGGTCCGCGCCGAGCCGCGCGCCGCGGAGATCCCCCTGCTGCCCTTGGCGCGGCGCGGCGTCGGGCTGTGGAAACGGATCGCCGGCCGGACCCCCGCGATCGAGCGCGCGCCGGCGCGGAGCGCCGCCTGGAACCGGGGCGCCTACCTGGTCGGCGCCCCCGGCCACTGTGGCGAGTGCCACACGCCGCGCAATCTCTGGATGGTGCCGGACCGCACGCGCGCGCTGGCTGGCGGACCGCATCCCGCCGGCGACGGCAAGGTCCCCAGCCTGCGCGGCCTGATCGCCCGCGGCCGCTATCGCGACGCCGCCGACCTCGCGCTCGCGCTGCGCTACGGCGAGACCCTGGGCTACGACAAGCTGGCGAGCGGCGGCATGGGGAAGATCCAGAGCGAGCTCGCCGAGCTCCCGGAAGCCGAGCTCGCCGCGATCGCCGAGTACCTCGCGAGCCTCGACTGACGCCGCGACGGGCCGCGGGATAGGCTCTGCCCGACCGTCCCGGCGACCTGCAGCCATGGAGTCCGTCCCGATTCGCGACGCCGCGCCCGCCGCCCCGCTCGACATCGCCGGCGAGCTCGAGCGCCACCTCCCCGCCGCGCTGCGCGGCCGGCCACAGATCGCGCGCCTCGAGGCCGCGCTCGCCGCGCTCGCCGCAGCGGCGACCCCCGACGAGGGGCTTGAAGCGATCTCCGGACTGCTCAGCTGGACGCGCCGTCGCGGCGGCGCCCTCGACTCGC
>CAYZWR010000087.1:0-15033 GCA_964481735.1 uncultured Thermoanaerobaculia bacterium
GAGGCCGAGGCGGCGATGCTCGGCCAGCCGGTGTCGATGCTCATTCCGCAGGTGATCGGTTTCCGCCTGACCGGCCGGCTGGCGGAAGGCGCGACCGCGACCGATCTCGTCCTGACGGTCACCCAGGCGCTGCGCAAGAAGGGAGTGGTCGGGAAGTTCGTCGAGTTCTTCGGTCCCGGGCTCGCCGGGCTCCGCCTCGCCGACCGCGCGACGATCGCCAACATGGCGCCGGAGTACGGCGCGACCTGCGGTCTCTTCCCGGTCGACCAGGTGGCGCTCGACTACCTCGCCTTCTCGGGACGGTCGCCGGAGCGCATCGCGCTCGTCGAGGCCTACCTGCGCGAGCAGGGTCTGTTCCACACCGACGAGACCCCGGAAGCCGAGTACTCCGACACCCTGTCGCTCGACCTGGCGACGGTCGAGCCGTCGCTCGCCGGTCCGCGCCGGCCGCAGGACCGGGTGACCCTCGGCGCGGTGAAGCGGAGCTTCCTCGGCGAACTGCCGGGCCTCGCCACGGGCAAGGCCGGCCCGCCGCAGCCGCGACCCGAAACGCTCGGCCGGTTCGAGGCGGAAGGCGGGGGCACGGCGGTGGCCGAGGTCGCGCCGCCGACGGTCGAGTTGGAGATCGACGGCGTGCCCTGCCGGCTCACCCACGGCTCGATCGTCATCGCCGCGATCACCTCCTGCACCAACACCTCCAATCCTTCGGTGATGCTCGCCGCCGGGCTGCTCGCCGAGAAGGCGGTGGCGCGCGGGTTGTCGACCCGGCCCTGGGTCAAGACCAGCCTGGCGCCCGGCTCCAAGGTGGTGACCGAGTACCTGCAGGCATCGGGGCTCCTGGCCGCGCTCGAGAAGCTCCGCTTCCACGTGGTCGGCTACGGCTGCACCACCTGCATCGGCAACTCGGGTCCCCTGCCGCCGCCGGTCTCCAAGGCGATCGCCGACGGCCAGCTGGTGGCGGTTTCGGTGCTCTCGGGCAATCGCAACTTCGAAGGGCGGATCAGCCCCGAGGTGCGGGCGAACTACCTCGCCTCGCCGCCGCTCGTCGTCGCCTACGCCCTCGCCGGCCGGATCGACATCGACCTCACCACGGAGCCGCTCGGCGTCGGCGCCGACGGCCGGCCGGTCTTCCTCGCCGACCTCTGGCCGTCGCAGGAGGAGCTCGAGGCCACCATGCGCCGCGCCGTGCGCCCCGAACAGTTCCAGCGCCAGTACGCCGACGTCTTCACCGGTGAGACGGCCTGGCAGGCGCTCGAGGTCCCGGAGGGCGAGACCTTCGCCTGGCAGCCCGACTCGACCTACGTGCGCTGTCCGCCCTATTTCGCGGGCATGCCGCTCGAGCCGCGGCCGATCGAGGACCTCGCCGGCGCGCGCTGCCTCGCCCTGCTCGGCGATTCGATCACCACCGACCACATCTCACCCGCCGGCTCGATCAAGAAGGACAGCCCCGCCGGCCGGTATCTGATGGAGCACGGCGTCGCGGCGGCCGACTTCAACTCCTACGGCTCGCGGCGCGGCAACCACGAGACGATGGTGCGCGGCACCTTCGCCAACGTGCGCATCCGCAATCGCATGGTGCCCGAGATCGAGGGCGGGTTCACCCGGCACGTGCCCTCGGGGGACCCGATGACGATCTACGACGCGGCCGCGCGCTACGCCGCCGAAGGGACGCCGCTGGTGGTCCTGGCGGGCAAGGAGTACGGTTCCGGCTCCTCGCGCGACTGGGCGGCGAAGGGCCCCTTCCTGCAGGGGATCCGCGCCGTGATCGCCGAGTCGTACGAGCGCATTCACCGTTCCAACCTGATCGGCATGGGGATCGTGCCGCTCGAGTTTCCGGCGGGCCAGAGCGCCGCCAGCCTCGGCCTCACCGGCAGCGAGATCTTCGCCGTCCACGGGCTCGCCGAGGGCGTGGCGCGCGGCTTCGCGCGCCAGCGTGAGGTGACGGTGACGGCCACCGGCGAGGACGGCCGAGCGGTCTCTTTCGCCGCCCGGGTTCGACTCGACACGCCGCAGGAGGTCGAGTACTACCGCCACGGCGGGATCCTGCAGTACGTGCTGCGCCAGCTGCTCGCGACGAAGTAGAAAAAAACCCCGTGCAGTGGAGGGAGATCTGCACGGGGGGAGGAGAGGGAGCTCTCGTGAAGCCCGGGACCAGGCGGTCCCGGGGGCGGATCCAGCCCCCACACGATCCGCTCCTGGAGACATAACGTTGCAAACCTCGCGCCGGATTCCCGGCCCCCGATTGGCGCCCCGATGCGCTGCTTCCTGACCGGCGCAACCGGCTATATCGGCAGGGCTTTGTGCCTGCGGCTGCGCACCGAGGGGCACGAAGTGCGCGCGCTGGTGCGCTCCACCAGCCGGGCGGAGCCGCTCCAAGCCATCGGAGTGACGACCTTCGCGGGAGACGTTCGGGACCGCGCCTCGCTGCGCGAGGGGATGTCGGGCGCCGACTGGGTGATTCACGCTGCGGCGGAGCTCAGCCTCGACGCGCCGGACGAGCGGATGGCGGGGGCGAACGTCGAGGGCTCGGAGAACGTCGCGTCGCTGGCTTACAAACTGGGCGTCGGGCGTCTGCTCTCGGTGAGCTCGGTCGCCGCCTTCGGCGGCAGCCCCGCCGACGGCTCGGCGGCCACCGAAGAGACGCCGCCGCAGCTGCCCTACCCGACCCGCTACGCGGCGACCAAGGCGGCCGGGCAGGCGCGCATCGCGGCCTGGGCGAAGCAGGGCCTGCGGGTCAACACCATCTACCCCAGCCTGGTCTACGGTCCCCCCGGCAAGAAACTGGGGGCCAACGCCGTGCTCCGCTCCCTGCAGCTCGGGCGCTTCCCGGCGCTGGTCGAGCCGGCGAAGCTGGCGAGCTGGATCTACCTCGACGATCTCGTCGAAGCGGTGCTGAGGATCCTCGACCGGGCGCCGGACGGGCGCGACTATCTGCTCGCCGGCGAGGCCCGTTCGGTGCGCCAGCTCACCGCCGACGTCGCCCGCTGGAGCGGCGTCCGGGCGCCCCGCCGCGAGCTCTCGGCGCGGACCGCGAAGCTCCTCTTCCGGCTCGCCGGCCCGTGGCTCGCGCTCACCGGCCGGCGGCTGCCGGTCCCGCTCGAGCAGCTCGACTCGCTCGAGCGACATTGGAACTTCGACGATTCACGCGCCCGCCGCGAGCTCGCCTGGACCCCGCGCGGGCTCGACGAGGGGCTGCCGGTGACCCTCGATTACCTGCGTCGCGCCGAGGCCGAGCCCGGCCGCTGAGCCGCGAGGGGCCCGGCGCGGCGGGCCGGGAAGGAACGCGCTATCCTCTCTGCCCGGCCGGCGTTCGCTTCCGCCGCGAGAGACGATGTACACCATCTGCAAGGACTTCACTTTCGCCGCCGCGCACCAGATCCGCGGCCATCAGGGGGGTTGCCAGAACCTCCACGGGCACAACTACCGGCTGCGCGTCCACGTCGCCGCGGAGAGGCTCGACGAGCTGGGGATGGTGATCGACTTCGCCGACCTGAAGAAGCTGGTGGCCGGGTTGGTCGAGCCGCTGGATCACCGCTTGATCAACGACGTGCCCCCTTTCGACGAGCTCAACACCACCGCCGAGCTGCTGGCGAAGCACTTCTTCGACCAGCTCGGCGCCCGGTTGCCCGCCGGCCGGATCGTCCGCCGGGTCGAGGTCTGGGAGACCGACAGCTCGTGCGCGATCTACGAGCCGTAGCGTGGCCGCCGGAGCGCCGTCGCGCCGCCTGAAGGTCCACGAGATCTTCCTCTCCCTGCAAGGCGAGTCGACCTTCGCCGGGAGGCCGTGCGTCTTCGTGCGGCTGACCGGCTGCCAGATGCGCTGCGTCTGGTGCGACACGGCGCACGCTTTCTACGACGGGACCTGGCGCAGTCTCGACGAGATCCTCGGCGAGGTGGCCGCCTACGCCTGTCCCCTGGTCGAGGTGACGGGAGGCGAGCCGCTCCTCCAGCCGGCCGTGCTGCCGTTGCTCCGCGAGCTCTGTGACGCCGGCCACGAGGTGCTGCTCGAGACCGGCGGCGGGCTCGACATCGCGCCGGTGGATCCGCGGGTGCGACGCATCGTCGACCTCAAGTGTCCGGGCTCCGGCGAGGCCGAGAACAACCGCTGGGAGAACCTGGACGAATTGCGCCAGGAGGACGAGCTCAAGTTCGTCCTGGCGGGCGAAGCGGACTATCTCTGGGCGAAGCGGACGATCGAGCAGCGCGCCTTGGCCGGCCGCTGCCCGATCCACTTCTCGCCGGTGCACGGCGCGGTCGACCTCCAGGCGCTCGCCGGCTGGATCCTGCGCGACCGCCTGCCGGTCCGCCTGACCCTGCAGCAGCACAAGATCATCTGGGGGCCCGACGCGCGCGGCGTCTGACGGCGAGCTCCGCGCTCCCGCGGTACACTTGCGACGACGTGGAAGCCATGGGTCAGCGGGGGCGTCTCGTCGCCTTCCTGGCGACGGCCGCGCTCGTGCTGTTGCCGGTCGCCCTCGTCCGCCGCCCGCCGATCGCGGACCTGCCTCAGCAGTTCCACCAGATCGTCCTCGCCGAGCGCAGTCTGCGCGGACTCGAGCCCGAGCTCGTGGTCGAGCCGCTGATGCCGAACCGGCTCGGCTATCTTCCCCTCGCCGCGGGCTGGTTCTCGGCCGGCGCCGGGGGGGGGCCTCGACTCGCCGTGGCGCTCCTCGCGCTCGCCTGGACCGCTGCCATCCATCTCTATGCCTGGCGCAGTGGCATCGGCGTCCCCCATGCGGTGCTCGCCTCGATCTTCCTTTTCAGCCGCCTTCTCTACTGTGGCTTCTTCAACTTCCTGTGCGGGATCTTCGGCCTGCTGCTCTGGCTGCGGGAGCTCGAAACCGACGGCGCACGCCACACCTGGCGCCGGCTCGCCGCCGGAGCCTGCGCCGCCTCTGCGCTGCTGTTCTTCGCGCACGTCCTCTGGTTCGTCGGGGGGACGGCGTTCGCCGTGAGCGTACTGCTCCTGCGGCGATTCGATCTCCGCCAGGCCGCGGCGCGCGCGCTGGGCGTCCTGCCGTTCGGACTGTGGACGCTCGCTTGGGCGCGCGGCTTTGGTGGCGCCGGCTGGCAGACCAACCTTCGTTGGGCGATCGACCCGCTCGATCGAGTCTCCTCCCCGGGAGCGTTGTCGGAGCTCGTACTCGGCGGCATCCGTGGCCGCGTCGAGCCGCTGGTGCTGTTCGTCGTGCTCGCCGTCTTGGCCCTCGCCGTGGCGAGCTCCGTCCGCTCGCGGTCGTTCGCCGGATGGCGCCCGGTGCCGCTCGCGGCGAGCCTTGCCGGTTTCGCGGCGGCGGTCCTCCTGCCGACTCAAGTCGACCTCACGGTCTTCTTCAACGCGCGGTGGGCACCGTTCGCGATGGTCACGCTGCTCCTCGCGGCACCTCCGCCGCGGGCGCGCCCGGGGCTTGTTCTGGCGCTGGCCTTCACCTTGGTCGCCGCGTTCGCCGTGGCCACGGCCTCCGTCTGGCTCCGCTTCGAGCGCGACGATCTCGCCGGTTTCTCCGCGGCGATTCGCGCGATTCCGGAGAACGCGACGGTGATCGGGCTCGACCTCGGCGAGGCGAACGAGCAGCTGCGCTGGGACCCCTTCGAGCATCTCGCGGCGTACGCTGGTGTGGAGAGGAACGCCCGGCCCAGCCGGAGCTTCACCGAGCTGCAGAGCTCGCTCGTGGTCCTGCGCGACCCGTCGCACCCGCCGGCCTGGCTGCCGGCACGGGATCCTCACCGGATCCGCCCCGCGGACCTCGCGAACTACGCCATCGCGCTGGTGCGCGGCGCTCCGGAACGGGTCGCGCGGCTACGCGCGGTCGCGCCGCCGACCGTGATCGTCTTCACGAGCCCCGCCTGGACGGTGCTCGCCATGGGTCGGACGGGGCCGAACGGCAGCGGGAGCTGAACGCGGAGCAGGAGGCGATCGCCTGCGGCGCCCTGCCGCCGACGAGCTCGCGCCCGGCCACCGCGACGGTTTGGCGAGCGCCGGGCGGCCGTGCGGCCACGGTCGTGCCCGGAAGGGCTTTCACCGGCGCCAGGTCGCTGTTCGCCGGCCGGGTTGGGCCGGAATCGCGGGTCTGTCGTAGTTTTCCGGTGCGGGGAGGAGATGGCATGGCTGCGGACCTCAAGCAACAGCTGGCGACGCTCAAGATCGATCGCGGGGAGGAAGGGCCGGAGCGCCGTGGAGGGCTCGGCTGGGTCCTGGCGGCGGTCGTTCTCGTGGGCGGAGCGCTCGCCGCGTTCCTCCTCTGGCCGCGCGCGGTTCCGGTGCGCACCGTGCTCGTGGCCGAGAGCGCCACGGACGCGGCCGGATCCTCGGCCGTGCTCAACGCCTCGGGCTACGTCACGGCGCGCCGGCAGGCGACCGTCTCGTCCAAGGTCACCGGCAAGGTGATGGAGGTGCTGATCGAGGAGGGGATGAAGGTCGAGAGCGGCCAGGTGCTCGCCCGGCTCGACGACAGCCAGGCGCGTCTCGCGCTCGAGCTCGCCGAGGCCGAGCTCGCGACGGCCGAGCGGGGCCTGGAGGAGACCGCGGCGCTCCGGCACGAGGCCGAGCTCCGCCAGGGGCGCATCCGCGGCCTGGCGCGTGACGGCATCGCGCCGCAAGGTGAGGTGGACGCGGTCGACGCCGAGACGGCGGCGTTGGTCGCGCGGATGGCCACCCAGCGCGAACAGATCCGCGCCGCCGGGCGCGCCGTCGCGTTGGCGCGTCAGGATCTCGAGGACATGGTGATCCGGGCGCCGTTCTCCGGAGTCGCCATCTCGAAGAACGCGCAGCCCGGCGAGATGATCTCGCCGATGTCGGCCGGGGGCAGCTTCACCCGGACCGGCATCTCGACGATCGTCGACATGGCTTCGCTGGAGATCGAGGTCGACGTCAACGAGGCCTACATCCAACGGGTCCGGCCGGGCCAGCAGGTCGTCGCGACGCTCGACGCCTATCCCGACTGGTCGATCCCCGGCCACGTCATCACCACCATTCCGGCGGCCGAGCGCGACAAGGCGACGGTCAAGGTGCGCATCGGCTTCGCCGAGCTCGATCCGCGGATCCTCCCCGACATGGGAGTCAAGGTCGCGTTCCTCGAGGAGCGCAGCGCCGAGGGCGGACGCCGGGCGTTGCGCCTGCCGCGCGCCGCGGTGCGTGGCAGCGCGGCAGCCGAGTTCGTCTGGGTGGTGGCGCCCGAGGGACTCGAGCGCCGGGCCATTCGCATCGCCGCCGGCGGGAGCGATCCGGCCGAGGTGATCGCCGGATTGGCGGCCGGCGAGCGGGTGGTGGTCGACGGTCCGGCCGACCTCGCCGCCGGCACGAGAGTCGTCGAACGCAGGGACAAGTGAAAGGAATCGAGCGATGAGCCTTCTGGTTCGCGTCCGCGACGTGCACAAGACCTTCACCCGCGGCAACGAGAAGATCGACGTGCTGCAGGGCCTGAACGTGGAGGTCGAGCAGGGGGAGTTCCTGGCGCTGATGGGCCCCTCGGGATCGGGCAAGTCGACCCTGCTCAACCTGATCGGGGGGCTCGACCGGCCGAGCTCGGGGATGATCGAGGTCGGAGGGCAGCGGATCGATCAACTCTCGGATGCGCGGCTCGCCGCCTGGCGGGCGCGACACGTCGGCTTCGTCTTCCAGCTCTACAACCTGTTGCCGGCGCTCACCGCCGAGCGCAACGTCGAGCTGCCGCTGCTGCTCACCCCGCTTTCGCGCTCGCGGCGCCGCCAGCAGGTGGCGACGGCGCTCTCGCTCGTCGGGCTGGCCGATCGCGCGAAGCACTACCCGCGCCAACTCTCGGGCGGCCAGGAGCAGCGGGTCGGCATCGCGCGGGCGATCGTCGCCGATCCGACCCTGCTGCTCTGCGACGAGCCGACCGGCGACCTCGACCGCAGGTCGGGCGACGAGGTGCTCGACCTCCTGCAGGCGCTCCATCGCGATCAGGGTAAGACGATTCTCATGGTGACCCACGATCCCCACGCCGCGGAGCGCGCGAAGCGCGTCCTCCACCTCGACAAGGGCGTGCTGGTGGAGCAGGCGGCATGAAGTTCTGGCCGCTGCTGTGGAGCAATCTGCGCCGCCACAGGGTGCGCACCACCTTCACCCTGCTTTCGATCGTGGTCGCTTTCGTCCTGTTCGCCTACCTCGGCGCGGTGCGCGTCGCCTTTCGCGCCGGCGTCGACGTCGCGGGGGCCGACCGGCTGTTCACCACCCACAAGACCTCGATCATCCAGCCGCTGCCGATCGCCTACCTGGAGAAGATCGCCGCGGTGCCCGGCGTCACCCTGGTGACTCATTCCTCGTGGTTCGGCGGCATCTACCAGAACCCCAACAGCGGCTTCCAGGGGGTCTTCCAGTCGCCGGTCGAACCCGAGAGGTACCTCGCGATGTACCCGGAGTTCCGCCTGCCCGAGGCGCAGAAGCAGGCCTGGATCGCCGACCGCGAAGGGGTGATCGTGGGGCGCAAGACCGCCGAGCGCTACGGCTGGAAGGTCGGCGACCGGGTGCCGGTGCAGGCGACGATCTGGCGCAAGCAGGACGGCTCGCGCACCTGGGAGTTCAACGTCCGGGGAATCTACGAAGGCGCCGAAGCGGGGACCGACACCACGCAGTTCCTCTTCCACTACGACTACTTCGACGAGGCGCGCGCCTTCGGCCAGGGCATCGTCGGCTGGTACGTCGTGCGCATCGCCGATCCCGAGCGCACCGCGGAGATCGGCGCCGCGATCGACCGGCTGTTCGAGAACTCCCCGGCCGAGACCAAGACGGTGACCGAGAAGGCGCTGGCGCAGAGCTTCGCCGATCAGATCGGAGATGTCGGGGCGATCATCAGCTTCGTCCTCGCGGCGGTCTTCTTCACCCTCCTGCTGGTCTCCGGCAACACCATGGCGCAGTCGGTGCGCGAACGCACCAGCGAGCTCGCGGTGCTGAAGACGCTCGGCTTCCCGAACGGCGGCGTCATGGCCCTGGTGCTCGCCGAGTCGGTGCTGCTCGCGGTCGTCGGCGGCGGCCTCGGTCTCGCGCTCGGCGCCGCGGCGATCGCCAGCGGCGATCCGACGGGGGGCTTCCTGCCGGTCTTCTTCCTGCCCGGCCGCGACCTCGCGCTGGGTGTCCTGTTCGTCGCGCTGCTCGGTTTGGTGACCGGTTTCCTACCCGCGCTCACGGCGATGCGGTTGCGCATCGTCGAGGCGCTGCGGAGGGCGTAGGCCATGGGTTCGCTCTCGAGCTGGTTCTCGCAGGTCGCGGCGGTGACGGCGACCGCGGTGCGCACCATCCCGCAGCGGCGCGGCGCGTCGCTCGCGACCGTCCTGGGCATCGCCGGAGTGGTGGCGGTGTTCGTCGGCGTGCTGGCGATCGGCGAGGGGTTCCGCCGGGCGCTGAAGAGCGCCGGCTCGCCCGACAACGCGCTGGTGCTGCGGGCCGGGAGCGACAGCGAGATGATGAGCGTCCTGTTGCGCGACGCGGTCGAGATCATCGCCCAGGCGCCGGGCGTGGCGCGCGCCCCGGCGCTCGCCGGCGGCCCGCCCGTCGCGCTCTCGTCGGGCGAGCTGTTCGTCATCGTCGACCTGCCCAAGCGCTCGACCGGCACCACCGCCAACGTGCCGCTGCGCGGCGTGCAGCCGCCCGCCTTCGCGACGCGGCGCGATCTGCGCATCACCTCGGGGCGCAGCTTCGAGTGGGGGCGCAACGAGATCCTGGTGGGCGAAGGGGCGCAGAAGCAGTTCGCCGGCCTGGAGGTGGGCAACCGCCTCAAGTGGGGGCAGAACGACTGGACGGTGGTCGGAACGTTCTCCGCCGACGGCGCGCTCTGGGAGTCGGAGCTGTGGACCGACGCCGCGGTGCTGCAACCCGCCTACCGGCGCGGCAATTCGTTCCAGACGGTGATCGCCAAGCTCGAGTCGGCCGACGCCTTCGACCGCTTCAAGGACGCGCTCACCACCGATCCCCGGCTGGACGTGCAGGTGCTGCGCGAGAGCGAGTATTTCGCCAACCAGGGGCGGACCTTGAACGCGATCATCCGCGGGCTGGGTTTCACCGTCTCGCTGCTGATGGCGATCGGCGCGGTCTTCGGCTCGCTCAACACCATGTACTCGGCGGTCGCGGCGCGCACCCGCGAAGTCGCGACGCTGCGCGCGCTGGGCTTCGGACGGGGCGCCGTGGTGGTCTCGGTGCTCGCCGAGTCGCTGCTCCTGGCGCTCGCCGGTGGCGCGCTCGGGGCCTTCCTCGCCTGGCTGCTCTTCGACGGCTACCGCACCTCGACCCTGAACTGGGACAGCTTCAGCCAGGTGACGTTCGCCTTCGACGTCACCGCGCCGTTGCTCGTCGCCGGCACCCTCTTCGCGCTGGCGATGGGTTTCGTCGGCGGCCTCTTCCCCGCCGTCCGCGCCGCCCGCCTTCCGGTCACCGCCGGGCTGCGCGAGGCGTAGGGGGGTGACTCAGCGCGGCGACCGCGCACCGCGGGCGCGGAGATTCCGCTTGGCTGGGCCGGAGGGGGCGGCTAGAATCCCGGCGGCGCGGCAGGCCGCTGCGCGCGTTCTTCCCGGCGCGGGGTGATCCATGGGATCGGCGAAGCTGCTACTCGACGGCAAGGAGTACGAGTTCCCGACGGTCGTCGGCAGCGAGGGTGAGATCGGCGTCGACATCGCGAAGCTGCGCGAGAAGACCGGCGCCGTCACCCTCGACGACGGCTACGGCAACACCGGCTCGTGCCGCAGCGCGGTCACCTTCATCGACGGCGATCGTGGGATCCTGCGCTACCGCGGCTACCCGATCGAGCAACTGGAGGATGCCCGCTTCACCGAAGTGGCCTACCTGCTGATCTACGGCCGGCTGCCGACGCGCGCCGAGTACGCGGCCTGGAGCGAGAAGCTCACCCGCCACAGCCTGATCCACGAGGACATGAAGAAGTTCTTCGAGGGCTTTCCCGCCTCGGGGCACCCGATGGCGATCCTCTCGGCGATGGTCGCCAGCCTCTCGACCTACTACCCCGACGACCAGGACCTCGACCTCAACATCGTGCGGCTGATCGCCAAGGCGAAGACCATCGCCGCGTTCTCCTACAAGAAGTCGATCGGCCAGCCGTTCGTCTATCCGCAGAACGACCTGCCGTACACCGCCAACTTCCTGCGCATGATGTTCGCGGTGCCGGCCGAGCCGTACCGCGTCTCGCCGGTGGTCGAGCGCGCGCTCAACCTGCTGCTCATCCTGCACGCCGATCACGAGCAGAACTGCTCGACCTCGACGGTGCGCATGGTCTGCTCGTCGGGCGCCAACCTCTTCGCCTCGATCTCGGCCGGGATCTGCGCCCTCTGGGGGCCGCTCCACGGCGGCGCCAACCAGGCGGTGATCGAGATGCTGCAGGCCATCGAACGGGACGGCGGGGGTTACCAGAAGTTCGTCGACCTGGCGAAGCAGAAGGACTCCGGCTTCCGCCTGATGGGCTTCGGTCACCGGGTCTACAAGAACTTCGATCCGCGCTCGCGGATCCTCAAGAAGGCGGCGGACGCGGTGCTCGACGAGCTGGGCGTCCACGACTCGCTGCTCGAGATCGCCAAGGGCCTGGAGGAGGTCGCGCTCAAGGACCCCTACTTCATCGAGCGCAAGCTCTATCCCAACGTCGACTTCTACAGCGGCATCCTCTACCGCGCGATGGGCATCCCGACCAACATGTTCACCGTGATGTTCGCCCTCGGCCGGCTGCCGGGCTGGCTCGCCCACTGGCGCGAGATGCGCCTCGAAGGGTCGCGCATCAACCGCCCTCGCCAGATCTACACCGGCGAGGTGGAGCGCGACTACGTGCCGATCGAGCGTCGCTGAACCCGAGCGCTCGCCACCCGACGCCCGCCGGGAGTCACTCCGGCGGGCGTTCCGCTCTGCCCGCCGACTCGCCCGGGTGGAGCTTGGCGTGGATCTTCCGGCGCAACCGCTCGAGTCGCCGCCAGAGTCCCGGCCAGCGTCCCATCAGGCTGCGTAGCCGGAGATGGACCCACTGACTGCCGATCGACAGCAGCGCGAGGCCGAGCACCAGGCTCAGGCCGCCCTGCAGGACCGGCAGGAAGAGGCCGAGGATGCCGATGAAGATGAGGAACCAGCCGACCGAGAGGACCACGACCCGGATCCAGAGGGGGAGCGGCAGGCGCTGGTAGCGCCGTCGCTCGTGGCGGGGAAGGCGAGGCCGGGGGACTCTCACGGACGCGTTTCGGCGAGGCGAAGATTGACATACCGGACCGAAATCGTCCAGAATCTCTCCAATCTCTTGAGAACCCGTCTCAACAAATGGCCCAACTCCGCGAAGAACAGCAGTTTCTGAACTTTCTCCGGTCCCGCGGCCAGCGCTCGACGGCCGAGCGCCGGGCCCTGATCCGCGAGATCTTCGCACAGCACGGACACATCGACGCCGGAACGATCCATCGCGCGCTGGTGGCGCGCGGCACCCCGGTTTCGCGCGCCACGGTCTATCGCAACCTCGAGCTCCTGGTCGAGGCGGGACTGGCGCACAAGGTCCGCCTCGCCGGGCGCGGTTACCTCTACGAGCACCTGCACTCCGGCCAGCGACACCACCATCTCGCCTGCCGCTCCTGCGGCCGGATGATCGAGTTCGTGAGCCCCGGCATCTCCGCGCTGCTGGGCGAGATCTGTCGCGCCCACGGTTTCGAGGGCCGGGAGAACCAGCTGCAGATCCTCGGCCGTTGTCGCAGCTGCTCGGCGGCCTCCGCACCCCGCGTCGCGGGAGCGCAGAGTGCTTAGCGACTCCGGGCTCGTCGTGCGGCCCGTCCCGAACGACGCCGTGGAGCGGCCCGCGATCTGGCTCTCGGAAGCGGTGGCGGGCGCGACCGTCCGCCTCGTGCGGCGCGATCTCGCCGAAGGAGAGGCGTGCCTGCTCGCCGCGATGGGGCTCACCGAGGGCTGCCGGATGACCGTGCGCAGCGCCGGCGATCCGTGCATCGTCGAGGTCCGCGCGACCCGCATCGGGCTCGCCCGCAGCGTCGCCGAGCGGCTGCTGGTGCGCGCCGAGGCCGCGCGGTGACGCTGCCCGCCCGGCCCGGGTCCCGCGCCGCGAGCGCCCCGCGCCGCCTGCTCCTGCTCGGCAATCCGAACACCGGCAAGACGACGCTGTTCAATCGGCTCTGCGGTCTGCGCGCCAAGACCGCCAACTTCCCGGGCACCACCACCGACCTGAAGATCGGCCGCTTGCAGCTCGGCGAGGGCGAAGCGTTCGAGCTGGTCGATCTGCCGGGGCTCTACAGTCTCGACCTGGAGCTTCCCGAGTCGCGTGTCGCCGTCGAAGCCCTCACCGCAGCGGACGCCCCGCCGGCCGCGGCGATCGTGGTGGCCGACGCGACCAACCTGCCGCGCCATCTGATGCTGGTGGGCGAGCTGCGGCGCCGCGGCGTGCCGCTGGTGGTCGCGCTCAACATGATCGACCTCGCCCGCCGGCGTGGCCTCTCCTTCGACCTCGCGCGCCTCGCGGCGGCGCTCGGCGCCCCGGTGGTGCCGGTCGCGGCCCGCCAGGGCGAAGGGGTGAGCGAGCTGCTCGCCGGGGTACGCCGGGTCGCCGCCGCGCCGCCGAGCGCGCCCGCGGCGAGCGACGGCGAAGCGCTGGAGTCCTGGGCCGAGCGCATCGTCGGCGAGGCCGTCGGCGGCGAGCGGGCGCTCGGCGCGGCGAGCGACACGCTGCTCGATCGGCTCGACGAGACCTTCACCCATCCGATCGCCGGCCTGCTCATCTTCCTCGCGGTGATGGCCGGGCTCTTCTGGACCATCTTCGCGCTCGCCAGCGTTCCGATGAGCCTGATCGAGGCGACCTTCGCGCACCTGGGGGGTTTCCTCGAAAGCCAGCTCCCGGCGGGCGCGGTGCGCGACCTGCTGGTCGGCGGCCTGCTCGGCGGGATCTCCGGAACGGTCGTCTTCCTGCCCCAGATCTGCCTGCTCTTCTTTCTCATCACGCTGCTCGAGGACACCGGCTACCTGGCGCGCGCCGCGTTCGTGATGGACCGCCTGCTCTGCCGTTTCGGCCTGCCGGGCTATGCCTTCGTACCGCTCCTGTCGAGCCATGCCTGCGCGATTCCCGGCATCCTCTCGACGCGCCTGATCCCCGACCGCCACGATCGCTTCGCCACCATCCTGGTGGCTCCCTTCATGAGCTGCTCGGCGCGCCTGCCGGTCTATGTCCTGCTCACCAACTTCCTGTTCGCCGAGCGGCCGGCGCTGGCGGGAGTCGCTTTCGCGGGCTGCTACCTGTTGGGCGCCGTGGCCGCCATGGCGAGCGCCTTCCTGGCGCGCCGGACGCTTCTGCCGGGGCGCTCACGGCCGATGGTGCTCGAGCTCCCGAGTTACAAACGGCCGTCGCTGCGAGTCGCCTTCGCCCAGGCCTTCGAGCAGGGATGGTCCTTTCTGTCGACGGTCGGGACGGTGATCCTCGCCATCTGCCTGGTCATGTGGTGGCTCTCCGCCTACCCCAAGGCGACCGCCCCCGCGCCGGCGCGCGTCCTGGCGAGCCAGTCGGCGGCGCTCGCGACGACCTCGCCCGAGCGTGCCGCCGAGCTGACGCGCGAGGCCGAGCGGCTCACCCTGCGCCACCAGCAGGAGATGAGCTACGCCGGCCGGCTCGGACGGTGGGTCGAACCGGTCTTCGCGCCGCTGGGCTACGACTGGCGCCTGTCGATGGGCGTGCTCACCAGCTTCGCGGCGCGGGAGGTCTTCGTTTCGACGCTCGCCATCCTGGTCGGGGCGCCGGAAGACGACGCCGCCGGCGTCCTGGCGCGCATCCACGCCGCCCGGCGCGACGACGGGTCGCCGCTGCTGACGCCGGCGACCGCGGTGTCGCTCCTGGTCTTCTTCGTCCTCGCCATGCAGTGCCTGTCGACGGTGGCCACGGTGAAACGGGAGATGCGCCACTGGAAGTGGCCGCTCCTGCAGTTCGCCTGGATGACCGGGCTCGCCTGGGGTGGCGCCTGGGTCGCGCTTCACGGGTTGCGCGCGCTGGGGGTGGCATGAGCCCCGCGCTGCCGCTCGCCGACCCGCAGTTCTGGATCGTCACCCTGGCGATGGTG
>CAYZWR010000088.1:0-14890 GCA_964481735.1 uncultured Thermoanaerobaculia bacterium
CGCTCGGCGCCGCCGAAGCTCGGGTGATCCTCCGCCCCCTGCCGATCGGTCACCCAGAGCTCCTCTTCCATCCAGTAGCGGTAGGCGAAGTCCCGGCCCAGCAGGCCGAACTTCCAGAGCTGGTAGGCGATGTCCTTGCCGACGTAGGTCACCGTCCCGTCGGAGCGCACGATGACCTTGTCCGGATCCTCCAGACCGGCGAATTCGGCGGTCCCCTCGAGCGGCATCACCCAGCAGCCGGCGTTCTTGCCCTCGGCTTCGAGCTGGATGGCGCCCCGCGCCTTGAGCTCGGCGAAGGCGGCGTCGAAGAAGTGCAGGCCCAGGATGTCGCTCTCGTGGGTGAGCAGGTCGTAGCCGATCCCCAGGCGGCGCATCGTCTTCAGGTGCCGGGTGACGATCCGGCGGGCGACCAGGCGCCCCATGGCGGCGCGCTCGCCCTCCCCCGATTCGAGGGCGTGCAGGGTCTCGCGGCGCAGCGCCTGGCGCGTCGGGTCCCCCTCGTACCATTGGCCGACCCGGGCGTAGAGGTCCCAGCAGTGGTAGTCGAAGGGCTCGCGGATCGCCGCGACCTCGGCGACCGATTTGTGCTCGAGGTCGACGAAGCCGACCACGACGTCGGCGACCTGGACTCCGGTGTCGTCGATGTAGTTCTGCACCTCGACCGGGACCCCGAGGACGCGCAGCGAGCGCACCAGCAGGTCGCCGAGCACGGCGTTTCTCAGATGGCCGATGTGGGCCGCCTTGTTGGGGTTGATGTTGGTGTGCTCGACGATCACCTTGCCCCGGTCGGCGGCCTCCCCGGCGAAGGGGGGTCGCTCGAGCAGAGCGGCGACGAACCGGGGGCGGTCGAAGAAGACATTGAGGTAACCCGCGCCCTCGACCCGGAGCTCGCGCACCTCGACGGGCAGCCGCCAGCCCGAGGCGAGCTCTTCGGCGATCTCGCGCGGCTTGCGGCGCAACGCCCGGGCGAGGTGCAGGGGAGCCGGGAAGGCGAGGTCGCCCAGCGCCCGGCGAGGCGGAATCTCGGCGACGGGAACGTGCTCGATGCCGAAGCGGCGGGCGATCTCTCCGCCCAGGGAGGCCGACAGGTTACGTTTCCACTCGCGCAACATGGGCGGGCAGTCTATCGGAAGGGGCGCCCCGGCCGGCGGGCAGGAATGGCCATTCCTGATAAGATTCGGGGCTCGATGCGCCGGGGCGCGACCCCGGCATGGAACCGATCAGCCCGAGCTGGAGTCATGCCCGAGACGCAGGCGGAAAACCGGATCGTGATCACGATGAACAACACCACCCTCGAGTTGGTCGAGGGGGACATCACCGAGCTCGACGTGGAGGCGATCGTCAACGCCGCGAACGTCAATCTGGTGCTGGGTGGAGGTGTGGCCGGCGCGATCAAGCGGCGCGGCGGCCCGTCGATCCAGGAGGAGTGCAAGCGGATCGGCTCGACGCCGACCGGCACGGCGGTGATCACCGGCGCCGGCAAGATGAAGTTCAAGCACATCATCCACGCCGTCGGCCCCAAGATGGGCGAGGGGGACGAGGACCGCAAGCTCGCCTCGGCCGTCCGCTCGTCGCTCGCTCTCGCCGACCGCCATGGCCTGAAGTCGGTCGCCATTCCGGCGATCTCGACCGGCAACTACGGCTTCCCGATCGAGCGCTGCGCCCGGATCCTGTTGACCGAGGTACACCGCTACCTGCAGGGGGGCACCAAGCTGCAGCGGGTCATCGTCGTCCTCTGGGACGACCCGACCTACAAGAGCTTCGCCCGCGAGCTGCGGCGCGGCTTCCGCTGAGCGGCGACCGGCCGCAGGCGGCGCGATCGTCGGCGCCCGTCGACGTCTACCTCGATCCCGAGTTTCCGAGCCCGGCGCCGGCCCGGCCGTGACGCCGCGCCCAACGGCTCGGCTTCCCCTGTTCCACCACGCAGCCCTCCGCGAAGTGGCAGCTACCCGGTCGGGGAGGGCTATCCCGCCCGAATGGACTGTGAGATATTCCACAGTCAACCTGTAACTGCTGCACCACGCGGGAGCTCCGATGCGCACACACCCGATCGCTCTTCTGTCCCTTGGCCTGGTCGTCGCGGCCGTCTCCGGGAGTCTTCCTGCCGGCGCCGCGCTGATGGTCAACGTGGATCACGAGACCACCGGTCTCAACGCGCCGCGCTGGCTCGCCTTCAGCCCGGACGGCGCGCATCTCTACGTCGTCAACGGCACCGGCAACGACGGCCTCGCGGTCTTCGAGCGCGAGGCGACGCCCGGCCCGAGCTTCGGCACGCTCACTTTCGTCGAGAACGACTCGGGTGGCGGCGCCTGTGGCGCCAACGTCCTCAGGAACGCGACCGCCGTGGTGGTGAGCCCCGACGGCGACCATGTCTACGTCACGTCGCGGCCACCCGGGAACAACCATCTGCTGACCGTCTGGTCGCGCGACGCGCTGACCGGGTCGCTCTCCTGCATTCAGAAGCTCGCCGACAAGACGAACCTGCGGCGGGGCTCGGGCCTCTCGATCAGCGCGGACGGCACGACGCTCTACGCCACGGCGACTTCGGCCGGCCAGGAGCGGGTCAGCGCCTACACGCGCGACACCGGCACCGGCCTGCTCACCTTCCTGCAGAGCATCAAGGACGGTACCGGCGGCGCCAACTCGCTCGCCGGGCCTACCGCGACCGCGGTCGCGCCGGGCGATGAACAGCTCTACGTCAGCGCGGCGACCGACAGCGCGGTCACCCGCTTCGCGCGCAATCTGGCGGGGAGCCTGACGTCGCCGGTCGCGCTGATCGACGACCAGGGCGGCGTGGACGGCCTGGCGGGCGCCTCGTTCCTGGCCCTCGCCGCGGACGGCAGGCACCTCTACACCGCGGCGCCGAGCGAGGACAAGATCGGCATCTTCGCGCGCGACGCCGCGACCGGCGTGCTGACCTTCGTCGAAGTCGAGACCCACCTCGCCGGTCCGGTCACCGGACTCGACGGCATCACTGGCGTGGCGGTCAGCCCCGACGGAGGATTCGTCTTCGGCGCAGCCGAGCTGAGCAGCGCGCTCACCATCTTCGGCCGGGACCCGGCAACCGGTCGGCTCGCCTTCCTCGAGGCGATCACCGACCCGGGCAATCTGGATGGTGCCCGCGCGGTCGTGGTCAGCTCCGACGGACAGTGCGTCTACGTCGCCGCGACGACCGCGAGCAACGTCGAGGCCTACTGCTTCGGTGGCCGCGACTTCGGCGACGCACCGGCACCCTACGCGACGCTCGTGGCCGATGCCGGCGCCAGTCATGCGATCGGCGGCGTCTACCTGGGGGCCGGCGCTCCCGACGCCGAAGCCGACGGTCAGCCGAGCGCGCTCGCCGACGGCGACGACACCGACCTGGATGGCGACGACGAGGACGGAGTGATCTTCGTCACCAACCCCGTGCTGGCTGGGCAGGTCAACACGCTCGACGTCACCGGCAGCGGACTGGTCGACGCCTGGATCGACTTCAACGGCGACGGCGATTGGGACGAGAGTGGAGAGCAGATCCTCACCGGCGTGACCCTGCCGGCTGCCGGTACGACCTTCGTCGCCCCGGCGGTGACCCTCGACGGCTTCACGACGGCGCGCTTCCGCGTCCGCCCTGCGGGCTCCGTCGGGCTCGCCCCGGCGGGTGGTGGCGGCGACGGCGAGGTCGAGGACCATCGGGTCGAGCTCTCCTCCGACTCCTACCAGGTCGCCGTCGACAAGTCGGGGAATGGCGCCGGCACGGTGACCAGCTCGCCGGTCGGGATCGATTGCGGCACCACTTGCACGGCGCCCTTTGCCGAGAACGCAGACGTCGAACTGGCCGCCACCCCGGACACCGGCAGCGACTTCACCGGTTGGAGCGGCCCCTCGGCGGGCGAGTGCAGCGGCTCGACCTGCACGTTCACGAACCTGCTCGAGAACAAGGCGGTGACCGCCTCCTTCACCCTGCAGATCTTCACTCTGACCGTCGCCGTCGCCAGCGGCAACGGCACGATCGAGGACGTGCCGCAGGCCGACATCCTGTGCGGCACCGGCGGCGCGGCGTGCAGCAACGACTACGACTACGGGTCCCAGGTGCAACTCACCGCGATCCCCGACCCCGGCTGGGTCTTCACCGGCTGGACCGGCGACTGCACGAACACCACCGGCGACTGCGTGGTGACCGTTTCTCAAGCACGGTCCGTGCAGGCCACCTTCCAGCTCGGCGTCTTCCTGCTCACCGTCGACCCCGCCGTGGGCACCGGCACCGGCACGGTGCGGATCACCAACACCGACGACTCCACGTTCCTCGATTGCCGGGCCGAGGTTCCGGCCGACCCGGACTGCACGAGCTTCTACCCGGGCGGCACGCACCTCAGCCTCGCGGCGACCGCGGACGGAGATTCGCTGTTCAGCGAGTGGACGACCGACTGCACGGGCAGCGGCGCCTGCACGCCGACGATGAACGCCAATCATCTCGTCGGAGCCGACTTCGCGCTCACCCCCGACCTGCGGGTCGTCGTGCCCGACGACCGGACGACGCTCGCCGACGACGGCGGCGCGGTGACGATCGTGATCACCGTGGCCAACGTCGGCCTCGTCGACCCGAGCGCCAGCGCCACGGTTACCTCGCTGCCGATGACCAACGTGACCATCACCGGCTGGACCTGTGCGGCGGTCAACACCTCGTGCGACAACGCCTCCGGCACCGGTGACCTGAACGAGAGCGTGGACCTTCCGGTCGGTGCTTCGCTCGTTTACACCTTCAACGGAACGGCGCCGATCCCGGCCTACGGCGGGGTCGTGACCAGCGTGACCGTCACCGATCCGGACCCGGAGGGGGCGCTGGTGATTCTCGACAACAGCGACAGCGGATTCTTCGCTTATCGGAAGATCTTCTTCGACGGCTTCGAGAGCGGCAACGTCAACGCCTGGTCCTCGCATCTGCCCTAGCGCGGACCGGGCGGCCGCGGAGCCAGGAGACGGCGGATGGCTGGGCTCTAGCCCAGCCCGAAGACCGGGATCGCGGCGCCGTGGACGGCGCGCGCGGCGGGACCGGAGAGGAAGAGCATCACCTCGACCAGCGCCTCCGGTTCGACCCAGGTCGTCGGGTCGGCTTCGGGCATGGCCCGGCGGTTGGCCGGGGTGTCGAGCGTCCCGGGCAGCACGCAGTTGACCCTGACGCCGACGCGCTTGCCTTCCGCGGCCAGCGACTCGGTCAGCCTGAGGACGGCAGTCTTCGCCACCGCATAGGGGGCCACGTTGGCGTCGCCGGCGAGGGCGGCCCGCGAGCCGACGTTGACGATCGTCCCCTGCCCCTGCCGCTTCATCGCGGGCAGCACCGCTCGGCAGACATGGAGGGTGGAGCGGAAGTTGGCGTCGAGCAGCCGCTGCCAGGTCTCGAGGGCGGTAGCCTCGACCGGTCCCTCGGTGGCGAAGGCACCGGCGACGTTGAAGACGTGATCGATCCGGCCGCGGCCGGCCAGGATCCCGCTCACCGCACCCGCGACCGCGGCGGCGTCGGCGAGATCGGCCGTGTGGACGCCGAGTCGCTCGCCCGCGCCGGCGAGCGTCGTCCGGACGCGCCCGGCCTGGCGATCGATCGCCTCCACCCGGGCGCCGGCGTCGAGCAGCCGGCGCGTCAGGGCGCCGCCCAGGGCGCCGGCCGCGCCGGTCACCAGGGCGATCCGGCCGCTGAAGTCGGAGGTCGGCATCGTCCCGCCGTCACTCCGGGTTCGCGAGCGTCGGGCGCGAGGCCGACCCGCCGAACAGCCGGTGGCGCAGCGGGCGTGACCAGTCGAGCAGGCGCTGGAGATGGGGCGCGAGGCGCGGATGCCGCTGGTAGAAGCGGTGCTTGGCGATCCGCCGCTGGTCGGGGGAGCCGAACCAACTGGCCTCGGCGGCGCGCGCCGTTTCGAGGGCATCGCCGAGCTCGCGGTAGAACGTCTCGTCGCCGCGGAAGAACATGTTCTTCAGCCAGCAGAAGTGGGGCATGACGCAGGCCTGGTCGAGGATCTCGAAGCGGCCGGGGTCGTAGCCCGCGACGCTTCCCTCGAGCAGCACCTGACGCATCTCCTGGCGCATCCGGGTGTAGCCCGGGCCGTTCCACTGCTCGGCGAAGCTCGACTGCAGGATGTTGCCGAGCGGCTTGCGGCCCGGCTTGAGGAGCAGGCAACAGGGGTGGAGGTCGCCGTTGCCGGTCACCACCGTGGTGTACCAGGCGAAGAAGCAGCCTCCGTTCTCGTCGCGGAAGCTCGCCGCGGTCGGGAAGGGGCGCTGGATCGAGTGACCGACCTCGCGCTCCTCGGCGGCGACCATCTCGTTCCAGCCGGGGACGGCGAAGTCGACCTGCAGGATGCCGCGCTCGCGGTCGCGGCGGAGGATCTCGCGGAACAGCGGGCGGGCGATCTCACGATCCTCCGGCCGGAGCAGCTCCTCCCGGTCGATGCGGTCGAGGGGGATCTCGAGCACCACGTTGAACGCCGCGACGTCGACGCCGAGCCCGGCCGCGAGGTCGTACATCTCGACCATGCGGTGGACGTTGTGGCGGTCGAGCAGGAGCTGGCTGACGATCTGCGGCCGCGTCGCTTCGCCGCGGCGGGCGACGAGATTGCGGATGTTGCCCAGCACCTGCTCGAAGAGCGCCGGCTTGACCTGCATCATGCGATGGTAGTCGGCGGCGTCGACGGCGTTGAGCGAGAAGATCACCTCGCGCGCGGCGCCGGCGACCAGCCGGTGCGCCACCGCGTCGCTCATCGCGATCCCGTTGGTGGTCAGGTTGTCGATCACGATGCCGCGCGCCGCGAGGTGATCCAGGATCTGCAGGATCTCCTTGTGGAAGAGCGGGTCGCCGCCGCCCGAGAGGCGGACCGACCTGACGCCGCCGTCGGCCAGCTCGTCGATCAGCCGCAGCGCCCGCTCGATCGGCACCTGCTGCTTGGTGCGCGTGTCCTGCTGGTTGCAGAAGTAGCAGGCGACGTTGCAGCGGTCGGTGAGGTCGAGCTCGGCGTGCGAGGGCCCGCGCGTCGCCCGACCGGCGACGATCGCCGCGACGATCTCGCGCTTGCGTTCCTCCTGGATCTCCCGCCAGCCGTGGCTGTTTCTCATCGTGCGCGGTCCCCGCCTCGAGGCGCAACCTTACCCCAGAGCGCGCGCTCCGCCGCCCGGGGATCTAGAGCGCTCGCTCGGCCGCTCGTTTGAGGCCCTTGAGATTGTCCCGGAACATGCGGCGGGTGGCGGCGTCGAGGCGCAGCAGCCGGAAGACGAGGACTCCGGGGCCGGAGAAGGCCTCGTGCTGGCGCACCAGGGTACCGTTCGGTCTGGCGTCGAGGTAGAAGGCGTGGCGGCCGACCACGCCGGCGCCGCGGCCGACCCAGATGAGCGCCCGGCCGGGCGTCGCCAGCTCGACCCGGGCGGCGAGCGGCAGGATGATCCAACCCAGGCGGAGCGCCAGCTTGAGCTGCGAGCCGTCGCGCAGGATCTTGCGGTCGTGCGCCGCCGCGTCGCGACAGCCGGGCCACCAGATCGGCCAGGTGGTGGGGTCGGCGAGCAGCTTCCAGACCGCCTCGGGCGGCGTGCCGACCTGGATCGACTCGGCGATCTCGAGCGCCATCAGGCGCCGAACTTGGCGAGTCGGCCGGCGTGGGCGAGGAGGAGCGCCACCAGCTCGCGCGACGGGAAGGTCCCGAGGTGGCCGCGGATCGCCTCGCGCTCCGTGAAGCGCGTCGCATCGTCGACGAAGGCGAGCGGCGAGGCGATCAGGAGCGGCACGGGGTGGAAGCTGTGCGCCTTCATCGGCGCCGGCGTCGAGTGGTCGCCGGTGATCGCGAGCACCGTGGGCGCGAGCGCGAGCAGGGCCGGGAGCGCCGCGTCGACCTCCTCGATCACCTGGCGCTTCGCCGCGCAGTTGCCGTCCTCGCCGGCCTGGTCGGTCTGCTTGACGTGCAGGAAGAAGAAATCGAAATCCTGCCACCGCTCACCCACCTTCGCGACGATCTCGCCGATCCGCTTGCCGCAGGGAACGACCTCCATCCCGCAGGCCGCGGCGACGCCGCGGTAGAGCGGATAGCCGGCGAAGGCACCGCAGCGCATCTCGTAGAGCGTCGGCAGGCTCGCGAGATGCGGCAGCTGCGAGAAGCCGCGCAGCAGCACCCGGTTGGCCTTCGGCTCGTCGGCGATCGCCTGCTCCATCACTGCGACCGCTTGGCGCACCAGCTCGGCGGTCGCCTCGGCCTCCGGGGCCTCGGCGCGCGCCGCGAGCGGCGGCACGCCGGTCTCCTGCGGGTCGGTGTCGTCGAGCGCCGCGGAGAGCCCGGCGCCGCGCAGCAGCAGCACGAAGCGGTGCGCCTCGCCGGGGACGACCTCGACGCGCCCCGGCATCGCGCCGGCGAGCGCCGCGTTGAGCCGGGCGCAGACGCGCTCGCACTCGGCGGTGGGAATGCGGCCGGCGCGGCGATCGGTGAGGCGGCCGGCGGCGTCGGCGGTCGCGAAGTTGCCGCGCGCCGCGACGTCGCCGGGCCCGAGGAGCAGGCCGAGGCCGAGCGCCTCGAGCACGCCGCGGCCGATGTCGTTTTCCGGTGCCTCGGTGTCGTAGCCGAAGAGCGCCAGATGCCCCGGTCCGCTCCCCGGCGTGATGCCGGTCGCGACCGGCACGATCCTCCCCAGGCTCGAGCGCCGGGCGAGCGCGTCGAGCGCGGGGGTCCGCGCGAGCTCGAGCGGCGTCGCGGGCTGCTCGGCGACCGCGAGGTCGCCCACCCCGTCGAGGATCAGGAGGACGATCTTGGAGCCGTTGTCGTGGGCGAGTCGGGAGAGAAACGCGGCATCGGCCATGGCTACCTCCGGCTTCGCCGGCGACCTCAGGCCACGAGGTAGGCGCTGGCGCGGATCTGCAGTCGGGCGCGCGGCTCGAAGCCGCTGCCGACCAGGGCGTAGGCGCTCCGCTGGGCCATCACCGGCAGCACGATCCAGCCGTCGAAGGTCTCTCCGGAGCCGTAGGGTGCGACCACCGGCTCGATCTCGGCCAGTCGCGTCCAGTGTTCCTCCTCGGGGTCGAAGGACCCCTGGAGCTCGAGGTAGGCGCGGTCGAGGTCGATGATCTTCTGGCCCGAGGGGTGCCAGACCGAGAAGACCAGGCGGATCTCGTCGTAGGGCTCGGTGTCGAGCAGCGCGCGGCCGTCGATCGCGAGCGAGAAGGCGAAGGAGCCTGCCGAATCGGTGGCGAAGATCTCCGGCGTCGGGTCGAAGATGAGCTGCAGCGTCCGCAGCTCGCGCGAGTCGCTCATGCGCGGCGGGCCCTTAGGCGCCACGGGCGAGCTCCAGGGCCCGCCGGATGTTGGCGGCCGTCGTGGCGTCGTCCGCTCCGAGGAGCGGCGCGCCGATGCCGAACGCGCTCGCGCCCGCGGCGCGGTAGGCCGGGATTTCTTCGATGCCGAAGCCGCCCCCGGCCAGCATCGGCGCGAGGTCGCCCAAGGGCTGGCGGACCACCGCGAGGTAGCCCGGACCGCCGACCGGCGGCAGGGGATAGACCTTGAGCAGGTCGGCCCCCAGCTCGTGAGCGGCGACGAGCTCGGTCGCGGTCAACCCGCCGAGCACCAGGAAGAGGTCGCGGCTCCGGGCGAGGGCGGCCACCTCGGGATTGACGTTGGGCGTGACCAGGAACTCCGCTCCGGCCGCGATCGCCGCCTCGGCGCGCGCCCGGGTGGTCACCGTCCCCATGCCGATCTTCCAGGGGGCGCCCGCCGGGCGCTCGCCGAGCAGCTCGCCGACCAGCGTGGTGGCCCCGGGCACGGTGAACGTGACCTCGATCAGCTCGAGGCCACCGCGGATGAAGGCGCGTGCCTGGCGCGCCGCCTCTGCCGCGTCGCGATGGCGCACCACGGCGATGATCGGCGCGCGCGCGAGCGCGGCGGTGACCTCGGACTTGATGGAAAGCGTCGCCGTTTTCATCGCGCGGACTCTATCATCCGGCCGGCGCCGCGCCGGGCTCGCGCACGGCTCGCCCGCGGCGCGTCAGGGCATGGCGGGCGCGCCGCAGGATGCCGGCGAGGATCATCGCCTCGCGCTCGGTGAGCGCGGAGCGCGCGAAGAGCTGGCGCAGGTCCTGTTCGACCCGCACGATCGTCGTGTCGCGCGCGAAGCGCACGTCCGCGAGGAGCGTCGCGAGCTGCCGGAAGAGCCGCTCCTGCTGGAACACGGTGGCGCGAGCCACCGGCTCGGGCGCGGCGAGGGCCGGCGCGCCGCGCGCCAGGTGGAGCTCGTAGGCGACGATCAGGACCGCCTGCGCGAGGTTGAGGGTCGGGTTCTCGACGGCCGCGGGAATGCGAACCAGGACACTCGCCCGCACGAGCTCTTCGCGGGTGAGACCGGAGACCTCAGCGCCGAAGAGCAGGGCCACCCGCGCGCCGGCGGCGTGCTGCGCGAGATGCCCGGGCAGGTCGCGGGGCGCCAGGATCGGCTGCGCCCAGCCCCGGTCGCGCAGCGATGCGGTGCCGGCGACGAAGTGGAAGCCGGCGAGCGCGGAAGCGAGATCCGGATGGCGCTCGGCGCGATCCAGGATCGCATGGGCGTGCATCGCGAAGGCGTAGGCGGTGTTGCCGAGCGCCGCCGCCGGCGCGACGAGCAGCAGCCGGTCCAGGCCGAAGTTGGACATGGCGCGGGCGACCGCGCCGATGTTTCCCTCCTCCTGCGGGCGCACCAGGACGACGGCGGGTCGCTCGTCCGGGAAGCCGGGCGCCTCGGGGCTCACCACTTCTTCACCGCCGACCAATTGGCGGTCGAGAGGACCGGAGCGCCCTGGCCTTCGCCGAGCAGCCAGAGGACCGAGGGCTTGGGGCGGAGGCTCCCCAGCCGGAGCGCGCCGGCGGAGGGTCCGAAGACGAACATCGCGGTCGACAGGGCCTGCGCGTCGACGGCCAGCGAGGTCACCGCGACGGCGCGTGCGACGCCGGCGACCGGCCGCCCGGTGCGCAGGTCGAGATAGGGCGCGAAGCGTTCGCCGGCGACCTCGAGGGGCCGCCCGCTGGCGTCCGCGATGGCCGCCGCCTGATCGATCAGGCGCACCGCGTCCGGCGGCACCGCGGGATCGGCCGAGATCGGGATCGTGAAGCGCCACCCCCGCCCCTGCGGTCCGGCGCCGATGGCGCGCACGATCCCGCCGATCTCGACCCAGGCGTTGGCCGCGCCGGCGCCGACGAGCGCCGCGACCGCCTGGTCGACCGCCCAGCCGCGCTCGAAGCTCCAGAGCTCGAGCGCGCTGCCGGCGTCGAGCGTCACGGTCGCCGTCCGGGGATCGAGCCGCCAGCGTTCGCAGGCCGCGCTCGCGGCGGCGGATTCCACGAGATCGGGGGCGGGGAGCGCGGCGACCGGGCGGCGCAGCCCCCAGAGCGCGAAGACGGCGCCGCCGAGGGGGCTCACCGCGCCGTCGCTCCATTGGCAGAAGTCGTCGGCCCGGCGCAGCAGGGCGAAGAGCTCGGGCGAGGCCTTGACCGGGCGCCGCGCAGCGTCGCTCGTCAGCTCGCCGAGCGCCGCCTCGCCGCGGTGGATCGCCCCCCAAGCCGCGGCGAGCGCGCGCTCGGCGGCCGGCCGGGCGAGATCGCGCACCTCGACCACCGCGGCGACGCCGAAGGCCTGACCGGTGGTGCGCAGCGGAGCCGACCCGGCTTCGCCGGCGGCGTCGGTGGGTCGCGGCGTCGCGAAGAGGGTGCCGAGCAGCAGCAGGGAGCGGAGGGTCGGGCGCGCCATCGCCGCCCATCATAGAGAAGCGGAGGGAGAGGGCACTTGACAGGAGATTTCAATTTGATATCATAAAGATTGCAAAGGAGAGGAAATCATGGTCAGGGAGCAAGCGGCAGGAACCTGGAACGGACTCGTGATGCTGTTCATCCTCGTCGCCGCCCTCGGCGGCGGCATCTGGCAGGTGATCGCGCGCGCGGTCGGAGGCGACATCCCGCTCTTGATCGCCGCGCTGGTGCTGAGCGTCGTCTCGGCGCTGCTGCTCGCCGGTCTCTTCATGGTCGAGCCCAACCAGGGACGGGTGCTCACCCTGTTCGGGGCCTACCGCGGCACCGAGCGCACCGCCGGGTTGCGCTGGGCGAATCCGTTTCTCGCCAAGCGGTCGGTTTCGCTCCGGGTGCGCAACTTCGAGACCGAGCGCCTGAAGGTCAACGACGCGCACGGCAACCCGGTCGAGATCGCCGCGGTGGTCGTCTGGAAGGTCGTCGACACTTTCGAGGCGGTGTTCCAGGTCGACAACTTCGAGGACTTCGTCCACGTGCAGTCGGAGTCGGCGCTGCGCAACCTGGCCACCCAGTACGCCTACGATTCGCACGGCGACGGCGAGATGTCGCTGCGCGCCAACACCGTCGAGATCGCCGAGCAGCTCAAGCGGGAGATCCACGAGCGGCTGGCGCAAGCGGGGGTCGACGTGCCCGAGGCGCGCATCAGCCATCTCGCCTACGCTCCGGAGATCGCGCAGGCGATGCTGCAGCGCCAGCAGGCCTCGGCGATCATCGCGGCGCGCCAGAAGATCGTCGACGGCGCGGTCGGCATGGTCGAGATGGCGCTCGACAAGCTCTCCGAGAAGCGGATCGTCCAGCTCGACGAGGAGCGCAAGGCGGCGATGGTCTCCAACCTCCTGGTCGTGCTGTGCAGCGACCGCGCGGTGACTCCGGTGGTCAACGCCGGAACGCTCTACGCCGGCTGACGGAGGCCGTTTGGCGGAGCGCAAGACCTTCCTGTTGCGGCTCGATCCGGCGCTCCACGCCAGCCTGGAGCGCTGGGCGGCGGACGAGCTGCGCAGCGTCAACGCGCAGATCGAGTATCTGCTGCGGCGAGCGGTGGGCGAGGCGGGGCGGCTGCGCTCCGGCGAGGCGGCAAGCGAGCGAGGCGACGAGAGGACGAGATGAAGAACCTGCGCTGTCCGAAATGCAATGGCGCGATGAGCGAGGGTTTCACGATCGACACCAGCAACAATTCGGCGCGCGTCGCCCGGTGGGCGGAGGGCTCGCCGAGCTACTGGTTCCTGCGCATCCTGCGCCTGAAGGGTCGCCGCCGGCTGACCATCGAGAGCTGGCGGTGCGACAAGTGCGGCTACCTCGAGCACTACGCGCCGGAGGTGCGGCGGCCGAGCTAGGCCTCGAGCGGCGCCAGGCGAATGTCGAGCTCGACCCAGGTGGCGGTCGCCAGCCGGCGCGCGAGCTCGCCCGGCGTCGCCGCGCGAGCGGCGGGAAGCTCGCGACAGGCGACGGTGAACCAGGTCGCGCCGGCGAGCGGGAACGGAGCGATCGCGAGCTCGCTCCCCGCGTCGCGCAGGGCGCAGCGGGCCCGCCGGCCCGGCCCGGAGGCGAAGCTCGGCTCGGCGAGGCAGGCGGCGAGGGACAGGCCGTCCGCGAGCTCCAGCCAGGCGCTGTCCTCGGCCAGCTCGGCGGGACTTCGACCGGCGAGCTCGAGCAGCTCGTCGCGCCGCCGAGCGAGCTCGGCCGTGAATTCGAGCCCCGCCGGCTCCCCGGCGCGATCGCTGTGCAGGCGCAGGGCGTGCGTCGCGACCAGCGCGGCGACGTAGGGCGCCTCGGCGGCGAATCGTTCCACCCCCCGGCGCCAGATCGCCCAGCGCGTCTCCCGGCCGAGCGCCCGAAAATCGCGCGGGCCGCCGGTCGCGGGATCGAGCTCGGGGGCGCTGTCGCTCTCCCACCAGCCGTTGTCGTGCTCGGCCACCGCGCGCAGGAGCTCTTCTCGCCGCGGGTTCGCGAGCAGGTCCGGGAGGCGGAAGAGCGCCAGAAACGAGGCCGCGAGGCGGGCATGGTCCGCCTGGGTGATGACGATCCGGCGATCTTCGCGAGGGGTGACGAGCATGGCCCTGCCCAGCCTAGCGCGCGGCGCTGGCCCCCCCCCACCCCCCCAGGCGGGGGGACCGGCGCGGACTCTCAGTACACTGCCAGCATGGCTACCATCACGCGCGAAGAAGCCCTCGCCTATCACTCGTCCGAGCCGCACGGCAAGGTCGAAGTCGTCCCCACCAAGCCCACCGCGACGCAGCGCGATCTGTCGCTCGCCTATACCCCGGGAGTCGCCGAGCCCTGCCTGGCCATCGAGAAGGACCCGATGCTCGCCTACGAGTACACCTCCAAGGGCAACCTCGTGGCGGTGATCTCGAACGGCACCGCCGTCCTCGGCCTCGGTGACATCGGCGCCCTCGCGGGCAAGCCGGTGATGGAGGGCAAGGGCGTCCTGTTCAAGAGGTTCGCCGGGATCGACGTGTTCGACATCGAGCTCGACACCCACGATCCGGCGGAGATCATCCGCACGGTCAAGCTCCTCGAGCCGACCTTCGGCGGCATCAACCTCGAGGACATCAAGGCGCCGGAGTGCTTCGAGATCGAGCAGACGCTGAAGAAGGAGATGGGCATCCCGGTCTTCCACGACGACCAGCACGGCACCGCGATCATCTCGGGCGCGGCGCTGATCAACGCGGTCGAGCTGGTGGGCAAGAAGATCGACCAGGTGAAGCTGGTCTTCGCCGGCGCCGGCGCGGCCGCCTTCGGTTGCGTCTGGCTCTACCTCGCGCTCGGGGTCAAGAAGGAGAACATCGTCCTCTGCGACCGCAAGGGGGTGATCTACAAGGGCCGCCCCGGCGACAAGGACAAGTACAAACTGGAGTATGCCTCCGACACCAAGGCGCGCACGCTCGCCGAGGCCATGGTCGGCGCCGACGTCTTCATCGGCCTCTCCGGCCCCGGCCTGATCACCGGCAAGGAGCTGCAGGCGATGGCGAAGAACCCGATCGTCTTCGCGATGGCCAACCCGACACCCGAGATCGGCTACGACGAGGCGGTCGCCGCGCGTCCCGACGTGATCATGGCGACCGGGCGCAGCGACTATCCCAATCAGGTCAACAACGTGCTCGGCTTCCCCTTCATCTTCC